>NZ_JACFSZ010000001.1 GCF_014805525.1 Rhabdothermincola sediminis | reverse complement strand
GCGTCCGAACCACAGCAACTACATGGCCGGCCGCACACCCAAACACATGCTCGACACCCTCAAAGCCCGACAGACAAACTGACACCCTCCACAGGGTCCACCTGTCAACAGGACCCCCGGACAGGACGAGCTAGCTCATCCCGAGGTCGATGCGGTAGCTCCGCCCGCCGTGGGCCTTGGCCCGGTACATGGCGGTGTCGGCCCGGGTGAGCAGCCGATCGGCATCGGCCTCCTCACCGGTGTCGCTCACCACCGCCACGCCCACCGAGATCCCGACGACGACCGACACGCCGCCTCCGAGGGGGACGGGCTCGCAGACCGCGCTGATCACCCGGTCGGCCAGCTCCGCCAGCGCGTCACGGTCCACGAGCCCCTCGCACACGATCACGAACTCGTCGCCTCCCACCCGGGCCACGGTGTCGGTCGCCCGGGTGACCGAGTTCAGGCGGCGGGCCACCTCCTGGAGGACCAGGTCGCCGGCGGCGTGCCCGTTGGCGTCGTTGATGGCCTTGAACCCGTCGAGGTCGCAGAACAGCACGGCCACGCCCTGACCCGAGCGCTTGTGGCGCGCCACCGCCTGCGCCAAGCGGTCGCTGGCCAACGACCGGTTCGCGAGACCGGTGAGCGTGTCTCGGGTCGCGAGGTCGCGCAGCCTGGCCTCGGCTTCCTTCAGGTCGGTGATGTCCCGGGCGAGCAACGAGATCCACTCGAGGCGACCCTGGCGGTCGTGGCGAGCCACGGCGAGGGCCGACACGGGCACCTTGCGGTCCCCGCCCACGTCGAGCAGGAGCTCGCCCCGCCAGGTGTCGGCATCCGCGAGGACCTCGAGCGCTTCCCGCACGAAGGCCTCCCGGCCGGACTCGTCGATGAGCTCCACCAGCTCACCATTGCCGCCCTGCTCCCGGAGCCGCTCGAGCGCAGCTCGGGTGGTCTCGTTCAGGTAGAGGATCTCCCCCGACGGCCGGAACACGGCCACGTAGTCCGAGGTGGCATCGAGCATGTGCGTGAGGCGTTCGGTCTCCGCCCGGGCGTCCATCTCCGCCGTCACGTCCTCCAAGATGGCGATGACGCCCCCGGTGCGCGGTGCCCAGCCGCTGCCGGCCTGCGGCGCCACCTTCACCCGCAACCAGCGGGCCGGCTCGCCCGGGCGCCCGAACGCAGCGATCGTGTTGCTCACCGCGCCCCGTTCCCGGGCAGCCTCGACCATGGCATCGAGGACCGGCCGGTACTCGGCGAGTGCGCCCGAGCGCCAGTCACCGTCGCCGCCATGCCCGTCGAGCAGCGCGCCCGCGGCCGGGTTGCGGTAGATCGTGTGCCCGTGCCGGTCGTCGACCACGATGCCGATCGGAGCGGCATCGGTGAGCGACCGGAAGTCGCCGTCGGTCCAGACCGAGCCGGTGAGCGCTGCGTCCGCCCCCTCCCTCGGCATGGCACCTTTCTACCGGTTTCCGGCGAACCTCACGCAGGCGGGAACTGCATCGTCCCCCCCGGCGTCCAAGCAGGCGGAGAGACGAGGCGGGCCCGCGGCGGGCCCGAGAGGGGAGTCCACATGCGAGCCACGCTCCGACCCGGCGCCATCGCCCTCCTGGTCGTCGCGCTGGCGGCCGCCTGCACGGGTGGGCCCGGGGCCGCCGGGCGGCCGGCGCCCACGTCCCCGCCAGGGGTGGCCCTCCCAGCGGTCGCCCTGGTGGCCTACGACGGCTGCGACGCGTTCGTCGACGCGGTGCAGACCCTGGCCACGCAGCACCTCGCCAGCGACGCGCTCGGATTCTCGGCCCAGCTCGGGCCGGTCGGCGGCGCGATCGAGGACCGGGCCTCCGCCGGCGCCGCACTGCCCGAGGCCACGAGCCGCGATGCGGACGCCAACTCGGCGTGGGGTGGTACGAACCTGCAGGAGGAAGGGGTCGACGAGCCCGACGTGGTGAAGACCGACGGCGAGCGACTCCTCACCGTCGCCGCCGGCGCCCTCTGGGCCTTCGACCTCTCGGGCGGACCGCCCAGACTGGTGGGCTCCCTCGCCCTGCCCGGAGGGGGTGGCCGGTTGCTGGTCGACGGCGATCGGGCGCTGGTGCTCACGAGCGCCTACGGCCCCTACCCGGCGAGCACCGAGCTCGAGGAGGCCGCGCTGCCGGTCGATGCCGAGACCCAACTCACGCTGGTCGACGTGTCCGATCCCGCGGCGATGGCGATCCTGGGCTCGGCCGAGCTGCAGGGCACCCTCGCCGATGCCCGCGCCGTGGACGGGATGGTCCGGGTCGTCACCTCCTCGTCGCCCCCCCAGCTCGGCTTCGTCCACCCCACGAACGAACGGGGGACGGCTGCGGCCGAACGCACCAACCGCGAGGTGATCGCCCGGACCAGTGCCGAGGACTGGCTGCCCCGGTACACGATCCGCGACCCCCGCGGCGCGGTGATCGACGAGGGCCCGATGGTGGACTGCGCATCCGTGCAGGCGCCACCCGATCCTGGGGGCCTGGGGATGGTCAACGTGCTGTCGGTGGATCTCCGGGACGACGCGCTCGCGGTGGACGAGACCACCAGCGTGCTCGGCGGGGGCGAGATCGTGTACGCCTCACCGGCGTCGCTCTACGTGACCACGACCACCTGGCCGGCAGAGGACCCCGGCAGCCGGCCGGCCACCGCCATCCACAAGTTCGACATCCAGGGCCGCAAGCCCGCGACCTACGTGGCCTCGGGCGAGGTCGCCGGCCAGCTGCTCGACCAGTTCTCCCTCTCCGAGCTCGACGGCGACCTGCGGGTCGCGGCCACCGAGACCGTCGCCACGAGCGACACCCCGGCCGTGACCTCCGCCCCCACCGGGCCGGACCGGGCATGGCCACCAGCGACCACCCAGAGCACGGTGACCGTGCTGCGCCAGGTCGGCGCGGAGCTGCAGCCGATCGGCAAGGTCGGGGGTCTCGGCCGGGGCGAGGAGATCCACTCGGTGCGCTTCATCGGTCGCACGGGCTACGTGGTCACCTTCCGCCGGACCGACCCCCTCTACACCATCGACCTGGGCGAACCGACCGAGCCACGGGTCGCCGGGGAGCTGAAGATCCCCGGGTACTCCTCGTACCTGCACCCGATCGGCGACGGCCTGCTGGTCGGCATCGGCCAGGACGCCACGCTCGAGGGCCGGGTGACCGGTCTGCAGCTCTCGCTGTTCGACGTGTCCGACCCGGCGGCGCCCGCCCAACTGCAGAAGACGACGATGCCTGGATCGTTCTCCCTCGCCGAGCACGACCACCACGCCTTCTTGTGGTGGCCCTCCGACTCGCTGGCGGTCGTGCCCGTCACCGGCTACGACGTCGGCGTCGACGGGTCGCTCGCCGGACCGTTCGTGGGTGCCATCGGGTTCGTGGTCCAGCGGGCCGGCATCAGCGAGCGCGGCCGGTTGGTACACCCCTCGGTCGCTCCCCGCGCTGGGGGGTGGGCGAGCCGGGGGTGCCCACCCGGGGCTGCGTGCATCGCACCTGAGCCGATTCCGTCCCCTCCGCTGGACGGGACGGGAGGAGGCTCACCCGTCACCCGGACGGCGGTGGTGCGTGGGATGCTGCTGAGCTTCTCTGAGGCAGGGGTGAAGGTCAGCGACCTCGCCACCTTCGCCGATCTGGCCTGGGTGCCCTACCCGTGACCCTGCGGGTCGCGCCGGCCAACGGAGCCGGTCGGCGACCCGCAGGGTCACGGCATCACACGCCGCGCAACGAGCCCGGGCGGTCGACCGCGGTCCGGTCATCGCCGGTGTCACGCACCCGCACGATGCGGTTGATGGCGTTGAGGAAGGCCCGGGCCGAGGCCTCCACCACGTCGGTCGACAGGCCGCGACCCGGCATCGCCACGCCGTCCACCTCGAAGCGCAGCGCCACGTCGGCCAGCGCGTCCACACCACCGGTCACCGAGGTGACCGAGTAGTCGGTGAGCCGCCCCGAGATGCCCGTGGCCTGCTTGATGGCGGTGCAGGCGGCTTCGACCATGCCGTCACCGTGGGCGGTGGCCTCCAGCTTCTCGCCCCCGTGGTCGAGCACGACCGTCGCGGTGGGCGTGGTGTTGGTGCCCCCGTGGCAGTCGACCGACACCAGCTGGAAGGCGTAGCGCACGGTGTCGCCGATCTCCTCCGCCACCAGCGCCTCCAGATCGGCGTCGGTGAGCTGCACCTTGCGATCGGCGAGCTCCTTGAACCGGGTGAACGCCTGGTTCAGCGCGTCGCCGTGCAGGTCGTAGCCCATCTTCTTCAGCGTGTCGGCGAAGGCATGGCGGCCGGAGTGCTTGCCGAGCACGATCTGGCTGCCGCCCGCGCCCACCGCGCTGGGGTCGATGATCTCGTAGGTGGTGCGTTCCTTGAGCACCCCGTCCTGGTGGATACCCGACTCGTGGGCGAAGGCGTTCCGGCCGACGACCGCCTTGTTGTACTGCACCGGGTAGCCGGTGAGCCGGCTCACCAGCCGGCTGGTGCGGGCCAGCTCCTCCGCCCGGATGCGGGTGTCCACTCCACCGAAGTAGTCGGGCCGGGTGCGCAGGGCCATCACGACCTCCTCCATGGCCGCGTTGCCGGCGCGCTCGCCGATCCCGTTGATCGTGCATTCGACCTGGCGGGCCCCGGCATGCACCCCCGCCAGCGAGTTCGCCACCGCCAGCCCGAGGTCGTCATGGCAGTGGGTGGAGATCACGTAGTCGCCCGAGACCTTCTCGCGCACCGCTCGCAGCCGGGCGGCGTACTCCTCGGGGATGCCGTAGCCGACGGTGTCGGGGATGTTCAGGGTCGTGGCCCCGTTGTCGACCGCCACCTGGAGCACCTCGCACATGAAGTCGAAGTCCGAGCGGGACGCGTCCTCCGGTGAGAACTCCACGTCGTCGGTGTAGGAGCGGGCGTGAGCGACGGCGCGGGCCGCTTCCTGCTTCACCTGCTCGGGGGTCATCCGCAGCTTGTTGCGCATGTGGATCTCGCTGGTGGCGATGAAGGTGTGGATCCGCGCCCGCTCCGCATCCTGGATCGCCTCCCAGCACCGGTCGATGTCGGCCAGCGCGGTGCGCGACAGTCCGCAGATCACCGGGCCGCGCACCGACCGGGCGATCGCCTGGACGGCCTCGAAGTCACCTTGGCTGGCCACCGGGAACCCGGCCTCGATGACGTCGACACCGAGCCGAGCGAGCTGCTCCGCGATCTCGAGCTTCTCGCCCTGGTCGAGGGAGATCCCGGGCGACTGCTCACCGTCGCGCAGCGTGGTGTCGAAGATGATCACCTGGTCGCTGTTGCTCATGGGTCTGTGCCTTTCGCTCGTGGCTCGGGTTGATCGGGACGGCGGCCGGCCACCGGGAGGAGCCCCGCCGAACAAACAAAAAACCCCCTGGCCCGTGGGCGCAGGAGGCTCGGCGAGCACCTATGTGGGGCGCTCGCCCTACCGAAGGAGAAGCTCCTCGACGACGATGTGGATCTGCATAGCGGGGACCATGGTGTCAGCGGTGGCGAGGACCGTCAAGCACGTTGCGCCCGAGCATGCTCGGGCGGCGTTGGGTACGGTACCCGGCGGGAACCGCGGCGCCAACGTTCGCGCCATCGCCGCTGTCCAGGGCTGCCAACCATCGTCACCACCGGCCAGGAGGTCGCCATGATCCGTAAGGTGTTCCGCATCACGTTCAAGCTGGGTCTCATCGCCGCCGTCGGTGTGGGCATCGCCGTCGTGGTGAAGAAGCTCACCGCGCCGCCCGAGGTCCCCGCGTCGCTCGAGCCGTGGCCACCGCTGTCGACCGAGACGCCGGCCGGCTCCGCGAATGAGCAGAGCCTGAGCACGAGCGAGGTGGGCACGGAGGCCACGAACGGCGAGGCCGCGAGCGACGCCCCGAGCGATGCCGAGGTCAGCGCGGTCGAGGAGGCCGCTCCCTCGAACAACTGACGCCGTCGAGCACGCTGGCTCCCGGCTCGGTGCTCACCGCCGCGAGCCAGCGTGCTCGATGACCGGCTCAGGTGGTCGGCGTCAGCCGGAGCGCACCTCCGCCTCGACCACCACGGGGTCGAAGCCTTCGAACCGCAGGGTGAGCGGAACCATCGTTCCCTCCGTCAGGGGCTCGGCCAGCTCCAGCAACATGACGTGGTAGCCACCGGGCTTCAGCTCGACGGTGCCCCCGGCCGGCACCTCGATGGCGTCGACCTCGCGCATCTGCATCATGCCGCCGCTCATGGTGGTGTCGGGCATGTTGCCGGCCATGGTCCCGCCGGGTGAACTGCTCCCCATGCCAGCCCCAGTCGTGGTGCCCGAGCCCTCCATGCCGCCGACCTGCACCGTCTCGTGGAGCTCGGCCTTCCCCGCGATCGAGGGCGGCACGGAGGCGCCCACCAGCCGGGCCGCCTCGCTGGAGCTGTTGCTGATCACCAGGTAGCAGGCGCCGGCGTCGGCGACCATGGGCGACGTGCGACACCACGCGTCCGACACCACCGGAGGGGCAGCAATGGCAGCGGTGGTCGTGGTCGCGGCGGTGGTACCGGTCTCGTCCTTGCCACAACCGGTCACGAAGCTGGCGGCGGCGAGGGCCAGGCCTGCTGCGGCGAGAGGAAGGCGGATCGACGTCATTCGGCGACTCCTGTGCTCGAGATCCGGGGTCTTCGGGGGACGAGGCGCCGTGATTCTCGCCGCCAGGAGCCCGAGCGCACCACCCGATCGCACCGAACAAGGCTCCTGGCCCGCCACTCGTGGGACCTTGGTCCCCTCTCACACCGGACCATCGGCCCGATCTCGGATCCCGGCCTCCCTGCCGCCCCACCAGCAGCCAGAATGCCTCCCATGCCCTCCTACCCGACTCGGCGCTGGCGATCCCTCCTCGTGGGGATGATCGCACTGGCCCTCACCACGACCCTGATGAGCTGTGGGTCCGATGAGAGGGCCGGACCGGGCAGGACCGACTCGACCGAGCTGCTCGGCATCACCCGCGCCACCCCGCTCGAGGTGGGCTCGATCAGTCTGCCCGATGCGACCGTCGGCGGCACCGGTGACACCTTCCGCTTCCGGTCGGCCCCGGGCGAGCTGCTCGTGGTGTACTTCGGCTACACGAGCTGCCCGGACGTCTGCCCCACCACCCTGGCCGACCTGCGCGCCGCGCGGGAGCTGCTCGGTGGCGACGGCCGACGGATCGACCTGGCGATGATCACCGTCGACCCCGAGCGGGACGCTCCCGAGCGCCTCTCGGCCTACCTGGCCTCCTTCGCCGACCGCTACCACGCGATCCGCACCACCGACCTGGAGACGCTGCGCGCCGCGGAGCAGGCGTTCGGTGCGTCATCGCGGGTGGATCGCCTCCCGGACGGCACGGTGGAGGTGGCCCACAGCGCCACCACCTACGTGGTCGACACCGGCGGCACGGTGCTCGTCGAGTGGCCGTTCGGCACACCACCAGAGGACATGGCCCACGACCTGCGCCTCCTGCTCGAGGGAGCGTCGGCGTGAACGACCATCCTGAAGTCGCCAGCTCCGAGCCGCGGCCCGGTCGCTCCCCCGCGCTCGTGGTGTGGGCGATGATGGCCGCCGGGGCGGTGCTGATGGTCCTGGCGGCGGTCGGTGTCGCGGCGGTGGTGCTCGGTGACCGGCCGAGCGAGTACCGAGTGGTGATCCCCGCCGGCACCGGCCGCCAGATCGACGCGGGCCAGCCGGTCGAGCTCATCCCGACCGATCTGCGCCTGAAGGTGGGCACCACCTTCGTGGTCCGCAACGACGACGACCGGACCCACGAGGTCGGTCCCTTCGCGGTTCGGGCCGGCGAGGAGCTCGTCCACCGCTTCGACCGGGCGGGCGTCTACCAGGGTGCCTGCACCGTGCACCCCGGCGGCCAAGTGACGATCACCGTCACCTAGCGCCACTGGCCGGCGACATCGCCGGGCACGACCGCCGGCTAGGACAGGTCGACCGCATGCACCGAGATGATCCCGCCCGCGGCCCGCAGCTCCTCTTGGACCTCGACCGGGACGCTCTGGGAGGTGGCCAGCACCATCAGCGCCGGTACCCCCTCGGCGGAGCGGCCCACGTCCATGTCGGCGATGTTGATGCCCGCCCGGCCGAGCGCCGTGCCGACCACCCCGATCATGCCGGGGCGGTCCTCGTTGCGCACCACCAGCATGTGGCGGGCCGGCGGCACGTCGACCGTGTGGTCGTCGACCATCACGATCCGCGGCTCGCCCTTGAGGCCCACCAGCGTGCCGGCCAGCGCATGGCCACCACCCCGCAGGGCGATGAGGTTCACGTAGTCGTGCGAGGTGGTCGTGGACGACTCGCGCACCTCGATGCCCCGCTCTTCCGCGAGGGCCGGAGCGTTCACGTACGACACCGGCTGGTCGCTCACACGGCCGAAGAACCCCTTGAGCACCGCCAGGGTGAGGATCCGCGTGTCGTAGCCGGCGATCTGGCCCTGATACTCGATCTCCAGCGATCCGGCGAGGCCGGACAGCGAGGCGAACAGCTCGCCCAGCCGCTCGGCCATCGGCAGGAACGGCCGCACCGTCTCGGAGGCCTCGGCTGCGCTGACGTTGACCGCGAAGGGCACGAAGTCACCGGCGAGCGCCAGCACGACCTGCTCGGCGATGGTGTCGCCGGCCTTGTCCTGCGCCTCGTGGGTGCTCGCACCGAGATGCGGCGTGACGACGACGTTGGGCAGCTCGAACAGCGGTGACTCGGTGCAGGGCTCGGTGTCGAACACGTCGAGCGCCGCTCCCGCCACGTGGCCCGAGCGGATGGCCTCCGCGAGGGCCGTTTCGTCGACGATGCCGCCCCGGGCGACGTTGATGATGCGGATGCCGGGCTTGGCCTTCTCCAGCCGGGCGGCGTCGATCAGCCCGACGGTCTCGGGTGTCTTGGCCACGTGCAGGGTCACGAAGTCGGCGACCGCCATCAGCTCGTCGAGCTCGAGCAGCTCCACGCTGAGCTGGCGGGCCCGCTCCGCCGAGACGAATGGGTCGTAGGCCACGAGGCGCATGCCGAACGCCAGGGCCCGCTGCGCCACCAGCTTGCCGATGCGGCCCAGGCCGACGATGCCGAGCGTCTTGTCCGAGAGCTCCACCCCCGTCCAGCGCGAGCGCTCCCAGCGCCCTTCCTTCAGCGCCGCGTTCGCCTGAGGGATGTTCCGTGCCTGCGCGAGGAGCAGCGCCATCGTGTGCTCGGCGGCCGACAGGACGTTCGACTGGGGTGCGTTGACGACCATCACGCCCCGCTCGGTGGCCGCGGCGACGTCGACGTTGTCCAGGCCGATGCCGGCCCGTCCCACCACCACGAGCTCCGAGCCCGCCTCGAGCACCTCGGCGGTGACCTGGGTCGCGGACCGGATGATCAGCGCCTGGGCGCCACGCACCAGTTCCAGCAGCTCCTCGGCGGAGGAGGGCGACCGCACGTCGACCTCGTGCCCGGCCGCTCGCAGCCGTTCGAGGCCGCCCTCGGCGATGGTCTCGGTCACCAGGATGCGGGCCATGGCGCCATCCTGTCCGGTGGGCGGCCGCACCCGCCAATGCGCTCCGTGGTGATCGTGAGCACCCGATCGCGACGGGTCTCAGCCGCCGGCCAGCTTGTAGCTCACGAAGAAGGCGATGGTCGGCAGGATGATCAGCGCGGCCACGAAGATCCCCACGACGTACGCCCACTGGGGCAGCTTGCGCCGCCCGGTGACCTGCTCCCCGGCGACCGGCGGCAACCCCAGGATCTCCCGGGCGCGCGAGCCGTCACCGGGCACGACCAGCAAGGTGAAGGTCTGCCGCCCGGTGTCGGGGTCGGGCACCGGGGTCGGCTCCCAGGTCGCGCCGATGCCGTGCCCCACGAGGGACTCCACCGCTCGGCGGGCTTCGCGCTCGGTGACGAATCGAGCGATCGCGTCGTACGCGGGATCGTCGGTCATGTCCTGCCCCCGCTCGCTCCCCCGCCGGCCGGCGGGTGGACGGAACGTCAGAGGTTCTCGATCTCGACCGGTTCGACCGGGTCGGCGAGGTCGAAGCCGAGCACCCGGCCGTAAAAGTACAGCTCCGCCTCGAGGACGCGCTCGATGGTCTCCGCCCGGCGGAACCCGTGCTGCTCGCCCTCGAAGGCCAGGTAGGCCACCGGGAGACCCTTGGCCCGAAGCGCCGCCACCAGCACCTCCGCCTGGTCGGGCGGCACGATCTCGTCCTCCAACCCTTGGAAGACGATAACCGGGCACCCGATCCGGTCGGCATGATGGATCGGCGAGCGCTCCACGTACCGGTCTCTCGCCGCCGGATACGGGCCCACCAGCCGGTCCAGGTAGCGGGACTCGAACTTATGGGTGTCACGGGCCAGGGCTTCGAGGTCGCTGACGCCGTACAGGCTCGCCCCGGCATCGAAGACGTCGTGGAAGGCGAGCGCGCACAGGGTCGTGAACCCCCCGGCACTCGAGCCCCGGATGGCCAGCCGATCGGCGGCGACGTCACCGCGGGCTGCCAGGAACGAGGCCACCGCCGTGCAGTCCTCGACGTCCGCGATCCCCCACCGGCCGGCGAGCGCCTCCCGGTAGCGGCGCCCATATCCCGAACTGCCCCGGTAGTTGACGTCGGCCACCGCGAGGCCACGCGACGTCCAGTACTGGATGGTGAGGTTGAGCTGCGGTCGGGCCGCGGCGGTGGGGCCGCCGTGGCTGATCACCACCAGCGGCGGGCGCTCGCCGTCGGGCGCGCGCACCTCCAGGTTCGTCGGGCGGTACAGCAGCGCGTGGGCCTGCTCGCCGTCCGCTGTCGGGAACGTCACCGGTTCGGGGACCGAGAACCACCGCTCGTCGACACCGAGCCGGCGCGGCGGTCGCAGGTGCGCCACGTCGATCGAGCCGCCGCCGGCGGGGATGCTGGCGACCACCACGGAGGGCTCCACGGTGAACGATGCGCCCACCAGCACCGCTCCCTCGCCGAAGGCGTGCACCGCGGAGATGGCAGTGAACGGGGTGTCGAGCGGGTGGGTAACCCAGCCGCCGGCGGTCTGCTCGGCCACCAGCAGGTGGTCGACCCCGTCCCGGGCACAGGCCACCAGCAGACGGCCATCGGCGAGCGGGGCGTAGCGGGACAGGCCGAACACCCACTGCGGGACCCCGATGTCGCCATCGACGACCACCACCGCCTCCGCCTCGGGGGGAGAGCCCGAGTCGGTGGTGGCGTCGAGGTGGGCCGCGGGCAGCCGGTAGAGGTTCCACCAGTCGTTGCGATCCGACGCGAACAACAACGACCCGTCCGCCACCCACTCGGGTTGGAAGATCGACTCACCGGGACCGCCCGCCACCGGCCGCGCCCCGGCGAGGGCGAGGGAGCCGCTCCGCTCCTCGAGCTCGGCCACCCACAGCTCCGTGGCATCCCAGGGCATGTCGGGGTGGTTCCACTGGGTCCAACACAGCCGCCGGCCGTCCGGGCTGAGGCGGGGGAAGGACACGAAGTCCGGGCCGGACACCAGCACGGCCGGCTCGCCGCCGTCGTGCGCGTCCAGCGCCACCAGCTCGTTCACCGGCTCCGCGCCATCCCGGTGGCGCTCCCGGACGCAGACGACGAACCGTCCGTCGACCGTGACCCGCCCGTCCGCGTAGCGGTCAGCTCCCGGGCGGGGCGGCTCGGGGGTCAGCGGGCGCGGCGAGCCGTGACCGTCGAGCCGGTACAGCCGTTGGTCGGCCCAGTTGGCGAAGAACAGGGCATCGTCGTGGAGCCACCACGCTCCCCCGCCGTACTCGTGCACCCGGGTGCGCGCCGACCAGCCCTCTGGGAGCACGTCGAGCTGCTCGCCGCCCGGGCGGTGGCGGACGACCGCGACCCGTCCTCCCTCCTGGGGGCGCAGCTCCGACCACCACACGTCGTCGGTGCCGACGGCCACCTCGCCGATCGACACCGCGTGCTCGACGATCAGGCCGGCCGAGATCGGCGAGGGCCAGGAACCGTAGGGCAGGAGCCGGGTCATCGCTACGTCGCAGTGGCGAGCAGCGCGCCGATGCGCGACACCCCTTCGACCAGGTCGTCGTCGCTCAGCGCGAATGAGAGCCGGGCATAGCCGGGCGCGCCGAAGGCCTCGCCGGGCACGATCGCCACCTTGGCCTCCTCCAGGATCAGCTCGGCCAGGTCGAGCGTGGTGGCGGGCTGGCGACCGGCGATCGTCCTGCCCAGCACCCCCCGCATCGACGGGAAGGCGTAGAACGCGCCCTGGGGCTCGATGGCCGTGACGCCGGGGATCTCGTTGAGCATCCGATGGATCGTGCGGCTCCGACGCTCGAACGCGGCCCGCATCTCGGCCACCGCATCGAGGTCACCGGCGACCGCGGCGAGCGCGGCTCGCTGGCTGACGTTGGCCACGTTGGAGGTGACGTGCGACTGGAAGTTGGTGGCCGCAGCGATGAGGTCGGTCGGGCCGATCATCCAGCCCACCCGCCAACCGGTCATCGCGTAGGTCTTGGCCACGCCGTTGAGCACCACGCAACGCTCCGCCAGCTCCGGCACCAACGCGGGCATCGACGCGAAGCGGTGCTCGCCGAAGGTGAGGTGCTCGTAGATCTCGTCGGTGACCACCCAGATGCCCTTCTCGAGCGCCCACTCGCCGATGGCTCGCACCTCGCTTTCGGGATAGACCACCCCGGTCGGGTTCGACGGGGAGACGAACAGCAGCGCCTTGGTGGCCTCGGTGCAGGCCGCGTCGAGCTGCTCCACGGTGACCCGGAAACCGGTTGACTCGTCGGTGGGGAGCACCACGGCTCTCGCTCCCGCGAGCGCGATCGGCTCGGGGTAGGTGGTCCAGTAGGGCGCGGGGAGCAGCACCTCGTCGCCAGGGTCGAGCAGCGTGGTGAGCGCGTTGTAGACCGCGTGCTTGCCACCGTTGGTCACCAGGACCTGGTCGGAGGAGATCGCCAACCCCGAGTCGCGCCGGGTCTTGACCGCGATTGCCTCCTTCAGCTCGGGCAAGCCTCCTGCCGGGGTGTAGCGGTGGTTGCGAGGGTCCCGGCAGGCCTCGACCGCGGCCTCGACGATGTGAGGCGGGGTCGGGAAGTCCGGCTCGCCCGCTCCGAAGCCGATGACCGACTCGCCGGCGGCCTTCAACGCCTTGGCCCGGGCGTCGACGGCGAGGGTGGCGGATTCGGTGATGGCCGCCACACGGGCGGCGATGCGCTGGTGGGTCGGTGTCATGGCGGGTCGGTCCTCGGACAGCGGCCGGATCGGAGGGTCGAAGGGCGACGCTAGCGTGACAGACCGTGACCAGCGAGATCCCGGACATTTCGATCCCGGCCGGCCTGCTCCCGGCTGACGGACGGTTCGGGTGCGGCCCTTCGAAGGTCCGCCCCGAAGCGGTCGACGCGCTCGCCGCGGCCAAGACCACCTACCTCGGCACCAGCCACCGGCAGGCGACCGTGCGGTTCATGGTGAGCGCCCTGCGCAACGGCCTGGCCGAGCTCCTCGCGCTGCCCGACGGCTACGAGGTCATCCTCGGCAACGGTGGCACCACAGCGTTCTGGGACGCGGCCACGTTCGGGTTGGTGGAGCGCCGCAGCCAGCACCTCTCGTTCGGTGAGTTCTCGGCGAAGTTCGCCGCCGCGGTCGCGGCCGCGCCCCACCTCGACGAGCCGGAGGTGATCGACTCGCCACCCGGCACCCATCCCGAGTCGACGCCCACGCCGGACGTCGACGCGTACGCGCTCACTCACAACGAGACCTCCACCGGGGTGGCCATGACCCCAGCCCGGCCGCCCGGCGTCTCCGCGGGCGAGGCCCTGGTGCTGGTCGACGCCACCTCGGCCGCCGGCGGGCTGCGCTTTGACCCCACCGAGGTCGACGTCTACTACTTCGCGCCCCAGAAGTGCCTGGCTTCCGACGGCGGCCTCTGGCTGGCGGCGGTGTCGCCCGCGGCGCTCGAGCGCATCGAGCGCATCGCCCGCTCGGGGCGATGGATCCCAGCCTCGCTCGACCTCTCGATCGCGCTCGAGAACAGCCGTAAGGACCAGACCTACAACACGCCCGCGCTGGCCACCATCTTCCTCGCCGTGCAACAGGTCGAGTGGATCAACGGTAACGGCGGGCTCGAATGGGCGGCCTCGCGCTGTGACACCTCGGCGGAGATCATCTACGGCTGGGCCGAGCGCAGCGACCATGCCACCCCCTTCGTCGAGCGCCCCGAGGATCGCAGCCACGTTGTGGCCACCATCGACCTCGACGACGCGGTCGACGCGAACGTCGTGGCCGGCGTGCTGCGCCGCAACGGCATCGTCGACACCGAGTCGTACCGCAAGCTGGGCCGCAACCAGCTCCGGATCGCGCTGTTCCCCGCCATCGAGCCGGCCGATGTGGAAGCCTTGACGCACTGCATCGACCATGTGGTGGGCGCGCTGAGGGAGTGACGATGGCGACGACCGCGGAGATCAGGGAGCTGCTCACCGGCCCCGGAGGTGCCTTCGAGGTCGTCACCGCGACCATCGACGGCGTCGAGATGAAGATCTACAAGGACCGTCTGCCGCACCTCCGGGCGGTGGCTGAGATCGCGGCGGGCCGCGGCGACGGCCAACCCTTCATCGTGTACGGCGACCGGCGCATCGGCTTCGGGGAGTTCTTCCGGCTGGCCAACTCCGTTGCCAACCACCTGCGTGAGGATGTCGGCGTGGTCCACGGCGACCGGGTGGCCGTGCTGTCTGCGAACAACCCCGAGTGGTGCCTCACGTTCTGGGCCACGGTGAACAGCGGCGCCATCCTGGTGGGGCTCAACGGCTGGTGGAAGGCCGACGAGATCCTCTACGGCCTGCGGGACTCGGGCGCTCGGGTGCTGGTGGCGGACCGGGACCGCATCGCCCGCATCGCCGGCTCGCTCGGCGAGCTGCCCGAGCTGGAGGCGGTGTACCTGATCGATGCGGAGCCCGCCGACGTCGGGGACGACCCGCGCCTGCGCCGGTTCGGCGAGCTCACCGTGAACCCCACACCGGCGTTCCCCGACACGCCGATCGACGAGGCCGACTACGCGGTGATCTTCTACACCAGCGGCACCACGGGGCGACCGAAAGGGGCCATCTCCTCCCACCGCAACATGGTCGCCAACCTCCAGAACACCGTCTACAACACGGTCGCCGCCGGCATGGCCGACCCGGGCTCGACCCCCGATTTGCGCGCCGGTGCCCCGACACAGACGGCAGCCTTGCTGACCTCGCCCCTGTTCCACGTCTCCGGGTGCCATTCGAGCCTGGTGGTGGGCACCCTCGGGGGGGTGAAGCTCGTCATCCCGGAAGGCCGGTTCGAGCCTGCGAAGGCGCTCCAGCTCATCCAGGACGAGCAGGTGACCATCTGGGCCACGGTGCCCACCATGGTGTGGCGGGTGTGCGAGTTCGAGGGCCGTCACGACTACGACACCTCCACGGTCACCTCCGTCGCCTTCGGCGGTAGCCCCTCGGCGGAGGAGCTGCAGCGGATGGTGCGTGAAACGTTCCCCAACGTCCGCAGCACCTCCAACGCCTACGGCCTCACCGAGACCAGCTCGGTGGCCACCGTCATCAACGGGCAGGACGCCATCGACAAGCCGGCCTCCGTCGGCCCGCCGGTGCCGGTGGTCGACATCCGCATCGTCGACGCCAACGGCAACGACGTGCCCCAGGGCCAGACCGGCGAGGTGCTCATCAAGGGCCCGATCGTCATGCCCGGGTACTGGGGCAAGCCCGAGGCCACGGCGGAGATCCTCGACGAGGGCGGGTGGTTGCACACCGGCGACATCGGTCACCTGGATGCCGACGGCTACCTCTACATCACCGACCGGGCCAAGGACATGATCATCCGCGGCGGGGAGAACGTGTACTGCGTCGAGATCGAGCAGCGCCTGGTGCAGCACCCCGAGATCGCGGACGCCGCCGTTGTCGGCGTGCCGCACCCCGAGCTCGGCGAGGAGGTGAAGGCGGTCATCGAGGTGGTGCCCGGTAGCACCCTGACCGAGCGCGACGTGCAGGCGTGGGTGGCCGAGACGCTGGCCAACTTCAAGGTGCCCGCGTACGTCGAGCTACGTACGGAGAAGCTGCCCCGGAACGCTTCCGGCAAGCTGCTCAAGAACGTGCTGCGCGGCTCGGGTGAGGTGAGCTTCGCCGAGACCATGTGAACGCGCGGCGCCCGGCGGCGCGATCACATGGGCCGGGCTCAGCCGGTGAACCGTGGCGTCGCCTGTGGGACCGACGTCGCCCCGGCGGTCGTGGTGGTCGTGGAGGACGACTCGACCGGCTGGGAGGTGGTCGTCGTGGTCGGTGTTCCCGAGAGGGACGCCAGGTAGGCGAACACGTTGCGAACGAACACCGAGTTGGCCACCGCGCCCATCCCCGCACCGTCGACGCAAGAGACGTCCGCGGTGGAGAAGACGTCGACATCCGCGACCAGCACCACTGGACCGGAGCCGGGCCCGAGCGCACCCGGCGGGAGCAACGCCACGGCGGGCCCGAGACCTGGGTCGGCTTGGGCAATGGCAGAGGCGGCGCCCAGCCCCGAGTAGATGCCCTGGTTACCCGAGAAGGTGATCGTGGTCACCGTCCCGAACGGACCGTTGATCAGCGGGGAGGCCGGGGCGACGGGTGTGGCTGACGAATAGCCGCTGTCGGCCAGGGTGAGGCCGAAGAGATCGGCGATGTTGTGGTTGGTGTCGTCGGTGGTGGCGATCACCGCGCCCCCGCCGAGCACGAAGTCCAACAGCGCCGCTCGCTCCTCGGCGGTGTAAGTGCTGGTCTGGACCCAGCCGGTGAAGAAGACGTCGACTCCGTCGAGCGAGCCGGGGGTGACGGTGTCCACCCCGGGGCTGGGGAGCGAGATGGGCCGCTCGACGACGCCGCCGGCCCCGAAATTCGCGGTGTCACTCAACATGGCTCGCAGGTCATCTCCGCAGAACGAGAAGAGCCCCCAACCGGAATCGACCCGATCGTCGGAGTAGCCCGACACCACCAGTGGGGCCTCGGCGGCCGAGCTGGTGGTGGGGGCGACGGCTGGTGCGGCGATCAGGGCCACGAGCAGGAGAGCGGTGAAAGTTCTCGACGGTGAGCGCATGGCGGAGGACGCTAGCTCAACGCGGTTCAGCTTCGCTCGACTCCGCGGCTCGCCGTCCGCTCAGGTGGCCGAGCCGAGGGAGTCGAGTGCAGCGGTGAGCGCCGCGGCCGCGGACTCGGCGAGCGGGGCCAGCGCCGGCTCCGTTCATGGATGGCGGGATCTCGTCCCCGCCACCTCGAGTGTGATCGAGCGGGCGGTCCTGGACGCGGCGCGAACTGCCATGCCCCCGATGGTCGGTGGCCATCGGCCGCTGTCTCCCCCTGACGAAGCGGTACGACGACGGCCGCGGCCGCCAGGGCTCATCCTGCTGCGGCGAAGCCCTTCTCCAGGTCGGCGATGATGTCCTCGATCGTCTCCAGACCCACCGACAGGCGCACCAGCCCCGGCTCGACCCCGGTGTCGCGCTGCTCCTGCTCGGTGAGCTGGCTGTGCGTGGTCGTCGCCGGGTGGATGGCCAGGCTTCGCACGTCGCCGATGTTGGCCACGTGGCTGTGCAGCTCCAGCGCCTCTACGAAGCGCCGGCCGGCCTCGACCCCTCCCTTGATGACGAACGCCGGCACCGAGCCCGCACCCCGGCCACCGGTGTAGCGCTGGACCCGCTCGTACCACGGTGATCCCGGCAGGCCGGCGTACTGCACCCGCTCGACCTGCGGATGCTGGGCCAGGAACTCGGCCACCGCCCGGGCGTTCGCGTTGTGGCGCTCCATGCGCAGGCTCAGCGTCTCGAGCCCTTGCAGGAACAGGAAGGCGTTGAACGGCGACACCGCGGCGCCGATGTCGCGCAGCAGCTGGACCCGGGCCTTGAGGATGTAGCTGCCGGGGCCGAGCGCCGGCCAGTAGGCGAGCCCGTGGTAGCTGGGGTCAGGATCGGTGAACATCGGGAACTTCCCGCTGGCGGAGAAGTCGAACGACCCACCGTCGACGATCACGCCGCCGATGGACGTGCCGTGCCCACCGATGAACTTGGTGGCCGAGTGCACGACGATGTCCGCGCCGAGCTCGAGCGGGCGGATCAGCCACGGCGTGGCCACCGTGTTGTCGACGATGAGGGGGATGCCCGCCTCGTGCGCGACGGCCGACACACCTTCGATGTCGAGGACGTCATTGCGGGGGTTGCCGATCGTCTCCCCGTAGAACGCCTTGGTGTTGTCGCGGATGGCCCCACGCCACTCGTCGAGGTCGTCGGGGTCATCGATGAAGGTGACCTCGATGCCCATCTTGGGCAGCGTGTAGTGGAAGAGGTTGTAGGTGCCGCCGTAGAGGGCCGCGGAGGACACGATGTGGCTGCCGTGCTCGGCCAGGTTGAGGATGGCGAAGGTCTCCGCCGCTTGACCGCTCGACAGCGCCAGCGCACCAGGGATGCCGATCGCGGTGGTGCAGCCGCCTTCCAGGCTGTTGATCCGGGCCTCGAACACCGCCTGGGTCGGGTTCATGATCCGGGTGTAGATGTTGCCCACCTCGGCCAGGGCGAAGAGGTTCGCGGCGTGAGTGGTGTCGCGGAACTGGTACGAGGTGGTCTGGTAGATGGGCACCGCGCGGGAGCCGGTGGCCGGGTCTGGTTCCTGACCTGCGTGGATCTGGCGGGTCTCGAACCCCCACTCGGACTCGGGCATGGCGGATCCTCCTCGGGCGGTGTGGTCGCAGCGAAGCGGCGCCAGCCTAAGGTCTGCGAGCGCCGCGACCCAACGAGCTCGCCTGGGCGGTCAGCCCTGGCCGCCGGAGGCGTCCTGCACGCGGGTCTTGCCCGCGCTGATCCAGGGCATCATCGCCCGGAGCTGCTCACCCACTTTCTCGATCTGGGCCTCCTTGCCCGCCGCCTCCAGAGCCAGGAAGTTGGGGCGGCCGGCCTCGCTCTCGGCGATCCACTCCTCGGCGAACTTCCCCGAGCGGATCTCTTCGAGGATGACCCGCATCTCCGCCTTCACGGCGTCGTTGATGACCCGGGGGCCACGGGTCAAGTCGCCGTACTCGGCGGTGTCGGAGATCGAGTAGCGCATCCCGGAGATGCCCTGCTCGTACATGAGGTCGACGATGAGCTTCAGCTCGTGGAGGCACTCGAAGTACGCGATCTCGGGCTGGTACCCCGCGTCGACCAGCGTCTGGAACCCCGCTTGGACCAGGGCGGTGGTGCCTCCGCACAGCACCACCTGCTCACCGAAGAGGTCGGTCTCGCACTCCTCGGTGAAGGTGGTCTCGATCACCCCCGCTCGCGCCCCGCCGATGGCATCCGCGTAGGCGAGCCCGAGTTGCTTGGCCTTGCCGGTGGCGTCCTGTTCGACGGCGAGCAGGCACGGCACGCCGCCACCCTCCTCGTAGGTCCGGCGCACGAGGTGACCGGGGCCCTTGGGAGCGACCATCACCACGTCGACCCCGGCCGGCGGGACGATGCGACCGAAGCGGATGTTGAAGCCGTGGGCGAAGAACAGCGCGTCACCGTCGTCGAGGCCGGGCGCGATGTCGCGCTCGTAGATGGCCTTCTGCTCCGTGTCGGGCGCCAGGATCATGATCAGGTCCGCCTCGGCCGAAGCCTCCGCGATGGACGCGACCTTCAGCCCGGCAGCGGTGGCCTTCTCCCGCGAACTCGATCCCTCGCGCAGCCCGATGCGCACATCGATGCCCGAGTCCTTGAGGTTCAGGGCGTGCGCATGCCCCTGTGATCCGTACCCGATGATCGCCACCTTCCGGTTGGCGATGACGGAACGGTCGGCGTCCTTCTCGTAGTAGATGTTGGCCACCAGTCGCTTCCCTTCAGTGATGGCTCGCACCCGCGAGCGGCTCTACGAATCTAGGTGATCGGCGGGTGCGCGCCCGCAGCGCCGGCAGCGCCCGGGCCGGGCACCCGCGCAGCTCGGCGCTCCGCCGTCCATCGGGCCGCGGCCCACCCGAGGACCCCGACCGTCACCACGAACACCGGGGCCACTCGCAGTGAGTTCGACCACGGCTGGAGCAGCGAGATGCCGTAGACGACGGCTACCGCCCACCTGGTGCGGGTGGACGTGGCGAAGCCTGCCGCCAGGATCGCCAAGGCGAGCACGAGCAGGCCGCCGTCGTAGTAGATGGCGTGCGGCGCGACCAGCAGCACGACCGGCGCGGTGACCGCCATGAGCGCCGGCACGGCCGAGCGCGGCGCGCGCCACCACCACCCGGCGACCAGGCACGCCGCCACCGCGGCGAGACCCCATCCCACCACCTGGGCCACCGGGGCGCCGAACCCCCACAGCGACTCCGCCACCCCCAGGAAGGAGATGGCGTTGTGCCCGTTGGCGGGGGCGTCGGCCTCGGCTAGCCAGCTCACCTGGTCGAGCCACTCACCCACCCAACCCCAGCCCGCCAGCTCGGCTCCGGCCAGGTACGCGAGCACCCCCGCAGCGGCCACCACGCCGAGGGAGCGCCAGCGGCGGGTCACCACCAGCACCACCACCAACACCACCGCGTACTGGGGTTTGAGCAGCAGCCCGCCCGCCGCCAGCCCAGCCAGCAGCTCACGCCCGTCCCACATCCCCCGGGCGAACGCGGCTACCGCCAGTAGCACCAGGGCGGTGTTCTGCCCGCCCGTGACCCCCTTGAACAAGGGGTAGAACACCAGCGCGGCCAGCACCGTCTGCTCGAAGTACCGATCGACCAGCGGTGCCATCGGACGCACCAGCCAGAGGGCGGCCACCGCGGCCGCCACCATCGCGGCGGTGTGCACCGCGTAGGAGAGGCGATAGGGCAGCTGGGCGAGCGCGGCATACGGGAGGGCGTCGTAGGGCGGGTAGGCGAAGTACAGCTGCCCACCGTCACGCTCGTCGCCGAAGAGTCCCTGCTGCTCGCGAGCCTGGGCCTGCGGGTCGTAGAGCCTGGAAGGGTCCTCCAACAGGAGCTTCCCCGCGGCATAGAAGGACGGGTAGTCGCCTCCGAGCCTTCCGCTGGCCGTGGTCGAGCCCGAGCCCGTCAGCAACGCCACGGCGAAGGCGATGCCGAGCGCGGCCAGCAGCGCTCGGGTGTTGCGCACCAGCGCCGGTGACGGGCGACCGAGCGGAGGACCCACGCTCAGGCGGGCGGGTCCTCGATGTCCGGCGTGCGGCGCTCCAGCTTCGGCAGCGCGACCCGACCGGTGCGCTGCAGGGCGACGATCCCGTAGTTGCCGATCAGCTCCTCGAAGTCGTCGAGCTTGCTCGGTGAGCCTTCCAGCGACACCGTCAGCTCGCGCCACCCGACGCTGAGGATCCGCCCCTCGAACACCCCGACCAGCTCGATCACCTGACCCCGCACCTCTGGAGGCGCAGCCACGGTGGCCAGCAGCAGCTCGCGCTCGACCGCCTCGCCGGGAGCCAGCTCGTCGATCTTCACCACGTTGATCAACTTGTCGAGCTGCTTGATGATCTGCTCCAGCGGGGCGGACTCCACGTCGACCACGATGGTGATCCGGCTGAAACGATCGTCCTCCGTCGGGGCGACCGCCAGGGAGTAGATGTTGAACCCCCGGCGGGCGAACAGGCCCGCCACCCGGGTGAGCACCCCCGGCTTGTTCTCCACCAGGACCGTCAAGATGTGGTGCTTCGCTGAGGCGCCACGATCGGGGGCCACGTTCATCAGTGACCTCCCTCCCCGTGGGCCGGGTCGACGATGATCTCGTCGTTGCTCAGCCCGGCCGGCACCATCGGGTACACCTTCTCGCGGCTGTCGGTGCGGAACTCGATAACCACCGGCCGGTCGTCGATCTCGTTCGCCTTCTCGATGGCCGGCAGGACCTCCTCGGGCGACTCGACGCGCATCCCGATGCAGCCCATGGCCTCGGCCCACATCTTGTAGTCGGGCAGGTCGGGTGACAGGTAGACCTCCGAGTAGCGCTCCTCGTAGAACATCTCCTGCCATTGGCGCACCATGCCGAGATAGGCGTTGTTCAAGATCGCCACCTTGACGGGGATGCGCTCGCTCGCCGCCGTGACCAGCTCCTGCGCGGTCATCTGGAAGCACCCGTCGCCGTCGACCGCCCAGACCATGCGGTCGGGACGCCCCACCTTGGCCCCGATGGCGGCCGGCACCGCGAAGCCCATGGTGCCGAGCCCGCCGGAGTTGACCCAGGTGTAGGGGTGGTTGAACTTCCAGTACTGGCTGGTCCACATCTGGTGCTGGCCCACCCCCGACGCCACGATGCAGTCGTCGGGCGTGTTGTCCCGCAACGTCTCGAGGACGAACTGCGGCTTGAGCGCTTCGCCCGGCTCCGACGGCTGGTAGGTGAGGGGGTAGCGCTGCTGCCACTCGCGGATCTGCTCGCCCCACGCCCGGCGATCGGGCTGGCGTGACGGGCCGCCGAGCTCGCCGATCGCCTCGATCAACGCCTCGATCACCAGCCGGGCGTCACCCGCGATGCCCACATCGGGCCGGCGCACCTTGCCCAGCTCCGCGGGGTCGATGTCGACGTGGATGATCTTCGCCTCGGGGGCGAAGGCCGGCACCTTGCCGGTAACCCGGTCGTCGAAGCGGCTGCCCAGGGCGATCAGCAGATCGGACCGCTGCATCGAGGTGACCGCGGTGTAGTTGCCGTGCATGCCGGGCATGCCCAGCGCCAGCGGATGGTCGTCGGGGAACGCCCCCCGGGCCATCAGCGTCGTGACCACATGGATACCCGTCAGCTCCGCCAGCTCGCGCAGCACCTCGGCGGCCCGGGCTTTGAGGATCCCGCCTCCCGCGTAGATGACCGGCCGCTCCGCGGCGAGGATCAGCTCGGCCGCCCGGCGGATCGCCTCGGGGTCGCCAGCGGTCACGGGGCGGTAGCCGGGCAGGTCGACCTCCTCGGGCCAGTACCAGTCCATCGCCGAGCGAGGGTTCTTCGGATCGACGATGTCCTTCGGCACGTCGACCAGCACCGGGCCGGGGCGACCGGTGGTGGCGATGTGGAACGCCTCGCGGATGATCCGGGGGATGTCCTGCGCGTCGCTGATCAGGAAGTTGTGCTTGGTGACCGGCATGGTGATGCCGGTGGTGTCGCACTCCTGGAACGCGTCGGTGCCGATGGCTGCGTAGGGCACCTGCCCGGTGATGACCACGATCGGCACGGAGTCCATGTAGGCGTCGCAGAGCGGGGTCACGATGTTGGTGGCCGCGGGGCCGCTGGTCACCATGGCCACCCCCGGACGGCCGGTGGCATGGGCGAATCCCTCGGCCATGTGGCCGGCACCCTGCTCGTGACGCACGAGGATGTGGCGGATCGGCGAGTCGATGATCGGGTCGTAGACGGGGAGGATGGCGCCGCCGGGGAGCCCGAAGATGGTCTCGACGCCCTCCATCTCCAGGGCCTTGATGAGGGCCCGGCCGCCGTCCATCCGCCTGCCGCTGCTCGGTGTGGTCATCTCCGTTCCTTCACTGCTCCTGTCGGTGGTGGGTCTCGCGATGGCGCTCGGGGCGCTGCCGTACCGGTCCGAAAACTGCATCGACCTCCCGATCGGGAGGTCGACGACGCGCACGCGGCAAGCTCGGGCGGCGTGCGCTAGGTGACTACTACGAGGGCCCGGGGCGTGCTCATGACGCCACCAGCGTGCCACGGCCCCGGCGCCGAGGCAACCTCCGTCTCAGGCTTCGGTGATCGCACCGCGCTCCGCGCCCTGCGCCAGCCGGGCGTACTTGGCCAGCACACCGGTGGTGTAGCGGGGCTCAGGCAACTTCCAGTTCAGGCGGCGACGCTCGAGCTCGGTGGGCTCGACCAGCAGGTCGATGGTGTGCGCATCGGCGTCGATCACGATGCGGTCACCGTCCTCGACGAAGGCGATCGGCCCGCCGTCAACCGCTTCGGGCGCCACATGGCCCACACAGAACCCGTGGGTGCCACCGGAGAACCGGCCGTCGGTCACCAGCGCCGCGTCGGCGCCCCGGCCTGCGCCCTTCATCGCACCGGTGACGGCCAGCATCTCGCGCATGCCCGGCCCGCCCTTGGGTCCTTCGTAGCGGATGACCACCACGTCGCCGGGATCGATCCTCCCGGCCAGGATGGCCTCCATGGCCGCCGCCTCACCGTCGAAGACCCGGGCCACGCCTTCGAAGCGGTCGAAGTCCAACCCGGCCACCTTCACCACCGCGCCCTTCGGCGCCAGGGAGCCCGTGAGCACCGCGATGCCTCCGACCTCGTGGATGGGGTCGCGTACCCGGTGCACCACCTCACCGTCCGGAGCGGGCGGATCGAGCGCAGCGAGGTTCTCGGCCACGGTCTTGCCGGTCACGGTCAGGCAGTCACCGTGCAGCAGACCGGCCTCGAGCAGCTCTCGCATGACCACCGGCACCCCACCGATGCGGTCGATGTCGGTCATGTGGTACTGCCCGTGGGGCTTGGTGTCCGCGATGTGCGGGACCCGGGCCGCGACCCGATTGAAGTCGTCCAGCTCGAGCTCGACCCTCGCTTCGTTGGCGATGGCCAGCAGGTGCAACACCGCGTTGGTCGAGCCGCCGAGCGCCATCACCACTGCGATGGCGTTCTCGAACGCGGCCTTGGTCATGATGTCCCGGGGCCGGATGCCGAGGCGCAGCAGCTCGACGACCGCCGCGCCGCTGGCCCGGGCGATGTCGTCGCGGCGGCGGTCCACCGCGGGGGGCGAGGCGGAGCCCGGCAGCGACATGCCGAGCGCCTCGCCGACCGAGGCCATGGTGTTGGCGGTGAACATGCCGCCGCAGCTCCCCTCGGTGGGGCACGCGTTGCGCTCGATCCGGTCGAGCTCCTCCTGGGTGATCTCGCCGGCGGCGCGCGCCCCCACCGCTTCGAACACCGACACGATGTCGAGGACCTGGCCGTTGCAGTTGCCGGGCAGGATCGAGCCGCCGTAGACGAACACCGATGGCAGGTTGAGGCGGGCCGCGGCCATGAGCATGCCCGGCAGCGACTTGTCACAGCCGGCGAAGGTCACCATGGCGTCGAAGCGCTCGGCGTGCATCATGGTCTCGACCGAGTCCGCGATCACCTCCCGGCTGACCAGCGACGCCCGCATCCCCTCGTGACCCATCGAGATGCCGTCGCTCACCGCGATGGTGGTGAACTCGATGGGGAACCCGCCGGCCGCCCGCACGCCCTCCTTGGCCCGCTTCGCCAGCCGGTCCAAGGGCAGGTTGCAGGGGGTCACCTCGTTCCACGACGAGCACACCCCGATCTGGGGCTTGTCCCAGTCGTCGTCGGTCATGCCCACCGCTCGGAGCATCGCCCTGGCGGGCGCACGCTCGAAGCCGTCGGTGACCTCGTGCGAGCGGGGCTTCATGGGGTTCGTCATGCCCCGAAGGTTAGGCTCCCCCGCCGGCCACTCGCGCCGCGAGACCTGCCCGCCTCCCTACCCGTCCGTCCCTGCTCCGACTCATGCTCCACGCACCGTGAGACATCCGTTGCGGCGCGATCCGCACGACGCCGAGATCCTGAGGTTGGCCCTCCCCGCGCTCGGTGCCCTGATGGCCGAGCCTCTCTACGTCCTCGCCGACACGGCGGTGGTCGGGCACCTGGGCACTGAGCCCCTCGCCGGGCTGGCCGTGGCCAGCAGCATCCTGCTGATCGGCTACTCGCTGTTCATCTTCCTGGCCTATGGCACCACTGCCTCGGTGGCCCGCCTCCTCGGGGCGGGCGACGAGCGCCGAGCCGCCCACGAGGCCGTACAGGGCATGTGGCTGGCGATGCTCGTCGGGATGGTCCTCGCCGTTGCCGGCTACGCGCTCGCCGGACCGCTGGTCGCCCTGGTGGGCGCCAGCGGATCCGTGCGCACCGAAGCGTTGACCTACCTGCGCATCAGCCTGATCGGCATCCCCGCCATGCTGGTGGTACTCGCCGGCACCGGCTACCTGCGCGGCCTGCAGGACACCCGGACCCCGCTACTCGTCGCCGTGTGCTCTGCGGCGTTCAACCTGGGCCTCGAGCTCGTGCTCATCATCGGGCTCGGCTTCGCCATCGGCGCCTCGGCGCTCTCCACCGTGATCGCGCAGTGGGGCTCGGCGGCGGTGTACGTCCTGTGGGTCCGGCGTGCGGTCCGCCGTCACAGGGTGCCCCTGCGACCCGACCCGCACAGCCTCCGCCGGCTGGTCGCCGTTGGTCGCGACCTCTTCATCCGCACGGCCGCGCTGCGGGGGGCGTTCCTCCTCGCCACCGCCGTGGCGACCCGGATCGGGTCCCCGGAGGTGGCTGCCCACCAGATCGCGTTCGAGATCTGGAGCCTCCTCGCGCTGGCCCTCGACGCGCTGGCGATCGCCGGCCAGGCGCTCACCGGACGGTTCCTCGGCGCCGCCGAGCCAGGGGTGGCCCGGGCCGCGGCAGGGCGGATGATCGAGCTGAGCATCGTGGTCGGCGTGGTGCTCGGCGCGGGGGTCTTGCTCACCCGCTGGGCGCTCCCCGAGGTCTTCACCGACGACGCCCTGGTGATCAGCCTCACGTCGTTCCTGCTGGTGTTCGTGGCGATCATGCAGCCGCTCAACGGGTTCGTGTTCGCGCTGGACGGCATCCTGATCGGCGCGGGTGACCTTGGCTACCTGGCCTGGGCGATGGTGGTGGCCGTCGTGGCCTTCGTCCCGGCGGCGATCGGCGTGCTGCTCTACGACGGCGGGATCGGCTGGCTGTGGGGCGCGCTGATCATCTTCATGGGGGTGCGAGCAGTCACCCTGGGACTGCGGTTCGCCGGTGAGCAGTGGGTGGTCGTCGGCCCGGACCGGTCACCGGTCCACCCACTCGAACCGACCAGCCGGACGGGCACGTCCCGACACCCCGGCTGACCGGTTCGAGTGGCTACGAGGCCGCGTGGAGATCACCCGCTCGTGCCGCACTCCTCGTTGATGTACCGCTCGATGTTCGCGTTGGCCTTCGTGTATTCCTCGCTGTCGAAGAACTCCCCGACCTCAACCAGGTTCTTGCTCCTCGAGATCCCGTCGGCGATCACCTGGAGGTCGTCGCGGATGTCGTCGGGCAGCTCACCCTCGAGGTCGTCGAGCGCCTTCTGCAGCTCGGCCCTGGTCTGCTCGTCGCCGGCGCCCAAGGCGTTCAGGTGGACGCTCGCGTAGGCCGCCCCGATCTCGAGGCAGTTGCCGAGCCCGCCGAGGTTGCTGAGGTCGAGCTCGTCCGTCGAGGCGCTGCCACCGGAGGAGCTGTCACCGGAGGAGCTGTCACCCGAACCCCCCTCCCCTTCGGCGCTCTCGGTCTCCGCCGAGGTCCCGGCGGTCTCCCGACCTCCTGCTTCCGTCGTCGTGTCGCTCTTCTTACTGCTGCAGCCCACCAGACCGGCCAGAAACAGACCAGCGAGCAACAGCGCACCCAGCTTGCGCATGGACCTCTCCTTCGTCGAGCCCCCCGGGCGGGGGTGCGCAAACCCTAGTTGCTGCCTGCACGCCGATCTTCGAGGAGCCGGGTCACCACCTTGCCGTCGGCCTTGCCCTTGGTGGCCTTCATGACCTGTCCGACGAAGAAGCCGGTCAACTTGCCCCGACGCTTGTCGTCGCCCGAGACGAATTCATCCCACTCGCCGGGGTGCGCGGCGATGAGCTCATCGACGACGACCTCCAGCTCGGCGGTGTCCATGGCCTCGAAGCCCCGGGCGAGGGCGATCGCCCCCGGGTCGCTGCCGGTCTCGATCATCTCGGCGAGCACCTGCTTGGCCTGGGTGGCCGTGAGCTGGCCGTCGACCTCCATCTGCACCAGCGCGGCCAGCGACGCCGGGTCGAGCCGCTCGGCGCCGTCGACCGCCAGGTCGTGCTCGACGTGGGTCAGCACCCGCCCGGGGTCGCCACCGGCGGCGATGGCCTGCAGCGCCAGCCCGTCGAGGCCGCGCTCGACGGCGATCGCGATCGCCGTGGCGGCCGCCGACGGCCCGCCGACCACCTCGGCCAGTCGGGCCCGGCGGTCGGCCGGGAGCAACGGCATCGACTCGTCGATGGCGGCGATCCACGCCGGATCGGGGACCAGCGGTACCAGGTCCGGCTCCTGGAAGTAGCGGTAGTCCTCGGCCTCCTCCTTGGACCGCCCCGAACGGGTGCGCCCACCCTCCTCGTCCCAGTGCCGGGTCTCCTGCACCACCCGCTCGCCGGACTCCAGCAGGTCGATCTGGCGCCGGGCTTCGTACTCGATCGCCCGCCCCAGCGAACGCAGCGAGTTCAGGTTCTTGATCTCACAGCGGGTGCCGAACGACGTCTCGCCCACCGGGCGCACGGACACGTTCGCGTCGACCCGTAGCGACCCCTCTTCCATCTTCGCGTCGCTCGCCCCGGTGGCCAACAGGACGCCGCGCAGCTCGCTCACGTACGCCTTGGCCTGGTCGGGGGAACGCAGATCGGGGCGGGACACGATCTCCACCAGTGGCACCCCGGCCCGGTTGTAGTCCACCAACGAATACCCGGCCTCGTGGATGCGCCCGCCACCGCCCACGTGGGTGCTCTTGCCCGTGTCCTCCTCGATGTGCGCCCGCTCGATGCCCACCCGGGTGCCATCGGCCAGCTCGAGCCAGCCGTCGACGTTGGTGGGTCGGTCGTACTGGCTGATCTGGTAGTCCTTCGGCATGTCCGGATAGAAGTAGTTCTTCCGGGCGAACACCGACGGTTCCACGGTGCAGTGCAGCGCTCGACCGAGCCGCATGGCCAGTTCGACCGCTCGGCGGTTGAGCACCGGGAGGGAACCGGGGAGCCCCAGGCACACCGGGCAGACGTTGGTGTTGGGCTCGGCGCCGAACTCGTTCGGGCACGCGCAGAACAGCTTGGTGGCGGTGGCCAGCTCGCAGTGCACCTCGAGGCCGATCACGTACTCCCACTCGCGCCCGGTGGTCGCGCTGGTGATGGTGGTCATGACGCCTCCTCCCTCGCCAGCTCGAGCACGGCGGCGGCTCGGAGCAGGGTCGCCTCGTGCAGGGCCGGGGCCAGCAGCTGCACCCCGACGGGCAACCCGTCGGCTCCCGTCCCGAACGGCACGGAAACCGCGGGATGGCCGGCCAGGTTGCTCGGGATGGTGCACACGTCGGAGAGGTACATCGACAGCGGATCGGCGGTCTTGTCCCCGAGCGGGAACGCGGTAGTGGGCGAGGTCGGCGAGAGGAGCAGGTCATGGTGCTCGTAGGCCGCCGCGAAGTCGCGCCCGATGAGGGTGCGCACCCGCAAGGCCTTGCCGTAGTAGGCGTCGTAGTAGCCGGCGGACAGGGCGTAGGTGCCGAGCATGATGCGGCGTTTGACCTCGGCCCCGAACCCCCGGGTACGGGTGGCGGTCATCATCTCCCCGGTGGTCGCCGCGTCGACCCGTGGCCCGTAACGCACTCCGTCGTAGCGGGCCAGGTTGCTCGACGCCTCGGCCGGCGCGATGAGGTAGTACGCGGACAGGCCGTAGGTGACAGCCGGCACCGACACCGGCTCGACCGTCGCGCCCGCCCGCGCCAGCGCGTCGGCAGCGGCGTGGACCCGCGCCACCACGTCCGCTGCCACCCCTTGGCCCAGCAGCTCGGACACCACACCGATGCGCAGGCCCTCCACCCCGTGGTCGAGCACCGCGGAGAGAGCAGGGACCGGTTCGGGGATCGAGGTGCTGTCACGCGGGTCGTGGCCGGCGATGACCTCGAGCACGAGCGCCGCGTCGGCCACGGTGGTGGTCAGAGGCCCGATCTGGTCCAGCGACGACGCGAACGCAACCAAGCCGTAGCGCGACACGAGCCCGTAGGTGGGCTTCACCCCCACCACGCCGCACAGCGCGGCGGGCTGGCGGATCGATCCGCCGGTGTCGGAGCCGAGCGCGACCGGGACGAAGCCCGCCGCGACCGCCGCCGCGCTGCCGCCGCTGGAGCCGCCGGGCACTCTCGTCTCGTCGTGGGGGTTGCGGGTCGGGCCGAAGGCGGAGTTCTCCGTCGAGCTGCCCATCGCGAACTCGTCCAGATTGGTCTTGCCGACGATGACCGCGCCAGCGGCCCGCAGCCGCTCCACCACGGTGGCGTCGTAGGGGGGGCACCACCCCTCGAGGATGCGCGACGAACAGGTGGTGGGCGTGCCCCGGGTGCAGAGGTTGTCCTTCAACGCCACCGGCACGCCGGCCAGGGGCCCCGGGTCCTCGCCCGCCGCCACCCGCCGGTCGATCGCCTCCGCCGCCGCTCGGGCTTCGTCGGCCAGCACGAGGTTGAACGCGTGGATCTGCGGCTCACGGGCCTCGATGGTCGCGAGGTGCTCGTCGAGCACGTCTCGGGCCGAGCGCTCGCCGGCTCGGATCGCCGCGGCCAGCTCCTGCGCGCTCACGGTTCCTCTCCCAGGATGGGGGGAACCCGGAAGCGCCCATCCTCGACAGCCGGCGCCTGGGCGAGCACCTCGTCGCGATCGACGCCTGGTGCGACCTCGTCGTCACGGAAGACATTGGCCAAGGGATAGGGGTGAGTCGTGGGCTCCACGTCGTCGAGGTCGAGCGCTTCGACATCCCGGGCGTGGTCGAGCACCGCGGCGAGCTGCCCGGTGAACAGGTCCAGCTCGTCGTCGGTCAGCGAGAGGCGGGCCAGCCGCGCCACGTGCGCGACGTCGGCCCGCGAGATCGGCTCGGACATAGGCGACCCATCGTAGGATCGGCGGATGGCCTCCGCGAACGGCTAGCGGTACGGGTCGCGAAGGGCCGGCTCGTCCCACCAGTCATCGGGTGCGGACGACCAGTCCGGGGCGGGGTGGATGCAGTCGACAGGGCAGGGGTCGACGCATTCCCTGCAGCCCGAGCACAGCTCGGGGATGACGACGACGTCGATCCCGTGGTTGAAGATGGCGCCGAACGGTGGGGGGCAGTGGCGGATGCAGGTGTCGCAGTTGATGCACGCCGCCATGTCGATGAACAGCGGCGGACGCTGCCACTTCGGGTTCCGCTGGCAGGTCGCCAACCGCTGGTCGCGCCCCGCGCTCACCGCTTCCTCACCGAGCTCTCCCACGCAGCCACGCCTCGCCTCACCGACGCTCACCCGCGGCGGGGTACGAGCGCCGGCAGTTCCCAGCGGTGGACTGGAGCCCCGATCCAATCTTGACCGAGCGGTCAAGCAAGCTCGGGGCACCTGCGCTACCGTGTCTCCCGCCGCCACTGGCGGCAGCTCCGGCAACGGTCCGTGGCCGGTGTGGGCAGCGCAGAGAGAGTCACAGAAGGAGTGTCCGTGGCCGAGAAGTACGAGTTCCTCAGCCCCGAGTGGATCGAAGCAGCGAAGAAGATCCGTGACGAGGCGCCGGCGCCAGCGAACCCGCCCGCACACGTCGTGCGGATGAACCAGATCATCACCGACGCGCCCTTCAACGGCGGCGAGGAGATCCATGTGCACATGGACACCTCCGACGGTGAGCTCAAGATGGACCTCGGTCACCTCGAGAACCCCGATCTGACGGTGACCGTCGACTGGGAGACCGCCAAGGCCATCTTCGTCGACCAGAACCCGCAGGCGGGCATGCAGGCGTTCATGGCCGGCAAGGTCAAGGTCCAGGGCGACATGACCAAGCTGATGGCGATGCAGCAGGGCGCGCCGGATCCGAACGCGCAGGCCATCGCCGAGAAGATCAAGGAGATCACGGCCTGAGCCGCTGATCGTCCGTGGAGGTCCGCGGAGGCAGGGTCACCGACGAGCGGTGACGACGAAGGCAGGCGGGGCGCCCTCCGGGGCGCCCCGCTCGCGTTCGGGCGCCCGGTCCCGGTGGGTACTGCGCACGAACAGCGCTGACAGCACCCCCATGCCCGCCGCGATCGCCCCGGCGAGGAACGCCGCGTGGTACGAGCCGACCAGACCGGCCACCGGCTCGCGGGCCGCCTGCACGGTCTGGAGGATCTGGATACCGGCCACCACCCCGACCTGGGCGACCATCTGCTGGGCCGCCGCCACCACCCCGAGATCGACCTCGTCGACCGCGTTGGCCACCGCGGCGGCCATGGCCGGCGCACAGGTGCCCATCCCCACCCCGGACAGCACGAGCGCGCCGACGATCAGCCAGTCCGAGGAGCTCGGCTCGACGAGGGCCAAGCCGAGCATGGAGGCGGTGATCAACGAGGCACCGATCACGGCGTTGGTCCGCTCGCCGATGCGCACCGTGACCCAGCCGGCGACCGGACCGGCGATCGCGAAGGCCAGCGGCCGCGGGGCCATGAGATCCCCGGTGCGGGCCTCGCCGTAGCCGAACACGCTCTGCAGGAACAGCGGGGTGATGATGAAGCCGCCCATGTACGCGAAGTTGGCGAAGAACTGGTTGGCGATCGGGAACGCGAAGTTCGCTCGCCGGAAGTAGCGCAACGGCACGAGCGGGTGCCGCACCCGCTGCTCGACCAACACGAACCCGACCGACGCCAGTGCCGACACCACGAACGCTCCCAGCACGACCGGGCTGCTCCAGCCGAGCACCGGACCGCGGTTCAAGCCGAGGAGCAGCGCTCCGACCGCGAAGGCGAGCACCGCGGAGCCGGCGGCGTCGAAGCGGACGTCGTGGCGCCGCTCGGTCTCGGGCAGCACCAGGAATCCGACGACCAGGGCCAGCAGGGACAGGGGCACCTGCGCCTCGAAGATGAGTCGCCACCCCCACGCCTCGACCGCCCGGCCACCGATCACCACACCGAGCATCGGTCCGCCGGCGGCGACGAGCGACCAGTAGCCCAGCGCCAGCGCCCGCCGGTGCGGCGGGAACAACTTGTTGATCATCGAGATCGACGCCGGCCCGATCGCCGCCCCGAGAGCCGCCCCGAGCACCCGGAAGCCGATGAGCGATCCCGCGTTCCACGCCGCCGCGGTGAGCGCAGCCGAGACGCCCACGCCCATGATGCTGATGAGGTAGACCCGCCGGGCGCCGAAGAGGTCGGCGAGCTTGCCCGCGGCGGGACCGATCACCGCGTAAGCGAGGATCGGTCCCGTGATCACCCACGTGAGGACGTCCGGGGTGGTGTCGAGATCATCGGCGATGCGGGTGATCGAGACCGACAGCACGGTGATGAGGAAGCCGACCGAGAGCAATCCGAACAGCGCCGCCATGAGCACGATCCACGGGTACCGATCGCTGGTCTCGGCCCGCCGCCGGAAGCGGTCCCGCCACAGCAAGGGCCACGGCACGATCGCGACCTCGTCGGCTCCCGGCGCCTCGACGGTGAGCTGCCCGGCCTCGTCCGCGGAGGTCGTGGAGGGGTCGGGAGGCACGCTCGCCACCATAACTTGACCGCTCGGTCAATCACGACCCGCCCCCAGCCTCTCCCAGCGGACTGTTCATGGATCCGCGGCTGTCGACCGCGCCGGGATGAACGGTTCGGGAGGAGGCCGGGGCGGGGGGGTGATCAGCCCGTGATGATGACCACGGAGCTGCCCCGGCGCACCTGCGTGCCCGCCGCCGGATTGGTGCCGGTGACCGGCTTGGCCGGGGAGCCCTGGGTGGACGACACCACCAGCCCGGCGCCCTCCAGCCGCTTGGCCGCCTCGACGGCGGAGAGGCCACGCACGTCCGGCACCGGGATGGTCGGCGGCCCGCTCGACACGACCAGGGTCACCGTGGAGTCGCGGGCCACCATGGTGCCGGCACCCGGGTCGATCTCGAGCACGACGCCCGCGGGAACGGTCTCGTCGGAGCGCGGCACCCGCTTGACCACCAGCCGCAGCTCCTCCAGCCGGGCCTGGGCCGCGTCGGCGGTCTGGCCGATGAGCCCGTCGGGCACGGTGCGCGGCAGGGGCCCCCCCGACACCACCAGCGGCACCCGATCACCCTTGGGCAACTCCACTGGGACGTTGTCACCGAGCGCCACCACGACTCCCGCCGGGACGTCCTCGCTCGGTACCTTCGTCACCTCACCCACCGCCAGGCCGGCGGCCGTGAGCTGGGCCTCGGCCTCCGACAGGGGCATGCCCAGCAGGTTCGTTGGCACCGCCACCAGCGTGGGGCCCAGCGACACCGTGACCCGCAGCACGCCACCCTCGACGAGCGAGGTGCCCGCCGCCGGGTCCTGGGCCACGATCTGGCCTGGCACCGTGCCGTCCTGGCGGGTGTCGGTGCGCTCCACCACCCAGCCCGTGCCGGCCGTCGCGCTCTCGAGGTCGGCCACGTTCGTGCCTAGGAGATCCGGCACGGCGTGGGCAACCTCGCGGACCTCGAACCACCAGTAGGCAGCCGCGCCGGCGAGCGCACCGAGCAGCAGGAGCACCGCCAGCGCCAGGGGCCAGCGACGGCGCCGCTCCCGTCCCAGGCCCGGGGACACGGCCGGCGAGCGCTCGACCCGGCGGGTCTCGGGCTGGCCGTCGCCCTCGTGCAGGATCGTGATGCCGTCGGTGGTGGTGCCTGGTGGCGCGGTCATGATCTCGGGCTCGAGCTCGCCGAGCACCCGGCGCTCGGCCACGAACTGGGTGGTGGGATCACGATCGTCACCCCCGGCCAGATCCACCGCCATCGCACCGGCCAGCGGTAGCGGCGCGGGACGCTCGAGCTCGGACGCGGCCGCCATCAGCAACTCGGCGAAGCCGGCCGCGTCGACCCGGCGGGCCGGGTCGGGCTCGCCGGCCCGTTCGAGCGCGGGCACCAGCGGGCCCAGGGCCTCGGGCACCGCGAGCGGTCGGTCGACCCGGGCCATGAGGGTGCCCAAGGTGGTGTCGCTCGAGAAGGGCACCTCACCGGTGACGGACTCGATGAGCACCAGACCGAGGGAGTAGACGTCGCTGCGCCCGTCGAGGGTGGCGCCCCGCGCCTGCTCGGGAGAGGCGTACCGGGCGGTGCCCAGCACCGCGCCCATGGGCTCGGTCCAAGCCGCCTCCGCGAGCGCCCGCGCCAAGCCGAAATCCGCGATGCGCAGCCGCCCCTCCTCGTCGAAGAGCAGGTTGGCGGGCTTGATGTCGCGGTGCACGAAGCCCCGCCGGTGCGCGTACTCCAGCCCGCGGGCGGCCTCCAGGCCGACCAGCAGCGCCTGGGCGGGGTCGAGTCGACGCCCGAGGTCGAGCATCCCCCGGAGGCTGCCGCCCCCGAGGTACTCGGTGACCAGGTAGGGCACGTCGTCCTGGCCCCAGTCGAAGACCGCCATGACGTGCGGGTGGTTCATGGCCGCGGCCGCCTGGGCCTCGGCCCGGAACCGCTTGAGAAAGGCCGCATCGTCGGCCAGCGCGTCGTGCAGGATCTTCACCGCCACCCGCCGGCGCAAGGTCACGTCGTCGGCCAGGTACACGGACGCGGACGCGCCGGTGCCGATGGGGGCGACCAGCCGATAGCGCCCTCCGAGCACCTGACCGACCCGGTCGACCATGCGGGAGATGGCCACCGTTCCAACGTAGTGGTTACAGGCCTGACATTCGCGTACCCGCGGCGGCGGTCCCCCCACCCGCCGGCTGCGGTCTCGACCCGGAGCCGACCCGACACAATGGGGGTGTGAACGATCACCCCGACCCCTCCGCCAGCTCCGACCGACCGGTCCGCGTCCAGTACCCGCGCTGGCTGTGGGGGGTGGGTGCGCTCGTGGCGGCGGTCGTCGCCGGGGCGGTGGCGGTGCTGGTCGTGGTGGGCGAGGGTGGATCACCGAGCCAGGCCGGTGGGGGCGTGGAGGCGCTGATCCCCAGCGACGACTCGCAGATCGTCCAGCAGGCCACCGTCGGCATCGACCTGGCCCCCGGCTACCAGGCGGAGCTGTCGGTGAACGGGGTGCCCCTCCCCCTCGATCAGGTCGTCGTCGAGCGGGGCCTGAACACCGTCACCTTCACCCCGGGGCCGGGCCGGGCCTTCGAGCGTTGGCCGGCCGGGGAGACCTGCCTGACCGCTCACCTCTGGCCGGTCGACAACCCCACCGCGGTGGACGTGCGCACCTGGTGCTTCACCGTGGTGTAGCAGCGTCGAGCAGCGATTCGAGCTCCGCCAGCGCACCGGCGGGGTCGCTGCCCACCACGACGCCGTGCATGCCCACCCGGCGGGCCGCCTCCACGTTGCCCGGATAGTCGTCGAGGAACACTGCCCGCTCCGGCGCGACACCACCGAGCCGCGCGAGCGCCAACTCGTAGATGGCCGGGTCGGGCTTGCGCAGGCCCACTTCACTGGAATCGACGACGGCATGGAACAGCTCGTCGACAGGCAACATCGCCCGCCAGTACTCGCGGAACTCGGCGACGTTGTTGGTCACCAGACCGGTGAGGTAGCCCTGCTCCCGCAGGCGGCGGGTGCGTTCCACGACCGCGGTGCGCACGCCCCCGTCATCGCTGGCCAGGTACTTGAGCAGGTCGTACAGCTCGATCTCCAGGCCTCGCGCCGACCCCAGGGCACGGATCTCCGCTCTCGCCGTCTCGAGATCCAGCTCGCCTCGCTCGCACCGGTGCCAGGGGTGGTCGGTGTCACGGTCGTACGGGCCGAACACGATGTCGAGCGCATCCTCGAAGGTCGCACCCACCTCTTCGCCGACGGCTCGTAGGGCGTCGAACGGCGACGGGGTGAACACCCCTCCGAAGTCGAACACGATCGCCTCGATGGTCATGGCAACTCCCCGGTCGCGAGCAGATGCTCGAAGCCTGCCTCGTCGAGGATCGGGACACCGAGCTCCCTGGCCTTGGTCAGCTTCGCGGCGCCGGGTCCCTCTCCCACGACGAGCGCGGTGGTCTTCGTCGACACCGACCCCGGCGCCTTGCCACCGTGCGCCTTGATCACCTCCTCGGCGCGCTCCCGGCTGTAGTTCGCCAGGGTGCCGGTGACGACCACCGACATGCCGGCCAGCGTCTGCGGTGCCTGCTCGACCCGAGGCCCCTCGAAGTTCACCCCCGCGGCTCGCAGCTTCTCCACGATGCGCCGGTTGGCGGGGTTCGTGAACCACTCATGCACGCTCTCGGCGATCACCGGCCCGATGCCTTCCACCGACGCGATCTCCTCCACCGACGCGTCGAGCAGGCGGTCGAGATGGCCGAAGTGACGGGCGAGTGCCTCCGCGCCCGCGGGACCGAGATGGCGGATGTTCAACCCCACCAGCAGGTTCGCGAGCGGCCGCGACTTGGACGCCTCGATCGCGTTGCGCAGGTTCGCGACCGACACATCACCGAAGCCCTCGAGGGACCGCAGCCGCTCGTAGTCGAGGTGGTAGACGTCGGCCACGTCGTGCACCATGCCGAGCTGCTGGAACAGGCGCACCCGTTGCTCGCCCAAGCCCTCGATGTCCATCGCCCCCCGCGACGCGAAGTGCTCGATCGCTCCCGCCACCCGGGCCGGGCACTGCTCGTTGGGGCACCGGCGGTCGGCCTCGCCATACAAGCGGACCAGCTCGGTGCCGCACACCGGGCACCGCTTCGGGAACGTCCATCGCCGCAGGCCCTTCGGCCGGTCGGCGAGCACCGGGCCCACGACCTCGGGGATGACCTCACCCGCCTTGCGCACGATCACGATGTCACCCGGCCGCACGTCCTTCTCCCGCACCTGGTCCTCGTTGTGGAGGGTGGCGAGACCCACCGTGGACCCGCCGACGAAGACCGGCTCGAGCACCGCGAACGGCGTGGCTCGGCCGGTGCGACCGATCGACACCATGATGTCCTTGAGCAGCGTGGTGCGCTCCTCGGGTGGGAACTTGTAGGCGATCGCCCAGCGCGGCGCCTTGCTCGTGGAACCGAGCTGGTCCCGCACGTTGAGCTCGTCGACCTTCACCACGACTCCGTCGATCTCGTAAGGCAGCGAGTGCCGGTTCGCCTCCCAGCGTTGGCAGAACTCGTAGACGGCTGGGAGGTCATCGAGCACGGTGATCTCGGGGTTCACCGGGAAGCCGAGGTCGCGCAGCCACGCCAGGGTCTCGTGGTGTGTAGCGAACGCCGGCCCTCCCTGCACCTCACCGAGCTGGTAGCTCCAGAACGACAGTTCCCGGGTGGCGGTGACGGATGGGTCCTTCTGGCGCAGCGAGCCCGCCGCGGTGTTGCGGGGGTTGGCATACGTGCGCTGGCCGGCCTCGACCTGCGCCTTGTTGATCCGCTCGAACACCGAGATGGGCATGTAGATCTCGCCGCGCACCTCGAGTACGGGCGGCGCACCCTCGAGCCGATCGGGGATGTCACGCACCACCCGCGCGTTGGCGGTCACATCCTCACCGACCCGGCCATCACCTCGGGTCGCGGCCTGCACCAACTCGCCGTGCTCGTACCGCAGGGAGATCGCCACGCCGTCGATCTTCAGCTCGCACACGAAATGGACCCGCTGACCGTCGCCGAGCTCGGTCAGCCGTCGCTGCAACCGGGCCCCCCACGCCTGCAGCTCCGCTTCGTCGAAAGCGTTGTCGAGCGACATCATCGGCACTCGGTGCATGACCGGGGCGAACGCGGGTGACGGCGCGCCACCGACCCGTTGGGTCGGCGAGTCGGGGGTGCGCAGGTCGGGGTACTCGTCCTCCAGCGCGCGCAGCTCACGCACCAGCGCGTCGTAGTCCGCGTCAGGGATCTCCGGCGCGTCCAGCTCGTAGTAGAGGCGGTCGTGGTGGCGGATCTGCCGGCGGAGCTCCTGGACGCGCTCGGCGGGATCGCGCGCGGCCTCGGTCACGGCGGGCATCGTACCGACCCCCGTCCGACCCGGACGCCCCCTACCGCGGCACCCGCAAGGCCCGCCGACGCGTCGCGTCAGGCCCCGACGGAGAGGCGGACGCCGATCGCCTGGTCGTGGAGGCGCTGCGCCAGGCGGGTGGCGAGCACCATCACCTGCTCCGCCTGGGTGATGCCGTGCCGGGCCAGGCCGCACGCCGGGGTGATCAGCGCTCGGGTGCGCAGCAATCCCGGGTCGCAGCCCCCGGCCACCAGGTCGCACCACAGCACCGAGAGCTGCCGCCACAGGCGCTCGACGGTCTGGCCCACCGGCCGGTCGGTGGGCACCGCACCCCACGCCACCCAACCCCCGCGCTCGAGGAAATCGGCCAGCGTGCCCGCAGCTCGCTCGAGGCCTGCACCTGTGGGCACGGAGAGGATCTGAGGCCCGGACTGCAACAGCAACCGCCAGTCGGCCTCACCGCAGCAGTGCAGCCCGGTGGTGGCGCCGGCCTCCAGCACCGCGAGCGCGCTCGAGACCAGATCCACCGCGTCCACCGGGCCGATGGGGAAGCCCGGCACGGTGCACAACGCGAGTGACGGCTCGTCCACGAAGGCGATCACCTCGGCTTGGGGCACTCGCTCCCCCACCAGGCGCAACATGGCGCGGGCTCGCTGCCTCACCGCCTCACCCGCCACCGCGAACGCCGACGAGGCCCGCAAGCCGGCGGCGTGCAGCGCGACGCCGAGGGTCACCGGGCCGGTGAGGGAGATCTTGATGGGGCCGCTGCGCTCGGCCATGGCGGTGAGGAAGGCCCGGAACCCGACGAACGCGTCGCCGGCGAAGGATCGCTCGTCGAGCGGTGCGTCGGGGTCGATCGCGCGGTGGTCGATGGAGAGCGAGCCGTCCGCCTCGACGGAGATCCCGCTGATGCCGGACGCCGCCTGGCCGACCATGCCCTCGCGCTTGGAGCGCGCCGGCAGGGAGGGGGCGAAGGGAAGCCTCGGCGCGTGCCGCAGCACGAACTCGACCGCCTCGCCTGGATCGACGTGCGGAAGGCTCCCGATGCCGGTCGCGATGCCCACCGGCAGGGCGACCCTCCGGTCATCGGCCATCCGAGCACCCCTTCCGCTGTGTCCCCCGCAGCAGGTCGATGAGCACCGGAATAGCGAGCGGCCGGCCGGCTGAGCAAATCTCGCACGATGCGCAAGGTCCTCGACGTGGTGGCCCGCTGGGGTGGCGCCGTGCTGTGGGCCACCCTGCCGTTCACCGCTGGCCCCACGCTGGCCGCCGCGCTCAACCCGGCGAGCACGGGGTTCCGAACCTTCACGTCGGTCGCGGCCTGGACGGTCTGGGCATTCACCCTGGTGGCCACCCTCGTGCCCCGCACGACCACGTTGACCGCCCTGCGAGTCGTGGTGCCCGCAGCCCCACTGGCGATCGGGTGGGCGGTGGTGACCCTCCCCGCCCCCGGCTGGCAGGAGGCGCTGGCGCTGACCATCACCACCCTGGCCGCGGTGGTGGTGCTGGCCCCGCAGACCGGCGACGTGTTCATCGACGGCTCGTCCTACGGCCACGAGCGCCGGATGGCGCTGCGCGCTCCGGGCGTGCTGCTGCTCGGACCGATCCAAGCCGTGTGGGTGGCCGTGGTGGCTGGGGCTGCTGCCGGGCCGCTCCTCGTGGCCTCGGGGATGGTGCCTGGCGGCCTGGCCCTCACGGCGATCGGCTGGGCGGTCGCGGTCGCCGGGGTGCGGGCGCTGCACACGCTGGCCCGTCGCTGGCTGGTGTTCACCCAGGCGGGGGTGGTGATCGTGGACCCGCTGGCGCTCGCCGACACCCTCCTGGTGCGGCGATCAACACTGGCGTGGCTGGGCCCGGCACCGGCCGGCACCGGCGCGCACGACCTGACCGTGGGCGCCTTGGGGCTCGCCGTCGAGCTGCGGTTCGCGGAGCCCGTCACCGTCACGCCCTTGCCACCGCGGCGATCGCCCCGATCACGACCGGCCCCCGCGGCCATCGAGGTCGACGCGGTGCTCGTGGCCCCGTCGCTGCCCGGCAGGATGCTGGAGGAGGCCCGCCGGCGCCGGCTGCCGGTTCAGGCGGCGATGCCGCCGCCGACCACCTCGTCGCCGTCGTAGAAGACCACGCTCTGCCCGGGCGCCACCCGCCGTTCGGGCGTGGCCCATCGCACCCGCACCTCGGCCCCGGGGCCGACGGCCCGCCCCTCGATCGGCCCGATCGTGGCCCGGCGAGGCACCCCGTGCGCCGAGCACTGCACCAGCACCTCCCCCGTCACGGGTCGGTCGCTCCAGGCGACGTCGCGCACCTCGAGCTCGCTCACCTGCAGGTCGTCGCGGGAGCCGACGGTGACCGTTCCCTGGACCAGGTCCACCGCGATCGCGTACCGCGGCCCGCCAGCCCCGGCCACGCCCAGACCCTTCCGCTGGCCGACGGTGACCAGCTCGACGTGCTCGACCTGGCCCACTTCCCGGCCGGTCCGGTCCAGGACCCGTCCCGGGCGCAGCCCGATACGCGGACCGAGGAACGCCTGGCGCCCTCCCGTGGCGGTGATGAAGCAGACGTCCTGGCTGTCGGGCTTGGCCGCTGTGCGCAACCCCAGGCGGGCGGCCTCGGCCCGCACCTCGTCCTTGGTGAGCGCACCGACGGGCAGGATCGTGCGCGCCAGCTCGCGCTGGCCGAGCATGTAGAGCACGTAGCTCTGGTCCTTGGTGGCGTCCGCTCCCCGCCGGATGCGGCGGGTGCCGTCGGGGCGCTCGTGCACCCGGGCGTGGTGGCCGGTGGCCACCGCGTCGAAGCCCAGGGCGACCGCCCGGCGCAGGAGGTGGTCGAACTTGAGGTGGCGGTTGCACTCGATGCAGGGGTTCGGCGTGAGCCCGCGACGGTGCGCGTCGACGTAGGGCGACACCACGTGCTCGTCGAAGGCGTCGGCGAAGTTGAAGACCAGGTGATCGATGCCGAGCTGCTGGGCGACCCGGCGCGCGTCGTCGACGTCGGCTACCGAGCAGCAGCCGGTGTCGCTCTCGCCTCCCCAGAGCCGCATGGTCACCCCGGTGACCTCGTGGCCCTGCTCGTGCAGCCGCGCCGCCGCGACGGAGGAGTCCACCCCGCCCGACATGGCGACCAGGACCTTCACGTGCCGTCCCCGCCCGAGAACAGACGCAGCCGCTCCACGGCAGGGGGGACGACCGCCAGGGCGCGGTCCACGTCGGCGTCGGTGCTGGCCCATCCCAGCGACAGGCGCAGCGACCCCTGCGCGAGCGACCGGGGAAGGCCCATCGCCGCCAGCACGTGTGAGGGCTCCACCGCTCCGCTGGAGCACGACGACGCGGCCGATGCGAACACCTCTCCCTTCTCCAGCAGGAACAACATCGACTCGCTGTCGACGCCGGGGATGCACAGGTGGCAGATGCCCGGCACCTTGTGGGAACGGTCCGGCCCGGCCGCGCCGGCGGACACACCGGTCTCGACGATCCCCGGCACCGTGGCCAGCAGGCCCTCGACCAGCCGGTCGCGCAGCTTGGTGACCCGCTCGACCTCGTCGTCGCGCTGGTCCGCGGTTCGCGCCGCCGCGACCGCCATCGCCACGATGCCCGCCACGTTCTGGGTCCCGCTGCGCCGCCCACGTTCCTGACCTCCACCCACCTGGCGGGCTGCCAGCTCGACCCCGGAGCGGATGGCCAGCACCCCCACGCCCTTGGGCCCGCCGAACTTGTGGGCGCTCACAGACACCAGGTCGAACGGCGCCGTCACCCGAGCCAGGTCGAGCCAGCAGAAGCCCTGCACCGAATCGGTGTGCAGCAACGCCCGCGGCGCACGCTCGCGCACCACCGCGGCGATCTGCTCAAGGGGCTGGATGGTGCCGACCTCGTTGTTCACGGCCATCACCGAGACCAGGGTGACGGTCTCGTCGAGCATCGAGGCCAAGGCGTCGAGGTCGATCACCCCCCGAGGGTCGACGGGTACCAGGCGCCCACCTCGAGCCTCGATGGCGTCGAGCACGGCGTGATGCTCGATCGCCGAGCACACCACGGTGCCACCCCATCGATCGTGCACACCGAAGACCGCCAGGTTGTCGGCCTCGGTGCCCCCACCGGTGAAGACGATCTCACCGGGCTCGAAGCCCAGCAGCTCAGCCATCGTGTCGCGGGCCTCGTCGATCGCCCGGCGTGCCTCGCGCGCCGGGCGATGCGCGCCCGAGGGGTTGGCGAACTGCTCGGTCAGGAACGGCAGCATGGCCTCGACCGCTTCGGGTCGCATCGGCGTGGTGGCGGCGTGGTCGAGGTAGCCGAGCACCCTTCAAGGCTACGGCCAACCCCTCAGGACCGGGAGGCGGGCCCTCCGAAGGTGGTGCCCGGGGGGACCGTTGGTGCGGGAGCCGGTGGTGGTGGCGGGCGCCAGGCAGGCGGCGAGGGTGGAGGCGGCGGCGCAGGCGGCGGGGGCGCGAGCGGAGGGGACGGCGGGGAGGGCGGGGGCGGGCGCCACGGAGGGGGTGGCAGCGGGCCGCCGTGGCGTCGCTGGTACGCGGCCGCCACGCACGCCAGGAAGGCCTCCGGCCCCACACCCGCTGGGGGCGTGTGTTGCAGCAACCTCGTCACCGGCTCCGCCAGACGAACCGACAGCGCGTACCGGGCCGGGATGGTGAGCTGCGGGGCACGCAGCAGGAACGAGCGGAGCAAGCCGTACTGCTCTTCGGCCAGCGCGGTCACGTCGAGCGACGCGGTGTAGGCCTCGTAGCCGGGTGGGGGCATGAAGCTCACGGCCACCGCTCGCGAGGCCGCGCGGCGCTCCCGCAACACGAAGGTGCCGGCCGCCAGATCACCGATCCGTTGGTCGTTGCGGGTCAGGATGATCGACAGGGCGGCGATCGAGCCGAGGAACGCGTAGATCTCCACGAGACCGAACATGGCCCGGATCGCGGCGTGCCGGAAGCGGATGGGGCCGCCTTCCCGGGTGACCACCCGCAAGCCGAGCGCCGCCTTGCCCAGGGTGCGACCCTGCCAGAGCGTCTCGAACCCCGCCGGGTAGCCGACCAGCACGAAAAAGGTGAGCACCAGCGCGGCGATGGTGGCGGCGGTCTCGAGCAACGGGCTGGAGGCGGCGACGATGCCCGCCACCGTCCACACCCCCACGAGGGTGACGACCTGCACCAGCAGGTCGATGAGCTCCGCGATGGTGCGCGAGCCGGCGCTCGCGGTGTCGAACTCGAGGAGGACGGCTTCGGGAGTGACGATGCCGGAGGGCTGGGCAGTGGTCATGCAGGTCGGCCACTACCGTAACGGGTGGGTGGACATCGACCGCTACATCAGCTCCAACGAGGCCACCTGGGCCCGCCTCGACGAGCTGACCCGGCGCGCCCGCCAACGGGTGGCCACCCTGGAGGACGGCGAGCTCGACGAGCTGGTGGCGCTCTACCAGCGCAGCGCGGCGCAGCTGTCCTACGCGCAGACCTACTTCCGCGATCCGGCCCTCACCGCCCGCCTCACCAAGCTGGTGGCGGCCGCTGCGCAGGTCATCTACGGCAAGCGGCCACGCACGGCCCAGGCGGTGGTCCGGTTCTTCGCCACCACCTTCCCCGCCGCGGTGTGGCACAACCGGCGCTTCATGGCCGTCGCCGCGGTGGCCTTCTTCGGGCCGGCCGTGCTGGTAGCGGTCTGGCTGCTCAACAGCCGGGCCGCGCTGGACGCCTCCGGCAGCGCGGCGGAGCGCACCGACTACGTGGAGCAGCGGTTCGAGCAGTACTACTCGGAGCAGCCGAGCGCGCAGTTCTTCACCGCTGTGACCACCAACAACATCCGGGTCGGGTTCATGGCATTCGCGCTGGGTGGGATCGCCTGTATCCCCGGTGTCGCCATCCTGGCGTTCAACGGGGTGTCGTTGGGTCAGGCCGCGGCGTGGATGATCAGCGAGGGCGACACGCTGCGCTTCTTCGGCCTGATCCTGCCTCACGGTGCCCTGGAGCTCACGGGCATCGTGCTCGCCGGTGGTGCCGGGCTGGCCGTCGGGTGGGCGCTGATCGCCCCCGGTGATCGGCTCCGCAGCGAGGCGGTCGCCGAGGAAGGCCGGCGGGCGGCGGCGATCGTGCTGGGGCTGGTGGCCACATTCGTGGCCGCGGGGCTGATCGAGGGCTTCGTGACCGGCAGCGGCCTGCCGGCGGCGGTGCGGGTGGGCATCGGCCTCACCGCCTGGGCGGTGTTCGTCACGTACCTGTGGCGGAGGGGCCGGGCGGCGGTCGCCCAGGGTCTCACCGGCGCGCTCGGGGAGCGACCCGCTGGCGTGGCAGGGGCGCTGCCCGTCGCGGCCTCGAGCAGGTGAGCGTCGTCCTGGCACCACGCCTGCTCGAGCGCCACACCTGTTCGAACTGTTCATCGTGGCGCGCTCCGTGGCCGCGCCACGGTGAACAGTTCAGAAGTTGAAAAGGGGCGACGAGTCGGTGCTGGAGAGGAGCGCCGCCCGTCAGAGGCGGCCGGTGGCCTTGACCTTCAGGTACGCGTCGGCCAACCGCGGGGCCAGCTCCCCGGGGGGTGCGTCCACGACCGTCGCGCCAGCACCGCGCAATCGGGCCGTGGTGCGCTGGCGTTCCTCGAGGGCCACGATCGCCGCTCCCTTGCGGTACGCCTCCGACGCATCGCGCGGCGAGGAGCGGGCCCAGGACACCACCTCGGGGTCGCGCACCGCGGCCACCACCACCAGGTGGCTGCGGGCGATCAACCCCAGCGCGGGCAGCAGCGTCTCGCCAACCGCCTGCTCGACCAGGTCGGTGAACACCACCAGCATCGCCCGCCGGCGAAACCGGGCCAGGGTCTGTGTGAACGCGCCCCGGTAATCGCTCTCGGCGAGCTGGGGCTCGAGCTCGTACATGGCCTCGGTCACGCGGGTGAGCTGGTCGCGGGTGTGCCCTGGAGGGACGACCGCCCGCACGCTGCGGTCGAAGGCCACCAGCCCGGCACGGTCACCGAGCCGGCTGGCGACCGCGGTGAGCATCATGACCGCGTCCATGGCGTGCTCCACCCTCGGGACGCCGTCGACCCTGCCGGCCATCACCCTGCCGTTGTCGAGCAGGCTGATGACCGTCTGGTTCCGCTCGGCCCGGTAGGTGCGCACGATCGCCTTGCCGGATCGGGCCGTCGCTGCCCAGTCGATGCGGCGGAACTCGTCGTCGACCGTGTAATCGCGCAGCTGCTCGAACTCGGTCCCACCGCCGTGACCGCGCGCCGAGCGCAGCCCGACCTCCACGATGCGGGCCTTGTCGATGCGCAGCTCCGCTTCCGCCCGGGACCGGAACGACGGGTAGACCCGCAGCACCGCAGGTAGGGGGCGGGTGCGCTGGCGCGACGCCAACCCCAGCGGCCCTTCGACCCGAAGCGTCATCCCTTCCACCTCGAAGCGGCCTCGGCGGGTCGGGGCCAGCTCGGTGCGGACGTGCGCCGTCTGGTCGGGACCGACCCGAAGCCGGGCCCGGCGGGTGCCCGCCTGCAGGGACGGTGCGAGCTGATCGGCGAAGGCCAACCGCACCGGGCGGGCCCCCAGGTTGGTCACCGTCCAGGTGAGCGGGGCGCGCGAGCCGAGGGTGACCACCTCGGGCAGGTCACGCTCGATCCGCACCGACGCCGGTGGTGAGGCGAGCAGCCCGTCGATCACCGCCACCACCACCAGCGCGCCGTTGACCAGCCAGAACCCGGTCTCCGAGCCCAGGACGAGCACCGCCACCGCGGCGAGCGCGGCGAGCGCAGCCAGGCGACGGGTGGGGACCAGCACGATCAGCGCGGCACCGGGACGGAAGCCAGGATGCCGTCGAGCACACCGTCGGGCGTGGCGCCTTCGAGCTCCAGCTCGGGCCGGAGCAGGATGCGGTGGCGCAGCGTGGGCTTGGCGACGGCCTTCACCTCGTCCGGGGTGACGAACGGCCGCCCCGCCAGCCAGGCCCACGCCTTGGCCGCGTGCAGCAACGCGGTGGCTCCCCGCGGGGACACCCCGAGCGAGAGCGACGGCACCTCCCGGGTGGCTCGCACCAGCGACACCATGTAGGCCTGCACCGTCGGGTCGACCCGAATGTCGCGGATCGCGGCGGCAGCCGCCGCCAGGTCCGCCGCGCTGGCCACCGCGCGCACCCCCGCGGCGGCGATGTCGTGCGGGTCGAGGCCTTCGTCGTGGCGGCGCAGCACCTGCTGCTCCTGCTCGACCGACGGGTAGCCGACGACCAGCTTGAACAGGAACCGGTCCAGCTGCGCTTCCGGCAGCGGGTAGGTGCCCTCGTACTCCACCGGGTTCTGGGTGGCGACCACGATGAACGGCTCGGGCAACGGGCGGGTCGACCCCTCGATCGACACCTGGCGCTCTTCCATGGCCTCGAGGAGCGCGGACTGCGCCTTGGGTGGCGTCCGGTTGATCTCATCCGCGAGCAGCAGGTTGGTGAAGATCGGCCCCTCGCGGAAACGGAAGGTTCCCTCGTGCGCGTCAAAGATCACCTGACCGACCACGTCGGAGGGCATGAGGTCGGGGGTGAACTGGAGGCGCTTGAAGTCGAGGTCGAGCGCCGCGGCGAGCGCTTTGACCAGCAGGGTCTTGGCGGTGCCCGGCACGCCCTCGAGCAGCACGTGGCCCCGCACCAGCAGGGCCGCGACCAGGCCACTGAGCGTGCCGTCCTGACCGACCACCACCTTCGCCACCTCCTCCCGGAGCGCGAGGATCGGTCCCCTCGGGTCAGTGTCCATGCAGAACCTCCTTGCGGATGCGATCGATCTCGCCGGCCAGCGCGACGAGCTGCGCGTCGTCGGCCACCGCCGGGCCGGCGAGCACAGCGGCGATGCGGTCCCGGTCGATCCCCGTGCGGGCCGCGGTGACCTCGGCCACGACGGCCGGGGTGGCGTCACGCCCCAGCCCCAGACGTTCGGCGAGTTCCCGGTGCAGGGCCCGGCGTAGCACCGCCGCGGTGCGGTCCGGTCGCCGCGAGAGCTGGGCGAGGTTCCCGACCGCGCTCACCAGCTCCGAACCCTCGATCTGCACGGGCTGGGGCTCGACGATGACCGGTCCGAGGCGGCGGCCCCGGAACCAGCCATAGACCCCGAAGGCCACCGCCAGCTGGGTGACGGCCAGCCAGAAGCCTCGGGGGAGCGCATCGAACAGCGAGCGATCCGACGGCACGCCGCCGCTGGGGTCGAGGATCGCCACCCGGGTCCCCTCCTGCGGCGCCAGCAGCGCCACCGCCAGCCCCGCGTTGTCGGCCGCGGCGAGTAGGGAGTTGGTGAACTGGTCGGCACCACCGAGGAACACGAGCCAGCCCTCCCCTCGGGGACCGGCGACCACGAAGGCCCCGCGTCCCTCGTCGAAGCACCCCTGCATGGTGGCCGGCACCTCGAAGCGCGAGTAGCTCGGCCCGACGTCGAGCTCGGCGAGCTGATCGAGCGCGGGGATCTCGCATCGCCCCTTGCGCAGTCGGCCACTGGTCGTGGCGAAGGGCGAGGACCGGGTCTCGGGCGGGGGTGCGAGCGTGCTGTAGGGATCGGCGACGATCAACCGCCCGCCTCCCTCCACCCAGCGCATCACAGCCGGCCCGTCCTCCCGGGCGATCACGTTGGACAGCATGAGCGCGACCTGCGCGTCCGGGGGCGGACCGCCCGCCACGACGTCGACCTCGGCACCGAAGGACTCGAGCAGCATCACCAACGCCTTGGTGCCGGACGGGTCGGTGGAGTCCGGCTCGTAGGCCGCGGCCCGGGGCACGGAGGTCAGCGACGACGCGAGCGCGGCGAGGGCACCGAGCAGCACCACCACGCCAAGCGACCGCCAGCCGCCGGTGGGCAACGGGCGCGCCGACAGCCTCGCCGCGGGGATCACACCTGCTCCCGGCGGCGCGCCCGGTGCGTACCCTGGTCCGTCCGCTCCGACACCTCACCCGCGAGTGCCCGGAACCGCTGGCTCTCCGCCGGGCCCGTCGCCACGGCTCCGTACCAGGCCTGCTCGAACAGCTCGGAGGCGGATGAGAACGGTGGGCTCGCAGGTGGCACCCGCTCCGCCAGCTCGGCCCTGAGCTCCCCGGTCGTACGACCGGGCAGATCCCGCACGGCACCCTGCTCGACCAGCAGCGCCACCAGCGCCCGGTAGCGAGCCCGCAGCCCTTCTTTCCAGTCTCCCGCGGCTTCGAGCCGCTCCGCCTCGCCGATCCAGTCGCGCCACCGGAGGCGGCGCTCCTCGAGGGAGACCTCGACCCCGGTCTGCTCCGGTGTGGCCGGCTCACGCTGCAGCGAGCGCACGAGATGGATCACCACCAACACCACGACCGCGACGACGATGGCCACCACGATCCAGGCCACCACCGACGCCGGCCGGCTCAGGTCGGGCAACGAGAACCCCGGTGGCGGCGCGTGGTACCGCTCGAACTCGGGTCGGGAGAGGATCTCCTCCGCCCGGCGGCGGGCCGCGTCCGCGTCGGGCCCCGGTGAGGGCATGCCCCGCAGCACCGCCGAGGCGGGCGCCGCCCGCAGGACCTGCTCGATCACGTCAGGCCCCGGCCGGTAGCACGTCGGCGGCTCGCAGCTCCAGGTCGAGACCTTCGGTGCGGATGCGAGCGTCGAGGTACAGCAGCACACTCACCGACACCACCGCGGTCTGCACCACCACGCCGTACGCGGAGTTGACCAGCGCGAGGCCGATCCAGTCGGCGGGCGCAGGGAGCAACTGGGTGACCAGGCCGAGCAACAGGCCCGAGTACCGCAGCGCGGTCTCGACCAGGTAGGTGAGGAACACGACCAGCACCGCAGGCCAGTACCGCCGGCCCATGAGCGACGCAGAGCGGCGGATCCCCTCCCACGGCCCGATCCCCTCTGCGGTGATCGCGGGGGCGGTGACGACGACCAAGGCCACGAAGAACAGCAGCGGCAGGTAGCACATGGCCGCCGCCACCAACTTCGGCAGGAGCAGGATCGCCCACGCACCCATGAACGGACCACCCCGGCGGAACGACGTCGCCAGCGCGTCCCGGGCCGTGATGTCACGACCCATCACCCAGTTGGTGACGAACGCGGTGACCACCCCGCCGAGGAAGAAGAGGCTCAACGAGCTCAGCAGGGTGCCCGCGAGGAACGCCAGCACGCCCCAGCTCGACACGGTCGAAGAGCCGGCCACGCTGAGGCTCCCCCAGCCGAGCCAGCCGGCGAGAGGGTTGCGGTCGAGACCTCCCTGCCCGAGCGCCAACACGATCTGCGGGGGCACGACCACCGCCGCCGCGGCGGCCAGGACCCGCTTCGGCCGCAGCTTGATCACCCGGAACGCGCCGTCGAGCATGTCCGAGGCGGTCATCGGGCGCAGCGGCACCGGCGACCGGACCGTCGGCTCCGGACGGGCGTGGCGCTGGGTGGCGACCCGCCGGTGGCGATCGCCACCGGGCCGCTCCGAGCCGGCCTCGGGCGCGACCCACGGTGATGCGGGGCGCTGCGCGTTCCCGTCGGCTTCCACCGTCCTCCTCGGTCCCTGCGGGTGCGCCCGGCGTCGCGGGCGTGCGGGCCCGCTCATTCTGGCGCGCCAGACTGGCCCCATGGAGGGCTACCGACCGGCGAGCTACGGCGACGCCTTCGCGGACGTCTACGACGACTGGTACCGGGACCTGCCCGGCACGCAGAGCTGCGCGACCACGATCGAGGAGCTCGCCGCTGGTGGGCCGGTGCTGGAGCTCGGCACGGGAACGGGCCGCTTGGCGCTCGCCATCGCGGCCCGGGGCGTGACGGTGGTCGGCCTCGACTCGTCGGCGGCCATGCTCGCCAGGTTGCGGGCCAAGCCGGGAGCGGACCGGGTGGCCACAGTGGAGGCCGACATGGCCGCACTGCCGTTCACGGCCCGCACCTTCGGCGTGGTGCTGGTGGCGTTCAACACCCTGTTCAACCTCCCCGACGAGCGCTCCCAGCGCCGGTGCCTGGCCGATGCCCGCCGGGTGGTCCGCGACGGCGGCCTGCTCGTGGTCGAGACGATCGTGTTCCCCGAGACCACCGAGGTCGCGCAGGGCGTCGATGCCCGCCTCATCGAGGAGGAGCGGGTCGTACTCACCGCGTCCCGCCTCGACCCCACCGATCGCTCGGTGATCGGGCAGCACATCGAGATCACCGAGGCGGGCGTGCGCCTGCGGCCGTGGCGCCTCCACTACCTGCTCCCGGACGAGCTCGACGAGCTGGCCCGGGACACCGGGTGGTCCCTCGCCGGCAGGAACGCCTCGTGGGCCGGGGAGCCGTTCACCGAGGGCAGCGAGCACCAGGTGGTCGTCTACCGGGCCGGACCGGCGCGCTAGCGTCGCCAGCCGTGAGCCAGCTCAGGCTCAACCCACTCAACGGGCGCTGGGTGACCGTCGCCGTCGGGCGGGCAGCTCGTCCGGGTGGCTTCGCCCCGCGGCGGCTCCCCGTCCAGGCCTCCGACGACCGGCCCTGCCCGTTCTGCCCCGGCAACGAGGAAGCGACCGCGCCCGCGCTCGAGACCTACGGTCGCGACGGCCAGTGGTCGGTGCGGGTGGTGCCCAACCTCTACCCGGCGTTCAGCGGCCGGGGCCCGTTCACCGTGACCGAGCTGGGGCCGATCTTCACCGAGGCACCAGCGGTGGGCATCCACGAGGTGCTCGTACTCTCGCCGGACCATCACGCCGGCTGGGGGGCGCTGAGCGACAAGCAGGCCGGGCTGGTCATGGCCGCGATCCGGGACCGCCTCGAGGACCATGCCCGCCTCTCGGACATCCGCTACACGCAGACCATCGTCAACCACGGGCGAGAGGCGGGTGCCTCGCTCGAGCACCCCCACGGGCAGCTCCTCGGCATCCCCTTCGTGCCCGACGAGCTCGCCGCCGAGCAGGAGCACTTCGCCGGCTTCGCCGCGCATCACGGCACCTGCCTGGTGTGCGAGACGATCGCCGTGGAGGAACACGAGCACCACCGGATCGTCGCTGCCACCGACCGGCTGGTGGTGGTCTGCCCGTACTGGAGCGGTGTGCCCTACGAGATGCTGGTGCTGCCGCGCCGACACGAGCCGCACCTGGCGCACTCGTCACCCGCGGACCTGGTGGCGGTCGGGCGGGCGTTGCGGGACGCGCTGGCCAAGCTCGACTTGGTGGTGGGCGACGTGGCCTACAACCTCGTGTTCCACACCGCGCCGCACCACGATCGGGGGCTGTACCACTGGCACGTGCACGTCCTGCCGCACATCACCAGCCAGGCCGGCTTCGAGGAGGGCACGGGGGTGATGATCAACATCGTGGCCCCGGAGCAGGCCGCACCCGAGCTCGCGGCCGCCCGCCGAACCGGCTGACCGGGTTCAGGAGGGGCCACGCCCGCTGCCGGCCCTACGAGCCGTCGACGAGATGGTGGAGCTGGCCGAAGAACCCCTCGCCGTCCTCGCCGCGCATGACCTCCAGGTCGACCTGGGCCGTCGAGCGCATGACCACCCGGATCAGACCACCGAAGCGCACCTGCCCCAGCTGGACCTCGGCGATGGCGCTCAACGGGACCTCGCCCAGGTACTGCTTCGGTTTGCCGGTCAGCCCGAGGCTCCAGGCCAGGATCCGGCCACCGGTGAGCACCAGCGCCATCTGCTTGGCCGAAGGGAACACCACGAGCTGATCGGGGCTCGGTGGCTCGGCGGCCTGACCCAGGCCGGCGAGCCCGGCGCCGGTGGTGACCTGGGCCGGCGGGACCATCCCGTTCCAGTTGACCCGCACGGTGGCCAGGATCTCCTCACCACGAGCCAGTGCCGGCGCCGCCAACTCCGCCAGATCGAACTTCGCCACCGCTCGTCCTCCTGTCAGAGCGCCGGCGAGCATCGCTGCTCGCCGGCGGGTGCTCGGCGGCGATGCTAGCCACCGAGCAGGCTGCGAGGGTGCCGGCGCCGCCCGGCGACGCTCGATCGGGGGCCTCCCTACCATGGGCGGGTGCCCGCCATCCGTGTCGCCGTCACCATCGATGCGCCGCGGCGGGTGGTGTGGCGGGCGATCGAGGACATCGGCTCGCACGTCGAGTGGATGGCCGACGCCGAGGCGATCCGGTTCACCTCGGCCCGTCGGCGGGGGGTCGGGACCACGTTCGACTGCGATACGCGGGTCGGGCCGTTCCGGCTCGTCGACCGCATGGAGGTGACCGAGTGGCGACCGGGGCGGGCCATGGGCGTCGCGCACGTGGGGGTGGTCACCGGCCGAGGGCGGTTCACGCTGCGCAGCCTGCCCGGGGGTCGGACCCGGTTCACCTGGCGCGAGGACCTGAGCTTCCCGTGGTGGTTCGGGGGTGCGCTCGGGGCGGTGCTCGGGGGTGAGGTGCTGCGGCTGATCTGGGCCCGCAACCTGCGCAACCTGAAACGGCTGGTCGAAGGCTGAGCGCGTCGAGCGCTAGCGCGACGGCAGGAACCCGAGCACCGGATCGGCCCAGTGGCTGGCGGCCCACAGGCACCCGACCCACAGCACCGCGGTGATCGCCGCGCACGCGAGCACGGCCGGGACCGCGGAGCGCGTGCGCTCGTCGAGCCGGAAGACCACGAACCCCGCCAGAAGCCCGCCGACCAAGCCACCGACGTGCCCCCCGACCGAGATGCCGGGCACCGCGAAGGTGATCACCAGGTTCAAGATGAGCAGGCCGCCGAGGCCCGACCGCCACGGATCGATGCCCCGTGCCCGTTGCGCCGCGAACGCCGCACCCAGCAGGCCGAAGATGGCGCCGGAGGCGCCGACCGTGGGTGAGGTCGGCGAGACCAGCAGGACGCCGAACGCGCCCGCGACGAGGCTGGTGAGGTACAGGGCCAGGAACCTGGCCCTGCCCAGTGCCGGTTCGAACTGGGAGCCGAGGATCCACAGCACGAGCATGTTCATGCCGATGTGGACCAGCCCGGCGTGGAGGAAGCCGCTGGTGACGATCCGCCACGACTGGCCGTCGGCGACCCCGATCGGCTGCCCGTTGCTGCCGAGTGCAGCGCCGACCAGCAACCCCCACTCGCTGATGCGACTGTAGGAAGACGCCCACAGCGACGCCGCGCCTCCCACCACGAGATCGGCGAGGAACACCACGGCGTTGAGGGCGATGAGCACCTGGGTGACGACTGGCCCGCCGGAGGGGGCGCGGAGGCTGCGCATCGTGTGGACCTGCTGCGCACCGGCCCGGGCGCACTCGGGGCAGTGGAAGCCGACCGAGGCCGGCACCATGCAGCTCGGGCAGATCGGCCGGGCGCACCGCTGGCAGGTCACGCCGGCGCGCCGGTAGTGGTGCCGGTAGCAGGTGACGATCCCTGTGGTCACGATCTCGACGCTACCGGCGCCGGCGACGAATCGGGGTCGAGGGAGCCGGATGAACGGCCGCGCTCAGCGCCCGGTGAAGGTCGCCTTGCCCGGGCCGTGCTCCCGGAAGCTGGCCACCCCGATGCGGCTGTCCTCGGTGGTGAACACCTCGACGAACAGCTGTTGCTCGAGCTGCAACCCGCCGTCGAGGGTGATGTCGAGGCCGCGGTCGATGGCCCGCTTGGCCAAGCCGTGCGCCACCACGGGCCCCCGGGCCAGCTCGGCCGCGTACCCGAGGGTGGTCTCGAGCAGCTCCCCGGCGGGCACGACCCGATCGACCAGGCCCATGGCGAGGGCTTCCTCCGCCGGCACGTGCCGCCCCGTGAAGATGAGGTCCTTGGCTCGCGACGGGCCGACGAGCCGGGCCAGCCGTTGGGTCCCTCCCCCGCCGGGGATGATGCCGAGGAGGATCTCCGGTTGCCCCAACCGGGCGCTCTCGGCCGCGAATCGCAGGTCACAGGCCAGGGCCAGCTCGCAACCACCGCCGAGGGCGTAGCCGGCGATGGCGGCGATGGTCACCCGGGGCAGGTCTGCCAGCGCGTTCAGGGCGTCGAGGAACGCGGCGCCGATCGCGCGGGCCTCCTCTGGGCCGCCGAACTCGGAGATGTCGGCGCCCGCCGCGAACATCCGATCGTTGCCCGTGACCACCACCGCGCCCGGCAGGTCCGCCTCCAGCTCGGCTATCACCGCCCGCAGCTTCCCGAGCAGGGCGGTGGACAGCGAGTTCACCTTACCGTTGTCGAGGCGGATCACCGCCACGCCGTCGGGGCGCCTGTCGAGGTGGACGAGAGCAGCGTCGGTCATGGCCGTCACCGTACTGCCCTCGCCCCCACGGCTTGCCCGGCTCGCCCGCCGCGCCCCGCCGGCGGCCAGACTGCGGGGCGACCCTCATACGTCCGGAAGAGAGAGGAGAGGGCCGTGTTCAAGGAGTTCAAGGAATTCATCGCCCGGGGGAACGTCGTCGATCTCGCGGTGGCAGTGGTGGTCGGGGCCGCCTTCACCCAGGTGGTCAACGCGTTCGCCCAGGGCATCCTGATGCAGCTGGTGGCAGCGCTCGTCGACCAGCCGGACTTCGGCGCGCTGTCGATCCGGATCCGAGACACCGATATCGGCTACGGGGCGTTCATCAACGCGGTCATCAACTTCCTGATCGTGGCGGTGGCCGTGTTCCTCGTGGTCAAGGGCCTGAGCACGCTGCAGAAGCTGCGATCGAAGGCCGAGGAAGAGGAGCAGGAGCTGGCCGAGACCGAGGTGCAGCTCCTCACCCAGATCCGCGACGCGCTCGTCGGCCGCGAGAGCTGACGCTCAGGCTCCCGACGCCAGCAGCCGATCGGCGGCGGTCCACGGGTCGAGCTCCCGGGCCACGACCGCCCCGACGAGCTCATCGAACAGCGCGTCGCTCCCGAGCTGCTCCGCCTGCTCGGCCAGCCGGGCGGCGACGACGGCGTGCAGCTCGCGCGAAGCCCGCTCGGTGAGGCGCCGGTGCCGCCGACCGCTGCGGGCCAGCCAGTCCCGATGCTCGCCCAGCGCGCGCCACAGCTCGTCGACCCCTTCGCCCGTGATGGCGACGGTGTCGATGATCGGCGGCGACCAGCCGTCTGGGGATGAGAGCTCGAGCATCTGCTGGAGGTCGCGCCGGGTGTCGGCCACACCCGAGCGGTCGGCCTTGTTGATCACGAAAACGTCCGCGACCTCCATCAAGCCCGCCTTGTTGGCCTGCACCGCGTCACCCCAACCGGGGTTGAGGACCACCACCGTGGTGTCGGTCTCGCTGGCCACCTCCACCTCGACCTGCCCCACCCCCACCGTCTCGATGACCACCCACGGCCAGCCGGTGGCGTCGAGCACCCGCACCGCCTGGGGGGTGGCGAGCGCCAACCCACCGAGGTGACCGCGGGTGGCCATGGAACGGATGAACACCCCGTCGTCGAGCGCATGGTCACCCATCCGCACCCGGTCTCCGAGGATCGCGCCGCCGGTGAACGGTGACGACGGGTCCACGGCCAGCACCGCGACCCGCTCCCCGGCCGCCCGGATCCGGGACACCAGCGCGCTGGTGAGCGTGGATTTGCCTGCACCGGGCGACCCGGTGATCCCGACGGTGATGGCCGAGCCACCTAGCGGGTGGGCAAGCCGGCCGACCTCGTGGGCCTTCGCCCCGCCTTCCTCCACGATCGACAGCAGGCGGGCGAGCGCCGAACGATCACCACCCCGGGCACGGGCCAGCAGCTCGGCCGGGTCGATGACTCGTGGGCGGGGCACGGAGGCGAAGCGTAGTGACGCCGCGACCGGGGTCAGAGGCTGACCGGTCGCTCGCCGAGCTCAGTGGCCGCCTGGCCCACGTCGATCACCTCGGTGACCCCGGGAACCCGGTCCTTCAGGATGCGCTCGATGCCCGCTTTGAGCGTGACCGTCGACGCGGGGCACGAGACGCAGGCGCCGACCAGCTCGACCGACACCACACCGGTCTCCTCGTCGACGTCGCGCAGGAAGATGTCGCCGTTGTCGGCCTGGATGGCCGGGCGGATGGCTTCGATGACCTGCTCGATCTGGGCGCGCATGGCTCCTTCAGGCTGCCTCGCGGGGGACCATCTCTGCCAACACCGCCACCGCCGGGTGTGTTCCGCCGGCCCCGATCAGCACGCCCGGACGTCGGCGCCGACGGCCCGGAGCTTCTCCACGAAACGCTCGTAGCCCCGACCGATGTGATGGGCGTCACCCACGATGGTCTCCCCTTCGGCCTTGAGCGCCGCGACCACCAGGGCTGCGCCGGCCCGGATGTCCGGGGCCCGCACCGGAGCGCCCGACAGCAACGGCCGACCCCGCACCACCGCGTGGTGGCCCTCGGTGCGGATGTCGGCGCCCATCCGGACCAGCTCGTCGACGTAACGGAACCGACCAGCGAACAGGTTCTCGGTCACGATGCCCACCCCGTCGGCCGTGGCGAGCATGGCCACGAACAGCGGCTTGTAGTCCGTGGCCAGACCCGGGTACGGCAAGGTCGAGACGTCGACGGCACGCAGCCGGCGCGCCGACATCGCCCAGATCCCCTCGCTATCGGGAGAGATGCGCATGCCCATCTCACCCAGCTTGGCGACGTACATGTCCATATGGTCGTGCCGGGCACCGGCCAGGAGGAGCTCCCCGCCGGCCACGCCGAGCGCGGCCAGGAAGGTCGCCGCTTCGACCCGGTCCGGGATGACGGTGTGCTCCACGGGAGCGAGCTGCTCGACGCCGTCGACCTGGATGGTCGAGCTCCCGGCACCCAGCACCCGGGCGCCCATGCGGTTGAGGAAGCTGGCGAGGTCCGCGATCTCCGGCTCGCGGGCCGCGTTGTCGATGACGGTCGTACCCTTCGCCAGCACCGCGGCCAGGAGCACGTTCTCGGTGGCACCCACGCTCGGGAACTCGAGCAGCACCCTCGCGCCGATGAGCTGGTCGGCCCGAGCCTCGATGTAGCCGTGGGCGAACTCGAAGCTGGCGCCGAGCTCCTCCAGGCCCCGCAGGTGCATGTCGATGGGTCGGGGGCCGAAGTCGTCGCCACCGGGCAGGGCCACCCGGGCCCGCCCGTAGCGAGCGAGCAGCGGCCCGAGCACCACGATCGAGGCCCGCATGCGCTCGACCAGCTCGTAGGGGGCCTCCGGCACCAGGGTGCCGTCGTGGATGATCCGCAGGTCGCCGGGGGCCGGGCGCTCGACGGTCATGCCCATGGTGGTGAGCAGCTCCCCCATCCACGTCACGTCCGCGATGTCGGGCACGTTGTGGAGGAGGAACTCGCCCGGGGCCAGCGCGGTCGCGGCCATCAACTTGAGCACCGAGTTCTTGGCGCCGCTGATGGGGACCGTGCCCTCCAAGGGGCCCGACTGGCGTACGGCGATGCGGTCCACGGTGGTCAGTATGCTCGCGGCGGCGTGCACCAGGTCGTAGCGAAGCGCGCGGTCACCGAGCGCCAACTCCACAAGATCCTCGAGCCCCGCGATGACCTCGTGCGGGAGCGCCGCATCGCCGACCGGGCGTTCGAGCTCGACGACGGGCCCTTCAGCGTGTGGCGCCGCACCGTGGAGATCGAGCGCGGGGTGGGCGCAGCCCCGGCCAGCCCGATCACGGTCACCGAGCGGTTCGAGTTCCGGCTGGCGATCCCGGTGTGGTCCTTCCTGTTCCACGGCCTGCTGCGCCGCCATCTGCGGCGGGGCACCGACCCGGGTGGTGAGAGGGCGCCGTGGTGGGCGCCGCCCCAGCGCCTCGACCGGCGGGCGGCGAGGGTACTCGGCCTGCTGAGCGTCGTCGCGCTCGTCGCCGGCTACCTGGGCACGCTGCTCAGCCAGACCAACACCTTCTTCAAGCAGGACTTCGGCGCCTCCGACGCGGCCATCGGCGCCACTTTGTCGGTGGTGCGGATCGGCGCGCTGGGCGCGCTGGTGGTGGCCGCGATCGCGGACCGCCGGGGGCGGCGCCGGGTGCTGCTGGCCGCGTCGGTCGCCGGTTGCATCGCCACCGCCACCGGCGCCCTCGCCCCCGGACTGATCTGGCTCGGCGCCAGCCAGACCGTCGCCCGGGCCTTCTCCACCGCCATGGCCCTGGTGTTCAGCATCATCGCGGTGGAGGAGACCCCGGCGGGCTCCCGCGCGTACGCAGTGTCGGTGTTGACCATGGCTGGCGCACTAGGCGCGGGCGCCGCAGTGGCGCTGCTGTGGGTGGCCGATCTCAGCGAGGCAGCCTGGCGCGCCCTGTACGTCGTGCCGCTGGCGGCGCTGCTGCCCCTGCGCTGGGTTGCCCGCCACCTCCCCGAGACCCGCCGGTTCACCCTGCGCGAGCAGCGTCCGGATCGCCTCCCGGCAGACCGCCGCCCGCGGCTGCCGCGCGGGCGGCTGGCCCTGCTGGCCGCGTCCGGCCTGTTCCTCGCGGTGTTCGTGGCCCCCGCCTCCGGGTTCCAGAACGAGTACCTGCGCACCGACCGGGGATTCAGCGCCGTGGGGCTGATCGCGTTCAACATCCTCACCAACACCCCCGGCGGGTTGGGCATCGTCGCCGGAGGCCGCCTGGCCGACGCCCGCGGTCGGCGGCTGATCGGGGCGTTCGGGCTGGCGGCGGGGGTCGGCTTCACCGTGCTCATGTACCTCGACCGGGGCTGGACGATCTGGCTGTGGTCGGTGCTCGCGGCGGTGCTCGGGGCCATGGCCATCCCGGCGCTGGCGGTGTACGGGCCGGAGCTGTTCGCGACCAACGCCCGCGGTCGGGCGAACGGGATCATCAACCTGTTCTCCGTGATCGGTAGCGCTGCGGGCCTGTACCTGGCGGGGGTGCTCTCGGACCGGCTGGGCACGCTGTCGGACGCCATGCTGGTCCTGGCGATCGCCCCCGTGGTGGTGGTCGCCCTCGTGCTGTTCCTCTATCCCGAGACGGCGTCGATGGAGCTCGAGGAGCTCAACCCCGAGGATGCGCCGCTCTCTCGGGATCTGCTGGCGCTCGAGGGGCTCGACGTGGACAGCGTCGCCGAGCGCTACCCTCCGCGACCCGGTGAGCCCGGCCCGGGCCGGTAGGATCATCCCTCGTGCACCCACCCGCCCTCCGACCGTCGCGATCACCGGCTCGCACCTCCCCCGCCCGGTTCGGCGCGCTCCTGCTCACACTGGTCGTGCTCCTGGCCGCGTGCAGCAAGGGCTCGACCACCACCGTCGAGGAAGCCGAGCCGACCACCACCACCACCACGACGGCGACCAGCGCCAGCTGCGATCCACGCCTCGACGGGTACGCGAACCACGTCGCCTACGCGAACACCACCGGGTCCATCAACGTCTACCCCGCACCGGGCGCGACCACGCCGTCGCAGACCTTCGAGGTGCCCCGCAAGACCGACACCGACCCGCCCATCGAGGTCCCGATGGTGTTCCTGGTGACGAACGAGCCGACCGACAACTGCGACTGGATGGAGGTGTTGCTGCCCATCCGACCCAACGGCTCGAAGGGGTGGGTGAAGCGCTCCGACGTCCGCCTCGAGGGCAACAACTACCGGATCGTGGTCGATCTCAACGGCTTCAACCTCAAGGCGTACGCGGGCGATCAGGTGCTGCTCGACACCGAGATCGGCGTGGCCCGCGAGAACCGGCCCACGCCCGGTGGCGTCTACTACACGACCGAGCTGCTCAAGCCACCGAACCCGAACGGGGTGTACGGCACCTACGCGTTCGGCCTCTCGGGCTTCTCGGAGGTGCTCACCAGCTTCAACGGCGGCCAGGGCCAGCTCGGCATCCACGGGACCAACGAGCCCGACAAGATCGGCCAGCGGGTCAGCAACGGCTGCATCCGCCTCCGCAACGAGGACATCGACAAGCTGGTGGCCTCGATCCAGGATCCCTACGGCATCCGGGTCGAGATCCTGGCGTGACGGCCCGCCTCCCGCTCCGGGCGATTGCCATGGCGGCCGCGGCCGGCCTCGCGGCGCTCGCCGGCGGATGCGGAGGCGACGGCGACTCCGCCAGCACCGCCTCGACGACCATCCCCGCGGGTGCCGCCGCCCTGCTACCTCCCATCGACGGCAGCCAACCGCTCCCTCCCGACGACGTGGCCGCCCTGCGCCGCCTCTACGACCCGGCGCTGGCCACTATGGGGCTGCGCCTCACCCGGGGGCAGCTCATCGACCTCTCGAAGGGCAGCTACACCCCGTCGCCCACGGGCACCCACCTGGCCATGTACGTGGAGCCGGTGGGCGAGTACACCGACGAGCAGTACGTGCAGGGGTTCTGGGACCTGGCGGCGCTGATCACCCCGGACGTGTTCGCCCGCTGGAGCGAGCTGCAGTCCTACGACATCTGCCAGGAGCCGATGCCCTCGGTCAACGACGATCCCGAGCCGTTCCCGGTCACGCAGGTCAACATCACCCGTGAAGCCGCAGCCGCCATCGACTGGCAGCACGGCTCGCTCACCGACCTGGTGAGGGCGGCGCGCACTGACCCGGACGTGAAGCTCGTCGTGTCCCGAGCCATACGCCAGAGCCCCGTGTACCAGGCCGCGCTGGAGGCGACCGGCGGCACCACCAGCGTCACCACCTGGTCGACGCGCTAGAGCGACGCCAGCCAGGTGCGGACGGCATCCGCGATGGCCTCGTCCTGTTTGCGGGGATCGTGGCCGCCGCTGACCCAGACCTGGGTGACCGGGCCAGGGATCTCGGCGATGGCGTCGGCGAACTCCTCCGGCGAGCCGAACGGGTCGCGGTCGCCGCTCACGAACAGGCAGGGCAGCTCCAGCGACCCGAAGTGCTCGGTGCGGAGCTGATCGGGCTTGCCCGGCGGGTGCAGCGGGTAGCTGAGCAACACCAGACCGGCTGCGGGGAGCCCTTCGGCCACGGCCAGCGAGCACATGCGACCCCCGTACGAGCGACCCCCCAGCACGAGCCGGTCGGGTGCGATGCCGGCCTCGCTCACCAGCGCGGCGGCTTCCTCGCGGATGCAGGCGATGGCCTTCGGTGCCCGGTCCGGCGCTCGCCGGCCCTCCCGGCGGTAGGGGAAGTCGATGCGGGCGACCGGCAGGGGCGCGACTGCGTCGGCGACCGCGACGAGTGTGTGGTGGTCGCGATCCGCGCCCGCTCCCGGGGTGAGCAGCAGCGCCCCGGGGGCGCTGCTGCGAGGCCGTGGGCTCATCGGCCGATCAGGATGCGTCGGGCTTCGGCCAGCTCGGCGATGCGCCGGGCCGCCTCGGCGGTCTCGCCCCCGTGGTCGGGGTGCACCTGCCGGAGCCGGTCACGGAAGCGGCGCTGGATCTCCACCCGGGGCGGAACCACGATCGCGCTCGTACTGCTCGCGCCGTTCGTGCTCGCTGCCCCCCTTGCGCCGTTCCGGCCCCCGGCCGCAGCGGCTTCACCGTTGCGGTGGACCGGTTCGAAGCCCAGCACCCCGAGCGCCCAGGCCACGGGGTCACCGAACGCGGCGACGGGGTGCGCGGCGCCGTAGCCGGCGAGGTGAGCGATGAGCTCCGCACCGAGCGGGCCGGCCCAGCGCATGCCTCGCCGCAAGGTGGCCATCACCACGTGGCGCACCGGCGGCGGGATGGCGCCGGCCGCGTAGACCGCGCCCAGCACCGCTTGGGCGGCCGTGCAGCCCTGCTCGAAGTCGAAGACCCAGTCGTCCCCGTGGCCGACGAGCCGGAACCGGGTGCGGCTCAACCCCACCCGATCGGTCTGGAGGCGGTACCGCAGGCGGGGCTGGGGGATCCGGCGGCCCTCCTCGAGCTGGATGGTGAGCCGCAGCAGGTCCGGGTGCAGGTCCGGGTCGAGCTGGGCGATGTGGGCCGCGACCACGCCGCCGAGCAGCACCCCACCGAAGCCCGGCGGTGGCTCGACCGGCAGGTTCCGGTGGCCGAGCGCCACCCGTCGGGTGGGCGCGATGGGTCGCGAGTGGAACAGCTCCAGCTCGGCCAGCACGCCCACGGTTCCACGCTAACGGCCCGCGGCCGGCCACGAGCCCCGCCTACCCACCGGCAGGCGTCACACGTAGTTACGCAGCACGCCGCGCAGCTCGGCCGCGTGCTGCTCGATCTCCTCATCGGACATCGTGTCGCTCTCCAGGCCGTCGCGCAGGCGCTCGACCTGCCCGGTGATGTCCTTCCACGCCGCCGGTGCGAAGCCGAACGGCACGTCGAGGCCGACCACCGCCGGTGCCGCGTTCACGAACGCCAGCACCCCCTCGTGGTCGCGGGCGTGGTGCTGGAGGCGGTCGGTGGCGACGAAGAGATCGCCGAGCAGCTCGATCACGTCGACGCCGTCGTAGCTGTCGTCGACGTCGACGTCCGGCTTGAGGGCGTCCGGGTACTCGATGGAGTCGAGCAGGTCCTCCACGCGCTGCTCGTCGACCTCCAGCACCACCAGGTTCCCTTCGATGTCGAACTCGTAGGGCACCACCAGCGTGTCGAGTGCTTCGGCCAGACGGGTGACGTCTTGTTCCGACCAGTCGGTGAGGTCGTAGACCACCTTGGGGGCGTCCGCGTCGAGCGACGGGAGGGTGGTGACCTGCACCTGCTCGATGAGCTCGTCCACCTGCGCCTCGCACACCGCCGGCACGACCAGATCGGTGCCCTCCCACGCACGGGGGATGCCGGCGCCCTCGAGGAGCTGTTCGAGCATCACCCGCGACTCGACGGCCCACTCGTGCAGCTCGTACTCCACTTGGCCGGCGCGGTCGCCTGCGACCTCGGGGTCGTCGGCTTCGGGATCCTTGGCCACCAGCGGCAGATCGCAGTCGGGGCACCGCTCGACCGAGGCGATGTACTCGCTGCCGCAGTTCTGGCACCACTTGGTGGTCACGGCGGACAGCCTTGCACACGACCGGGGCAGCCCGAGAGGAGCCCGACCGGGGGGACCCGAGCGGGAGCGCCGGAGGATGCAGAACGGATCAGGTGCCGATGACCCCGCCGTCGCTCTTGCGGATCACCACGGTTGCCGAGCGGGGCCGGCCGGTGGGGCTGAAGTCCGGCCAGTTCGACACCGCACGCGGGTTCCCGGGCGTCGAGTTCCCCCCACAAGGTCGTCGACTCACCAGTCGTGCTGGACGTTCACGATGTCCCGCCACGGCCCGGGCGGCTCACGAACTTGTAGAAGTACTCACCGGTCTCCTCGTCACCGCTGTAGATGACCGCATGCCCCCTCACCTCGGCGAAAAGCGCCCCCTCATGCTTGATCCGACCGAGCGAGGTGCGCTTGACCGGGTTCGACCGCGGGTCGACTGCAAAGGCTGACGCGGTGATCGTCGCGTCAGGCGGACCTACGGCCGCTACACCACTTCCGGGATTCAACTCTCCCTGTCAGCGCTTCCCCGAACGAGCGGCCCCGAGCCGCTCGTCGTCGCACCGTACGAGGCGACGGTGAACGCTCCTCGACGTGGGGTTTGCGTCATCGACACCGTGCGTCGAGCTCTTTTGGATCGCCGTGGTGAGCACCCGGTGGTCGAAACCTTGGGCGCCCCACCGACCTCCCGACGGGGTTCTCGCGATGAGCGAACAGGTGATCAGACCGAGCGCCACCGCTCGCGGGCTGGACCGGGTCAGAGGCGGGGGGTTTCCACGTGACGGCCGAACACCCTCGCCAGGGTGTCCATGATCTCGCCCAGCGTGGCGTACGTCCGCACCGCGTCGATCAGCGCCGGCATGAGGTTGGCTTCGGGGTCGGCCGCGACGGCCTCGACCTGCCCGAGCGCGGCGCTCACCGCCAGCGCGTCGCGGCGGCGCTTGACCTCCCGCAGGCGCTGCACCTGAGCCGCTTCGTGCTCGGCGGTGATGCGCAGGATCTCGAGGGGCTCCTCGTCGCCGTCGACGAAGTCGTTCACCCCGACGATCACCCGCCGGCCGGCCACCACCTTCTTCTCGAGCTCGTACGCGGCGTCGGCGATCTCGCCCTGGAACCAGCCTTCGTCGATGCCCGCGTAGACCCCCTCGAGCATCGAACCCCCGCCGAGGTCGAGCAGGTGGTCGAAGATCGTCTCGGCTCGCCGCTGCAGCTCGTCGGTCAGCTCCTCGACGAACCACGAGCCACCGAGCGGGTCGGCGACGTGTGCCACGCCAGTCTCGTGCGCGATCACCTGCTGGGTTCGCAGGGCGATGCGAGCCGCCTTGTCGGTGGGCAGCGCCAGCGCCTCGTCCATGGAGTTGGTGTGCAGGCTCTGGGTGCCACCCAGCACCCCGGCGAGGGCTTCGATCGCGGTACGAGCGATGTTCAGCTCGGGCTGCTGCGCGGTGAGCGACACCCCGGCGGTCTGGGTGTGGAAGCGCAGCATCATGGATCGGGGGTCGCTCGCGCCGTAGCGGTCACGCATCCAGGTGGCCCACAGACGCCGGGCGGCGCGGTACTTGGCGATCTCCTCGAAGAAGTCGATGTGGGCGTTGAAGAAGAAGCTGAGGCGGGGCGCGAACGCGTCGGTGTCGAGGCCGGCCTGCCGAGCCAGCTCCACGTAGGCGAAGCCGTTGGCGAGGGTGAATGCCAGCTCCTGCGCGGCGGTCGAGCCCGCTTCGCGGATGTGGTACCCGGAGATCGAGATGGGGTGCCAGCGGGGCATCTCGGCCGCGCAGAAGGCCACGGTGTCGCGCACCAGCCGCATCGACGGCCGGGGCGGGAACACGAACTCCTTCTGCGCCTGGTACTCCTTCAAGATGTCGTTCTGCAGGGTGCCGCCGAGACGGCGCCGGGGAACGCCGTTGCCCTCCGCGGTGGCGATGTACATGGCGAAGATCACCGCCGCCGGGGAGTTGATGGTCATCGAGGTGGTCACCGCGCCGAGGTCGATACCGGCGAAGAGGTCTTCCATGTCGGCCAACGTGTCGACCGCCACCCCGCACTTGCCGACCTCCCCCTCCGAGAGGGGATCGTCGGAGTCCCGGCCCATGAGCGTCGGCAGGTCGAAGGCGGTCGACAGCCCGGTGCCCCCGGCAGCCAGCAAGTCACGGAAGCGGCGATTGGTGTCGGTGGCGGTGCCGAACCCGGCGAACATCCGCATGGTCCACAACTTCGACCGGTACATCGAGGCATAGGGGCCTCGGGTGTAGGGGAACTGGCCCGGGAACTCCCCGTCGGCGGGGCCGTACACCGGGGCCAGCGGGAGGCCCGAGAGCGTCTCGAAGTCCGCGTCACGGATCGGCGACGCCTCGAAGGCCTGCTGCCACTCCTGCCGGGACATGTGACCAGTATCTCAGGCTCGAGGCACCGCCTCCCCGACTGGAGATCCCCTCGGAGCGTGCAGGCATCGACGATGAGGAGCTGGGCGGGCCCCGATGAGTGGCCCATCCGCTCTGCGAGTGCTGGTTGGCGCCGGGTGGTCCAGACCTGTGTCCGCGAGGGAGCGAACCCGTCACCCCGGCGTCCTGGCACCGACGGTGGGCGGACTAGGGTCACCCGCCATGACTGCAGACGCTCCTGATCGCAACATCGCCCTCGAGCTGATCCGGGTCACCGAGGCCGCGGCGCTGGCCGCCGCCCGCTGGGTGGGGGCGGGCGACAAGGAAGGAGCGGACGCCGCGGCGGTCGACGCCATGCGCCTCGTACTCGGCACCGTGCCCATGGATGGGGTGGTCGTGATCGGCGAGGGCGAGAAGGACGAAGCGCCCATGCTCTACAACGGCGAGCGCATCGGCGACGGCACCCCTCCGGCGTGCGACATCGCCGTCGACCCCATCGACGGCACCACCCTCACCTCGAAGGGGCGAGGCAACGCCTTGTCGGTCATCGCGCTCTCCGAGCGGGACACGATGTTCAACCCCGGGCCCTGCGTCTACATGGAGAAGATCGCGGTCGGCCCCGAATGCAAGGGCGTCATCGACATCACCAAGTCTCCTACCGAGAACCTCGAGGCGGTGGCCGACGCCAAGGGGGTGACGGTCCGAGAGGTGACCGCGGTGATCCTCGAGCGTGACCGCCACGACGACCTCATCGCCGAGGTCCGCGCCACCGGGGCCCGCATCCGCCTGATCCCCGACGGCGATGTGGCCGGGGCCATCTCGACGGCCTGGCCCGACTCCGGCGCCGACATCCTCTTCGGCATCGGCGGCACCCCCGAGGGGGTCATCGCCGCCGCCGCCCTCAAGTGCATGGGAGGCCAGCTCCAGGGGCGGCTGTGGCCCCGGAACGACGAGGAGCGCGAGGCCGCCATCGACGCCGGCTACGACCTCGACGCGGTGCTCGACACCGACGACCTGGTGGCGGGCGACAACTGCTTCTTCGCCGCCACCGGTATCACCGACGGCGACCTGCTGCGAGGCGTCCGGTTCAGCAGAGGCACAGCCACCACCCAGTCGCTGGTCATGCGCTCCAAGTCGGGCACCGTGCGGCTCGTCAACGCCATCCACCGTCCCGAGAAGCTCCGCGCCCTCCGAGACTGACCCGCGCTCGGCCGCCCGCCGCCACGACGGCGAGTCCCGATCGAGCGCGCCGATCGAGCACCGCCGGTGCGGAGCCGCCTGTCAGAGCGTGCGGGCAGCGAGGATCGACAGCACGATCACCGGCGCCAGAAGCACCTGGAGCACGCCGACGACGAACGCGGCCGCGACCGCCACCAGCATCGGCACCCGCACCAACGCCAGCAGCGCCCCCGAAGCCGGGAGGTCGTCGCGCAGCCGCAGTAGCAGGCGGGCCAGGCGAACCGAGTCACCGGGAAGGCTCCGCAGCCGCACCCTCCCACCCGGGCCTGCGGCCTCGCTCACCAGCATCGCCAGCTCCCGGGCGTAGCGGGAGCCCACATCGGGCAGCGCCCGCAGCTGCGCCGGGAGCGCCAGCACCTCGCGCAACAGGGCGGCAAAGAACCACAACACGAGCGGCGCGATGGCGAGCACCATCACCAGCAACGCCGTGGCCAACCACGTCTGCCACGTGCCGGGAGGATCATGGGCCACGACCACCACGACCACGGCCACCGCCGAGAGGGCCACGACCGCCGCGCACGCCTGCACGATCGTGAGCGCGGCCCGAGCCAGCGGCACCGCCCGCTCCAGCACGTCGATCGCCCGGTCGTAGCCCCGACGTGCTCGCTCAGAGACAGCCCAGCGTGGCTCGCTCACCACGCTGACCCTATCCCGGTCAGCTCTCGGTGAGACCGAGCTCGCGCTGGCTGCGCCGGGTGAGGCGGGCCAGCTCCTCCGCGGATTGCAGCGAACCGTGGACGAAGTCCTCCAGCGCCTGCTTCTTCGCCTGCACCGACGCCGCGGCCGCCTCCCGCCCGTGGGAGAGCGCCTCGCCGGCCATCGCCGTGCGCTTGCGCACCCGCGTGCCGAGGGCGGCCTGGGTGTTCGACACCGCGGCGGCGGCCTTGGCCCAGTTGGAGCGGAACATGCCGATGTCGAACGAGCCGTCCTTCACCCAGTTGCTGTAGAGCACGTGCTCGCTCGGGACCTTGAGGTCTCGCACCAACCCGACCCAACTCAGCATCCGCAACACGTAGTAGGTGATGTCCACCTCCCACCAGAAGAAACCGTTGCGGGCCGAGGCCTGGAAGTAGTGGTGGTTGTTGTGCCAACCCTCGCCGAAGGTGGTGAGCGCCAGCAGGAGGTTGTTGCGGCTGGTGTCCTCGGTGGCGTACCGGCGGCGGCCGAAGACGTGGGCCACCGAGTTGATCATGAACGTGTTGTGCCAGAGCACCACCGTCGATAGGAAGAACCCGGTGAACAGACCGGGCCAGCCGGCGATGAGGTACGACGCGATGCCCAGCGTCCAGGGCGGGATCCAGTCGTGGCGATCGAGGAAGCGCAGCTCCGGGTACTTGGCGAAGTCGCGGATGCGGTCGGTCTTGGTGTCCTTGTACTTGTCGCACAGGATCCACCCGACGTGGCTCCACCAGAAGCCGCGCAGCGGGGAGTGCACGTCCTGCTCGCTGTCGGAGTAGCGGTGGTGCTCACGATGATGCGACGCCCACCACAGCGGCCCCTTCTGCGCCGCCGACGCCCCGCCGAACGCCAGTACGAACTGGAACACGCGGTTGGTGCGGAAGCTGCGGTGGGAGAAGTAGCGGTGGTAACCCGCGGTGATGAACCAGATCCGGGCCACGTACAAGGTGACGAACAGCGCCAAGGCCTTCGGCGTCACCCCGAACACCACGACGCCGGCGATCGCCAGCACGTGGATCAGCGCGAACGGGATGGAGGCGACCTTGTTCACTCGCTCGTCGGCGGGCCGTTCGTAGGCCGTGCGGCGGAAGCGGCGCGAAGCCGGGGCGACGGTCGTGGTCGCTAGGTCGTCGACGGCAGGGGACGGGGGGAGGGTCTCCATCGGATGCATCCGGTCCTTCTCTGGGGGGCCACCGAACCTGCGAACCATCGGCCCGCGCCCGGCACGGCTGAACTTACCCTACCGACCAGTAGGTAGGCACGGGTGACCGCGGCGATCTGCTGTGTCGTGTGGCACGCTCGGGACGGCGCTGGCGCCGCCCGGCGTCCAGAGGGGGAGCCGGGACCACGGAAGGAGACCGCCATGGTCGAAGACCTACCCGAGCTGCACACCCAGGCCCTCGAGCACACCCGAGCGCTGATCGCCGGCATCGGCGATCAGCGCTGGCACGACCCCACGCCCTGCACGGAGTGGGACGTGCGGCAGCTCGTGAACCACATCGTGGCCGAGAACCTCTGGGTCCGGCCCCTGGTGGACGGCCAGACCATCGAGGAGGTCGGCTCGCGCTTCGACGGGGACCAGCTCGGCGACGACCCCCTCGGGGCCTACGACCGCTCAGCAGCGGAAGCGGCCGCGGCGTTCCGAGAGCCTGGCGCCATGGAACGCCCGGTGGCGGTCTCCTACGGTCCGGTTCCCGGCGCGGTGTTCGCCGGGCACCGCCTGGTCGACGTGGTGGTGCACGGTTGGGACGTGGCGAGGGCCACCGGGCAGGACACCCGCATCGACCCCAGACTGGTCGAGGCCTGCTACGCGGACGTCGAACCGCAGGCCGATGCCCTGGCGGCGAGCGGCTACTTCGGGACCCGGGTGCCGGTGCCCGACGACGCCGACCTGCAGACCAAGCTCCTGGCGCTTCTCGGTCGCCGCGCCTGATGCGACACCACCCGCTCCCCTGGTGCGGTCAGGGTGTGCGGCGCGCGGCGCGGGCCCGCTCGCGAGCCGCTCGACGCGCCGCGCGCTCGCGCTCGTGCTCCCGCTTGAGGACCTCCGCCATCTCGGCCATGCCCACCGCCAGCGGCCGCGGCTCCCAACCCAGCTCGGCCCGGGCCCGCGCTCCCGAGAACGCCTGGTGGCGGGTGGCCAGCGCGATGGTGTCGGTGACCAGGCCCGGGTTCCCGCCCAGCCAGCGGGCCAGCGTGGCGGCCGGCGAGCTGGACCAGCGCACCAGGCCGGTCGGGAGGTAGGCGACCGGCGGGCGGCGACCCGCACCGGCCGCGATCAACCGAAACCACTCCCGGAACGTGACTGCGTCCGCGCAGAGCAGGTACTCCCGGCCGTCCTCGCCCCGCTCGGCGATCCGCACCAGGCCCTCCGCACAGTCGTCGACGTTCACCAGCGACTGCACCAGCTCCGGCATGTAGCCGACCGGGGTCGGATAGGTCACGAAGGTGCGGATGAGCTTGGCCATCTCACTGTCGTCGTCGGCCCCGTAGATGCCACCGGGGATGCCGATGCGCACCCGTGCCCCCTGCTCGGCCCGGACCCGGGCCAGCAGGTGCGCCTCACGCTTGGTTCGCTCGTAGGCCACCGACGGTACCTCCGGGTTCCACCACGATTCGTCGACCGGGTCGCGTCCCGTCGGTCCCAGCGCGGCCACCGAGCTGACGTGCACCACCAGCGCACCGGAGGCGCCAGCCGCGTCGAGCACGTGGCGCGTGCCCTCGACGTTCACCTGCTGCATCCGCCCGGGGTCGCGCGCCCCGAGCTCCACGTAGGCCGCGCAGTGGAACACCGCATCGACGCCGTCGAGCGCGCTGGCGACGGGCCCGGGGTCGGTGACGTCGCCGATCGCTTCCTCGACCGGGAGGCCCGCCAGCCGCCGGCGATCGCTCGAGGGGCGCACCAGAACCCGAACCTCGTCGCCTCGCTCCACCAGCGCCCTCGCCAGATGACTGCCGAGGAACCCGGTGGCGCCGGTCACCAGGGCGCGCACGGCCAGCCCGTCAAGCCGGGCGGAACACGACGATCGACACGTCGTCCGTGAGGGCGGTGAAGTCGGCGATCACGGGCATGCCCACCGCGAGCTCCACGCCGTCGGTGTCGACCAGCCGGGTCATCATGCGCGGCCCCTCCTCCAGCTCGACGATGGCCACGACGTAGGGGAGCTGCTCGTTGAACGGCGGCAGGTCGTTGCGGTAGACGGTCGAGTACGTGTACACGGTGCCCCGGCCACTCGCCTCGACCCAGGTGACGTCCTCGCTCCAACACGACGGGCAGAAGGGGCGGGGGTAGTAGTGGACCGCACCGCAGCGGTTGCAGCTCCGCAACAGCAGCTTGCCCTCGCGCACCGCGTCCCAGAACGGGCGAGTGTCGCTCTCGATCGTGGGCAGGTCGAACCTGGGTGACGCCATGGCCGGAACCCTACACTCGCTCGCCATCGCGCCCCCCGAGCCGTGAACGGAGACCGATGAGCAACGATCGACCACTCGATGAGCAGGTGCTGTTCCGCTGCCAGGACGGCGTGGCCTGGATCACGCTGAACCGCCCCGAGGCACACAACGCCATCACCCCCGATCAGCGCAACCGGGTGATCGACCTCCTCGCCGAGGCCGGCGCCGACCTGGCCACTCGGGCCGTGGTGCTCACCGCCACGGGCAAGGGCTTCTGCACGGGCGCCGACCTCCGCGGCGGTGGGCAGGCCGCCTCCCCCGCCCGGCCGGCAGGCGCGCCCGAGCGGGCGGTCGGTGACGTGAGCCGGATGCTGCGCATCGGGGCGCAGCGGTTGATCGCCGCCATCCTCGACTGCGAGAAGCCCGTCATCGCGGCGGTGAACGGCACCGCCGCGGGCATCGGTGCGCACATGGCCCTCGCCTGCGATCTGGTGCTGGCCGCGCGCAGCGCCCGGTTCATCGAGGTGTTCGTGCGGCGGGGGCTGGTGCCCGACGGCGGCGGCGCCTACCTGCTGCCCCGGCTGATCGGCCTGCACGAGACCAAGGAGCTGATGTTCTTCGGCGACTCGTTGCCGGCCGAGCGGGCCGCGGCCCTCGGGTTGGTGAACCTGGTCGTGGACGACGACCGCCTCGAGGAAGTGGCGACCGAATGGGCCGGCCGGCTGGCGGCGGGACCCACCCGCTCGATCGCCCTCACCAAGTGGCTGGTGAACCGGTCGCTGGAGTCGGACCGGGCGGCGGCCTTCGACGACGAAGCGGTGGCCCAGGAGCTGAACATGGGCACCCACGACGCTCAGGAGGGGGTGGCCAGCTTCGTGGAGCGCCGAGACCCGCAGTTCCGAGGCTGGTGACCAGCCCGCTGGCCGCCAGCGCCGATGCCGGTCGTCTCAGGGGCCGGTAAGGTCGATCTCGGCCGGGCCGATCAGCTCGGCCAGCGCGGCGGCGTCCATCGGCCGGGCGAAGTGGTAGCCCTGCCCGAGGTCGCATCCCAGCGCCGCGAGCGCAGCAGCCTGATCGGCGGTCTCCACCCCTTCGGCCACCGTGGACAGCCCGAGCATGCGGGCCACGTTCACGATCGCCCCGGTGATCGCCTGATCACCCGCGTCACGACCCAGGCCCTCGATGAAGGTCTGGTCGATCTTGAGCACCTCCACCGGGAAGGTCTTCAGGTAGGCGAGCGACGAGTGACCGGTGCCGAAGTCGTCGAGCGCCAGGCGAACGCCGAGCTCCCGGAGTGCCCGCAGGGTCGAGCTGGTGGTCTCCGCGTCGGCCATGAGCGCGTTCTCGGTGATCTCGAAGTGCAGCACGCCGGGTTCGATGCCGGTGTCGCGCACCACCTCCCGCACCGTTGACACCAGCCGGTCGTCGGCGAGTTGGCGCGGTGAAAGGTTGACGAACAGCGGTAGCGGCTCACCCGTCGACGGGTCGACCAGCACCTCCCGCGCCACCTGGCAGGCCGTGGTGAGAATCCACCGACCGAGCTCCACGATGTAGCCGGTCTCCTCCGCCACCCGCAGGAACTGCGCCGGCAGGAGAAGCCCGCGCTCGGGGTGCCGCCAGCGCACGAGCGCTTCGGCGCCGCGCACCTCATCGGTGGCCAGGTCGATGATCGGCTGGTAGACGAGGCACACCTCGTCGCGCTCGAGCGCGTAGCGCAGCGCCTGCTCCACGTCGAGGCGCTCCACCACCCGCTCGCGCACGTCGATGTTGAACAGCTGCACCCGATCGCGCCCCAGTGCCTTCGCTTCGTACATCGCGGCATCGGCATCGCGGAGCAACTCTTCGGCCGACGCACCGGGCGAGCCGAGCGCCACCCCGATCGACACCGTGACGAACACCTCGTCGTCGCCGAGCGCGAACCGCCCGCCCACCTCGCGCCGGACCCGGTTCGCCAACTCGAGGGCGGTGTGCTGATCGGCCACTCCGACGCACACCACGACGAACTCGTCACCGCCGAAGCGCGCCACCCGGTCCTGGGGTCGGGTGGCGCTGGCCAGCCGCCGGGCCACCGAGACCAGCAGCCGGTCGCCCGCTTCGTGACCGAGGCTGTCGTTGACCACCTTGAATCGGTCGATGTCGAGGAACAGCACCGCCACCGAACCGCCTGCCGGCACCTGCAGCGCCTCTCCCAGCCAGTCGAGCAGCGGCGCCCGGTTCGGGAGACCGGTGAGCTGGTCGTGCTCCGCCTGGTGGTGCAGCCGGGCCTCGAGCTGCTTCTGCTCGCTCGTGTCGCGGGCGATGGAAGCCACGAACTCCACGTCACCGGTCGGCGAACGGTGGGCGAGCACCACGTTCGAGACCGGCACCGGATCACGCCTCCCGGGGGTGCGCAACGCCAGCTCGCCGCGCCACACCTCGCCACGCGAGACCGCGGGCATCACGCTGGACTCCACGACCCGCCACGACTCCGAGGTGTAGAAGGCGCGCACGTCGACGGTGGCGAGGTCCGTGTCGCCGTCGAGCCCCAGGGTCTCCCGGGCCGCCTGGTTCAGGTAGACGAGGCGCCCCGTGCCGTCCACCACCCCCACGTAGTCCGTGGTGCTCTCGATGATGGCGTGGAAACGCAGCAGGTTCTGGCGGGCCTCCACCAGGTCGGTGACCTCGAGCACGGTCCCCACGTGGCCCACGGCGACGCCGCTCGGGTGGCGGACCGGCGAGGTCTGCCCGAGCACCCAGCAGACGTGCCCGTCGGGGTCCAGGATGCGGAACCGGGCCCGGAACGCCGTCCCGTCGCGTAGGGCCTTGGCCCACCGGCCGGCCATCGCCGCCCGGTCGTCGGGGTGCACCGCGGCCCACACGTCCGCCGACGCCGCCTCCGGGGTGGCGCCGGCGCCGCCGAGCCGCTGCCACTGGGGGTTGGCGTAGGTGACCCGACCGGTGGGGTCGAGCTCGAAGATCGCCAGTGGGGCGGCGTCCGCGAGGAGGTGGAATCGGCGGTCGACAGGTGGGGGGTGGGCCCGGCTCGGGTCGGCGCCACGGCGTGCTCGCAGCGCCCATCCGCACGCCAGACCCACACCCAGGCAGACCGGTGCCACCGCGAGCGCGCCGAGCCAGCCTGTCCCCAGCCCCAGAACCACGCTGCGTGAGGCTAGGCGGCGGTGGAACCCGCATCGTGGACCGCAGCGAGTGACCATCGCACCACTCGTGCCGTTCCCGCCGGGAGGCTCCCTTCTCTAGGTTGATGATCCGTGACCGGGAGCGGCGCGGCCAGCAGCGGCCGCCCGGATCAGCCGATCGCGCACCGCCACACCGACCCCCACCCGCTCCGGTGGCACCGCCAGCACCACCTCCACCCCCAGGCGGTCCGCCTGGCGGAGGCGACCGTAGAGCACCCGGGCGTAGGACTCCGGGCCACCCGCCGGCTCCAGCTCCACCACCCCGTCCGGCAGCCCGGCCAGCGCCACCGGCGCCAGCACCGCCACTCGCCGGCCCGTCACCAGCAGCTGCGCGGCCCGCTCCGCCACGGCCGAGACGTCGTCGAGCACCTCCACCCGCGCTGCAGGCGCGTAGTGGGCCGGCAGGGTTCCCGGCGCCGCCACGTCCCGGTCGCCGAGCCACAGCCCGACGGGTCGGCCGAGCACCTCCTCGAGCCGCTCGAAGCTCACCCCGCCGGGGCGCAGCACCTCCGGTTCAGCACCCGTGAGGTCCACGATCGTCGACTCCACGCCCACCTGGCAGGGACCACCGTCGAGCACCAGGTCGACGTCGCTGCCGAGATCGGCCTGCACGTCGGCCGCGGTCGTGGGGCTGACCCGGCCGAAGCGGTTCGCGGAGGGAGCGGCCACACCCCCGCCGAACCGCTCCAGCAGTGCCAGGGCCAGCGGATGGGCGGGCACCCGCAACCCGACCGTGTCCCGGCCCCCGGTCACCACGTCGGGAACCGAGGGCGAACGCCGGAGCAGCATGGTGAGCGGGCCCGGCCAGCAGGCCTCCGCCAGCAGACGGGCGGCGGGTGGCACGTCCACCGCCCAACGGTCGAGCGCCGCGGCGGAGCCCAGGTGCACGATCAGCGGGTGGGTGGCGGGGCGGCCCTTCACCTCGAACACCCGGCGGACGGCGGCGGGGTTCACGGCGTCGGCGCCGAGCCCGTAGACAGTCTCGGTCGGGAACGCCACCAGCCCACCGGCGCGCAGCACGGCGGCGGCCCGTTCGATGTCCTCCGGCGACGCGGTCATCGCAGCATCATCCCGACATCAACCCGTATCCGTCACCGCACCTCGACGACGGCGAGCATGTCTACCAGCCGGGGCTGCTGTTCGTGCCGTTCGGGCTCACCCACCGCGAAGACCTGGTCCGGCCACGGCGGCAGCAGCTGCGAGGGGAGATCAACTACATCCAGTGCGAGATCGACGCCGTCGACCTCGCCACCGACCGCATCCGCCTCGTCGACGGCACCACGCTTCCCTACGACGTGCTGGTGGTGGCGACGGGTGCCGTGCTGCGCCCAGAGGAGACGGACGGCCTGACCGGGCCGGGATGGATGGAGCGGATCTTCACCTTCTACGACCTCGCCGGCGCGACTGCGCTCGAGCGGGCACTGGCGGGCTTCGACGGTGGCCGGCTGGTGGTCAACGTCATCGACCTGCCGATCAAGTGCCCCGTCGCGCCGCTGGAGTTTTGCTTCCTCGCCGACTGGTAATTCCACGAACGAGGCATCCGGGACCGAGTCGATCTCACCTACGTCACCCCACTCGACGCGGCCTTCACCAAGCCCGTCGCGGCGAGCACCCTCGCCGACCTGCTCGCCGAGAAGGGCGTCAACCTTGAGACCGAGTTCAACACCGGCGAGGTCGACGGCGCCGGGGGCCGGCTGATCTCCTACGACGAGCGCGAGGTGCCCTTCGATCTGGCCGTGGTGATCCCCCTCCACGCGGGCGCGCCGTACGTCGGTCGCTCACCCGGGCTCGGCGACGAGCTCGACTTCGTGCCCACCGACGAGCACACCCTCCAGTCGAAGGTCAAGCCGAACGTGTTCGCCCTCGGCGACGCCGCGAACGTCCCGGCGTCGAACGCGGGGGCGGTCACCCATTTCCAGGGGGAAGTGCTCGAGGCGGACGTGGTGGCCTACCTCGAGGGGCGGCCGCTTCCCGCGTCGTACGACGGCCACGCCAACTGCTTCATCGAGACCGGCTTCGACAAGGCGCTGCTCATCGACTTCAACTTCGACACCGAGCCCCTGCCCGGCCACTTCCCCGGCCGGATGGGACCGATGCCCCTGCTCGCCGAGTCCCGCCTCAACCACCTGGGGAAGCTCATGTTCCAGTGGTTCTACTGGCACGTGCTGCTCCCCGGCCGGGACATCCCGGGCATCCACGCCGCCATGTCGATGGCCGGCAAGCACCGGCCCTGAACGGGCCCGCACGAACCGAGCACGAACGAGCGCACGACGAAAGGAGCTCCCCATGCCCACCGAGACCATCGCCGGCACCACCGTCGAGGTGAACGACGAAGGGTTCTTCGAGCACCCCGAGCAGTGGACGCCCGAGATGGCGACCGAGCTGGCCCGGCAGGAAGGCATCGCCGAGCTGACGCCAAAGCACTGGCAGGTCATCGAGTTCATGCGCAAGGAGTACGCCAAGAAGGGAACCGGCCCCACGGTGCGCGTGCTCGGCAAGACCTCGGGAGTCTCCGTGAAGGAGCTCTACCAGCTCTTCCCCAAGGGCCCCGCGAAGGTGGCCGCCAAGATCGCCGGAATCCCCAAGCCCCGCGGCTGCATCTGAGCACCACGAGCCACCAGCGAGGAGGACGCCGATGGGAGCTGAACCCATCCAGAAGGTCTCGATCATCATCTCGAAGGGATCGCTCGAAGGCATCTACCCGGGCCTGATCCTGGCCAACGGAGCGCGGGCCGAGGGCATCGAAGCCAACCTGTTCTTCACCTTCTTCGGGCTCGACGCCATCCACAAGAAGCGCCACGACCACATCAAGGTGGCCACGGTCGGGAATCCCGGCATGCACCTGGCCACTCTCATTGGCGGCCTGCCCGGCATGTCGGCGCTCGCCACCCACATGATGGAGAAGAAGATGTCCGAGCTCGACATCCCGCCGATCCCCGAGTTCGTCGAGATGATCGCCGACACCGGTGCCGGGCTCTACGCGTGCAAGGCGTCCGTGGACATGTTCGGTCTCGACCGCGACGACTTCGTCGAGCAGGTGCAGGACATCATCACCGTGGGGGAGTCTTACGAACAGGCAGCCGGGGGCCAGATCATCTTCACCTGACGGCTCATCGCACGGCGACGTACCACGTGGTGGTGGGTCGCCCAGCGATCACCGGAGGATCATCGGCACGCTGGTCCAGCCGGACACCACGCCCGCGGACTCGAGCCGGCCGGGCTCACCGGCGAGCTCGAGATCCTCGAACCGGTCGAGGATCTCCTCGAGCATCACCCGACCCTCGAGGCGGGCGAGCGCCGCGCCCAGGCAATAGTGCTGCCCGAACCCGAACGCCACCTGTTGGTTCGGATCCCGAGCCACGTCGAGCTGGCCCGCCGTCGGGCCGAACGCCGCTTCGTCCCGGTTGGCCGATGCGTACAGCAGCATCACCGGGTCGCCAGCGTGCACGCGCTGGCCGTGGATCGTCACCTCCCGGGTCGCGGTGCGGAAGAAGCTGATCACCGGGGTCGTCCAGCGGAGCAGCTCCTCGATGGCGCTGGGCACGAGCGTCCGGTCGGCCCGCAGGCGTGACCACTGGTCGGGATGCTCCGCCAACGCCACCAGCCCGCCCGAGACCAGGTTGCGGGTCGTCTCGTTGCCGGCGACCAGGAGCTGACCGCAGAACATCATCAGCTCGCCGTCGTTGAGCCGCTCGCCGTCGACCTCGACTGTGGCCAACACCGAGACCAGGTCATCACCCGGGTGCTGTTGCTTCTCGGCGATGACCCCCAGGAAGAACTCCGCCATCTCGGCCAGCGCGGCCATGTTCTCGTCGGTCTGCTGGGTGCCAGCCGCGATCGCGTGGTCGGACCACTCGTAGAACCGGCGCCAGTCCTCCGCCGGTACCCCGAGCAGCTCGGCGATCACCACCAGCGGGAAGGGGACGGCCACCGCCTGGACCAGATCCACGACCTCGCCCTCGGGCAGCGCGTCGAGCAGCCTCACCGCCTGCGCCCGGATAGCGGGCTCGAGTGCTTTGACCCGCGACGGCGCGAAGGCCGGCTGCACGATCCGGCGGTACCGGGTGTGCTCGGGGGGATCGACGTAGAGCAGGGCACCGGGGATCTCCGGCAGCTCCCGACCGAGATCCATGAGCAGCACCCCCTTGCCCGAGCAGAAGGTCTCCGGGTCCTTCGAGATGCGCATGACGTCGTCGTAGGTGCTGGCCACCCAAAATCCCGGTTCGTCGTGCCACACGAAGGGAGCTTCGGCCCGCAGCCGGGCATAGAGGGGGAAGGGGTCACCGGCGTAGAAGCGCGGGTCGGTGAGAGGGCGGGTGAGCTCAGGAGCCGTGGGGCGCATGAAGCCATCGTAGGGATCCACCGCGGTAGCGTCCGCTGCCGTGCCCCCCACCCGCCCACAACCTCACCGTTCCCTGCTCGCGCTCGCGGCACTCGTGATCGCCGTGGCCCTCTTCGGGCCGGTGCGGGCCATGGCCGCTCCCGCGACCTCCGAACCTGCGGACCCGGCCGCGGCGGGCTCGGAGATGACCGGGGGCAAGGCCGCGGTCCTCGGGCTGGTGGAGGGCGTGACCGAGTTCCTGCCCATCAGCTCCACCGGCCACCTGCTGGTGGCCCAGCGGCTGCTCGGCATCGGCGAGACCGACGCCACCAAACCGGCCGCGGATGCCTACGCGATCGCCATCCAAGCCGGCGCCATCCTCGCCGTGGTGCTCCTGTACTTCCGGCGGCTGCGGTCGATGGTGGTCGGCATCCTCGGGCGGGACCCCGAAGGCCGCCGGATCCTCACCGGCTTGGTGCTGGCGTTCCTGCCGGCGGTGGTGATCGCCCTGGCGTTCGAGCGACCCATCAAAGAACACCTGCTCGGCGCGGGGCCGGTGGTCATCGCCTGGGCGGTGGGCGGGCTGGTGATCCTGCTGGTCGCCCCTCGCTGGGAGCGCCACGCCGGAGGCCGCGCCCTCGAGACCCTGAGCGCCCGCCAGGCGCTCGTCATCGGGGTGGTGCAGTGCCTGGCGCTGTGGCCGGGCACCAGCCGGAGCCTAGTGACGATCCTCGCCGGGCTGGCGGTCGGGCTGAGCCTGGGAGCCGCGGTGGAGTTCAGCTTCCTGCTCGGCCTGGTCACCCTCGGTGCCGCCACCGCGTACGAGGCGCTGAAGGACGGATCACTCATGCTCGACGCCTACGGCTGGTTCAACCCGCTGGTCGGCCTGGTGGTGGCGTTCGTGGCGGCCGCGGTGGCCATCCGGTGGATGGTCGGCTACCTGCAACGCCACAGCCTGGCCATCTTCGGCTGGTACCGACTCGGGGCGGCGGCGGTGGCCACGGCGCTCATCTGGGCCGGCACCATCTGAGCGGCGTCCGCGTCAGCGTCGGCTCGATCGCGTCAGACCGGCCTCGCCCCCAGCGCCCGGCGCTCCCGCTCACATGCCGGGCGGGCGTGGCAGCCGGCCAGGTGATCGTTCACCAGTCCGAGCGACTGCATCGCCGCGTACGCGGTGGTCGGGCCCACGAACCGGAAGCCGAACCGCTTCAGCTCCCTGGCCAGCGCCGTGGACTCCGGTGTCGCCGATGCGAGCTCGTCGAGGCGCTGCGGCGCCCGGCGCCGCCTCGGGGGCTCGAACGACCACACCAGCGCGCCGAGGGATCCATGTCGGGCCTGCACCTCGAGTGTGGCGCGAGCGTTGGCGATGGCCGCTTCGATCTTGCCTCGATGGCGGATGATGGCGGCGTCCGCGAGCAGCCGCTCGACGGTCTGCTCGCCGAAGCGGGCCACCTGCTCGGGATCGAAACCGCAGAACGCCCGGCGGAACCCCTCGCGCTTGCGCAGGATCGTGAGCCACGAGAGCCCCGACTGGAAGCCTTCCAGGCAGAGCTTCTCGTAGATACGGATGTCGTCGACGACGGGACGGCCCCACTCCTGGTCGTGGTAGGCGAGGTAGTCGGGGCCCGAGATGCACCACCCGCACCGCCGCCGCCCGTCACTCCCGCGCTCGACGCCGTTGGCCTGCCCGTCGCTCACCGCCGAAGCGTACGGGGCCCACGTCGCCGGCGCGCGGCGCCGTCCCAGTACTCGGCCGCTCGCAGGCCACGAGGACCCACTACGTTGCCCGGCCATGACGGAGCGAGGGTTCCGCCCGCTGGAGGGCATCCGGGTCGTGGATCTCACCAGCAACATGTCGGGGCCACTGGCCACCATGGTGCTGGCCGACCAGGGCGCGGACGTGGTGAAGGTCGAACCGCCCGAGGGGGATCTCATCCGCACCGTGGGCACCGGCAACGGCGGCATGAGCGCCTACTTCGCCAACCTCAACCGGGGCAAGCGATCGATCGCGGTGGACCTGTCGACCGGAGCGGGGGTCGAGGTGGTGCGGCGCCTGGCGGCGGACGCGGACGTGTTCGTGCAGAACTTCCGCCCCGGGGTGGTCGAGCGCATGGGGCTGGACGCCGACCGGCTCATGGCCGCCAACCCCCGCCTCGTCTACGGATCGATCAGCGGCTTCGGTCCGCACGGCCCCCTCGCCACCCAGCCGGCCTACGACCACGTGGTGCAAGCGCTGTCGGGCTTCGCCGCCATCCAAGCGGGCAACGACGGACCCGACCTGGTGCGGCAGGGGGTGATCGACAAGGCCAGCGCGTACACCCTCGCCCAGGCGATCACCGCGGCGCTGCTGCAGCGGGTGTCCACCGGCCTGGGGGTGCGCATCGACGTGTCGATGCTCGACGTCGCTCTGGCGTTCCTGTGGCCGGACGGGATGATGAACGGCACTTGCCTCGAGAACGTCGAGCTCCTACCACCAGTGAGCCGCAGCTTCCGCACCACGCCCACCGCCGACGGTCACGTGGTGCTGGTGACCCTGACCGCGAAGCAGTGGGACGGGCTGGTGAGCGCGATCCTCACCGAGGAGGGCGACGACAGCGGAGGCGACCTGAGCGACACGGGCGCCCGCATGGCCGGCGGAGCGGCGATCATGCGGGCGGTGCGGCAACGTATCCGCGAGCTACCGACCGAGGAGGTGGTCCAGCGGCTGCGACGAGCAGACGTGCCGTGCGCACCGGTGCGGGAGTCGGACGAGCTGCATCTCGACCCGCAGATCGCGGCCTCCGGCATCCTCGAGGTCGTCGACCATCCGGTCATGGGCCGCATCCGCCAACCCGGCCCCGCGCCGGTCATCGACGGCATGCGACCTCGACCCGGTGACCCGGCGCCGGCCGTCGGCGCCCACACCCGCGAGGTGCTCGGTGAGCGCGGCTTCTCGTCGGCCGAGATCGACACCCTCTTCGCCGAAGGGGTGGTCCGGTAGCTGCGGTGGAACGCGTCGACCAGGTACCTGAGCCGCCAGAGCTGGATCAGCGTCCGCGACAAGGATCGAGGTTTCGCCCGGGCGGTGGGTGCCGTCCTGGCTGCGTCCAGAGCCGACTCGTCCTTCCTGGCGGACGCGCACGCCGTGGCCGCAGCCGTCGAGCGCGGGCGCGCGATGGTGCTCGCGGGCGACTCCGATGACCTCCAGCGACTCGCCGCGGCCCACCCCAACGTCACCGTCGTGGGGCTCTGACGAGCGACCAGTGGAGGTGATGGGATTCGAACCCACGGCCTCTTCGATGCGACCGAAGCGCTCTAGCCAGCTGAGCTACACCCCCAGGGGACCCTTCAGGATAGCCGGGGCGCCTCCACCCTCCGAAACCCCTCGGGGGTCTCAGATGCCCTGCGCCTCCTCTAGTGCCCGCTGGAGGCGGGCCTGCACCGCGGTGGCGGTGACATCCCCGCGGGTGCGCTCCAGCACGGCCCGGAGGGCGTCGACGGTGCGGCGCAGGCCGTTGGTGATGGCGTCGGGGTAGTCGATGGCCATCAACGAGTCGTAGGCGTCGTCCATGACCCCGAGCAGCGTCTCCGCCGCGGACAGGTCGCCGTCGCGCAGACGGTCGAGCGCGTGCCGGCGCAGCTCGCTGGCCGCCTCCGCCAGGCCCCGCAACCACGAGGCCGGGGCCACGCCGAGCTCCGCCGGGCCAGGTAGTACGCCGCCCGCCACCAGCGCGGCGGTGAAGCGAGCCTCGGCGTACTCCTTCTCGGCGTCGTGGAGGAACCCGGCATAGGCCACCTCGGGGAACGGGGCCAGCGCCTCCTGCGCCTCCCGCAGGGCCGCTTCCGCCTCGGCGGCGAGGGCGGCGGCCCGATCGGCCTCGAGCCGGTGGACCGAGCGGATCGAGCTGCCTGCGGCCCGGATCACGCGCCGACAGGCCGGGAGCGCCTGCTCGCGGGCTTCGTGCGCCGCCCGCAGCTGGGCGTCGATGGACTCGATCGCCGCGTCGAGTTGCTGGCGGAAAGCGGCACGGTCGGGTCCGGCCGCGCCGGGCACGCTGCCTCCGCCGCTCAGTTCGCCGAGGCGGACCGGGGCAGGTAGTAGGCGGGCTCAGCAGCCATGCCCACCGGGGAGGCGAGGTAACGGACCTTCGCACGGCGATCGGCGGCGAGTTGCTGCGTTCGCACGAGCAGGCCCGCGTACGTGAGCAGGAGCACGTCGGCAAGCACCTGCATCCACACGAAGATGCCGCCCGCCACGACCGCGAGCAACAGCGTGACCAGCGCAGCCCCACCCAGCACGAACAGCACGTCGCGCCGGCGGCGGCGGGCCTCGCTGACGGTCATGGTGCCCGGTCGGCGGCCGACCACCGGTACGGGGCCGTAGAGCGGGGTGACGGTGGCCCGCGAGGTGTGGGTCTTCACCGCCGGCAGCCCGTGGCGGGCCGGCGAGGTGCGCTCCAGGACCGAGAGGTGCTTGTTGAACGAGGAGATGGAGTTGACGCTCCGCTCGCTGCGGCCCCGGAACCATGAGGCCAGATACACCGCCCACAGGGCCGCCAGCAGGAACAGCACCATGAGTGTCACGCTCCGTTGCCTACCTTTGCTGTCGGGTGACCGTAGTCACGGCGGTGCGGAAAGTGGTGGATGGCCCTGCCGGGAGGGCCTGGCTCACGCTTTCGTTACGTTTCTACTACGAACGCGCGACAACCGCCACCTGATGCCCCGACCCGAGGCCGACCGGGGTGGGAGATCGGGGCCGGTCTTTAGAAGTCGAGGGTGTCGGTCGGGTCCCGCCGGTACGGCCCCGAGCGCCCACCCGTCTTCTCCCACAGGGCGACCTCACCGATGACCATCGAGCGGTCGACGGACTTGCACATGTCGTAGATGGTCAGCAGGGCCACGGAGCAGGCGGTCATGGCCTCCATCTCGACGCCGGTGCGGTCGACGGTGTCGACCTGGGCCTCCACCTCGATGTGGCTGTCCTCGATACGGAAGTTGATGAGGACCGACCCCACCAGCAAGGGGTGGCACAGCGGGATCAGGTCGGGCGTGCGCTTGGCGGCCTGGATGCCCGCCACCCGGGCCACGGCCAGCACGTCGCCCTTGGTGATGGCACCGCGAGCGACGAGCGACGCGGTCTCGGGTGACATGGTCACCCGGCCCCGGGCGATGGCGCGGCGGTGGGTGGCCTCCTTGGGCGTCACGTCGACCATGCGCGCCCGGCCGAGAGGATCGAGATGGGTGAGGCCGCGGTCGGACATGGGCGCCGAGTCTAGGTGGTCGGGCCGACCGGCTCCTGCGGCAGGGCGACCGGAACCGAGGTGGTCAGCCGCCGATCTGGCTCATGCTGCGCGGCGGGCGGATGAACACCGGCTGGTTGATGAGGTGACCGGCCGATTTGGTGGCAACCGCCTGCTGGATGGCCGCGCCGATCTCGTCGTCGGACGCGCCCCGGCGCAGCAGCGACCGCAGGTCGAGCTCGGTGAGGGCGAAGAGGCAGTTCCGCAGCTGGCCCTCCGCAGTGAGACGCACCCGGTCGCAGGAGCCGCAGAACGGGTTGGTGACACTCGGGATCACCCCGATCTCGCCCCCACCGTCGGCGAAGCGGAATCGCTCGGCCGGGGCCCCATCGGGACGACCCACGGCCTCCAGCGGGAAGACCGAACCGATGGTCGCCACGATCTCGTCCCGGCCCACCACCTGTTCGTTGGTCCACGCGCCCGCGGCGTCGAGCGGCATGTACTCGATGAAACGCACGGTCACCCCACGAGCCCGGCCGAACGCCGCGAAGTCGACCAGCTCGTCGTCGTTGACGCCGCGCATCACCACCACGTTGACCTTCACCGGCGCCAGCCCGGCATCGAGGGCGGCGTCGATCCCCGCCAACACCTCGGCCAGCGAGTCACGGCGTGTCATGGCCGCGAAGCGCTCCGCCCGCAGCGAGTCGAGCGAGATGTTGATGCGGGTGAGGCCGGCGACGGCGAGGTCGCGGGCGAGGAGGCGCAACGAGACGCCGTTGGTGGTGAGCGCCAGGTCGACCGGGAGCCGGCTCAGCTTCTCGATGAGCACCGGCAGATGGGCCCGCACGGTGGGCTCCCCACCGGTGAGGCGGATGCTCTCGAACCCGTAGCGCTCGACGAATAGGCGGGCCACCCGCTCGATCTCCTCGTAGGTGAGCAGCTCCCGGCGTGGCAGCCAGGCCATGCCCTCCTCGGGCATGCAGTAGGTACAGCGGAAGTTGCACCGGTCGGTGACCGAGATGCGCAGGTCGCGGTGCATCCGGCCGAACGAGTCCACAAGCCTCTGCCCCATCGCCTGCCAGGCTACGCGCCCGGGAAGCCCGCTGGCGCGGGCCCGAAGTCAGGGCTGGAGCAGGATGACCTCCACCGCGTCGCCCAAGCCGGCACCGTCACCGTCCGGCAGCACTGCCAGCGCGTTCGCGCCAGTGAGCGCGCCGAGCTGGTGCGAGCCCTGCCCTCCCGCGGAGCGCACGTGGTACGCGCCGTCCTCGCCGTAGCGGCAGACCACCCGCACGAAGTGCACCTTGCCGTCGCGTCGGCGTGGCAGCGGGGCGTCGGCCACCGCCACCACGCGGGGCCGGTCGAGCTGATCGGCGGGGAAGCCCGCCATCCGACGCAGCGCCGGCCGGGCCAGCAGCTCGAAGGACACCACCGAGGACACGGGGTTGCCCGGGAGACCGAACACGGGCACCCGCACGCCACTGCCACCCGGTGCCAGGGCGCCGAACGCGAAGGGCTTGGCGGGCTTGATCGCGATCTGCATCCAGCACAGCTCACCGGCCTCGTCGAGCACCACCTTGACCAGGTCGGCCTGACCCATGCTCACCCCACCGCTCGTGATCACCGCGTCGCAGGCACTCGACGCCGAGCCGAGCACGGCCCGGATGACCCCCAGGTCGTCCGGCACCCGCCCGAGATCGACGGGGACGAAGCCCGAGGCATGCACCAGGGCCAGCAGCATCGGGCGGTTCGAGTCCCGGATCTGGCCGGGGCCCAGCGCGCCGGGCCCGTCGACGAGCTCGTCGCCCGTCGAGAGCACCCCCACCCGAGGCCGGGCATGCACGTCGACGGTCTCCCGGCCGAGCGTGGCCAGCACACCGACCCGAGCCGGGGTGATCTCGACCCCTGCCTCGATCACCACCTCACCGGGGCGCAGGTCGTCACCGGCGGGCCGCACGTTCCGGCCGGCGGGCACCGCCTCGCGGACCTCGACCGCCGCGCCGCCGTCGAGCTCGGTGGTGGACTCCACCATCACCACTGCATCGGCGCCGGCGGGCAACGGGGCGCCGGTCATGATGCGCACCGCCTCGCCCTCCCCGACCGCCAGGTCGGGCGGGGCGCCGGCGTGCAAGGTGCCGACGACCCGGAGCACGACCGGGCTGGCCGGGCCAGCTCCCGCCACGTCGGCCGAGCGGAGCGCGAAGCCGTCCATGGCCGAGTTGTCGAACGGGGGAACCTGCTCCTCGCACACCACCGCCGCCGCGGTGACGCATCCGAGCGCGTCGCCGACCGGCATCGAGACGGGCGCGAGGGGCGGGCAGCGCTCGAGCACGTGCCGGCGGGCCTCGGCGAGCGGGAGCAGCCCCACCGCGATCGCCCGCTCAGGCCAGGCCGCGCTTGCGCACGATCTCGGCCAGGAAGGCCCGGAACTCCGGGCCCAGGTCCTCGCGGTCCATCGCCAGCTCCACCGTGGCCCGGAGGTAGTCGAGCTTCTTGCCGATGTCGTAGCGGCCCTCACCGAACACGTAGCCGTAGACCTCCTGCTCGCGCAGCAGCAGGGCGATGGCGTCGGTGAGCTGGATCTCGCCCCCGTGCCCGGGCTTGACCTGCTCGAGCGCCTGGAAGATGTCCGGGGTGAACACGTAGCGGCCCATGACCGCCAGGTTGGAGGGGGCGGCCGCGGGCTGGGGCTTCTCCACGATGTCGAGCACCCGCACGAGGTGGTCGGTGACGGTCTCGGGGCGCACCACCCCGTAGGCGGAGATCTCCTCGATGGGGAACTCCGACAGGGCCACGACCGACCGCTGGTACTCCTCGAAGGTGGCGATCATGTCGGCGAGCACGGTGCAACGTCGGTCCATGATGTCGTCGCCCAGCATCACCACGAAGGGGTTGTCCCCCACGTGCTTGCGGGCCACCGACACCGCGTGCCCCAGACCCAGGGGCTCGCCCTGGCGCACGTAGTGGATGTCGGCCATCTCCGCCAAGGCCTGGATCTCCCCCAGATCGTGGATCTTGCCCCGCTGCTCCAGGTAGTACTCGAGCTCGAAGTTGCGGTCGAAGTGGTCCTCCAGGGAGCGCTTGCCGCGGCCGGTGATGATGAGGATGTCATCGATACCCGCCCGCACCGCCTCCTCCACCACGTACTGGATCGCCGGCTTGTCGACGACGGGCAGCATCTCCTTGGGCTGCGCCTTCGTGGCTGGCAGGAAGCGGGTCCCGAGGCCCGCGGCGGGGATGACTGCCTTGGTGACCGCTGGTGCCATGGCCGCCATCGTAGGGCGGGCGAGGCCCGGTGGTTCCCGCCGGGAGGCCCGGCTATGCTGGCACTCTCAGGTGTCGAGTGCTAACCGCCGGGACGGCGGCGGTGAGCGGGCAACGCGAACGACGAGAGAGGGACCATGCCGACCTACGAGTACCGCTGCCGGGACTGCGGACACGAGCTCGAAGTCGTCCAGGCGTTCTCCGACGATCCCCTGACCCAGTGCCCCGCCTGTGAGGGCTCGCTGCGCAAGGTGTTCGGCAACGTCGGTATCTCCTTCAAGGGCAGCGGCTTCTACAAGACCGACAGCCGCTCCTCGAACGGCACATCGTCGTCCTCCTCGTCCGAGTCGAGCTCGTCCGAGTCGAGCTCGTCCGGGTCGGAGTCCTCGGCGTCGGGTTCGTCCTCGAGCTCCGAGAAGGCATCGACGCCGGCGGCCGCGAGCGCCTAGCCTCACGTCGCTTCCCCCTGCGCCTCCCGTCGTTCGACGCGCCCGCAGGAGGATGCCGTGCATCACCCGCCCCGGCCCCGCTCCGGGCTCCGCCTCCGGCTTCGCGCCCGCCGTCACTGGCCGGTCACCGCGCTGGCCGCAGCCGCCCTGGCCGTCCTGGCGGCCGTGACCGTCTCCAACGCCGAGCAGACCGCCGACCGCTACGGCCCACGCCAGCGGGTACCCGTCGCCCGCCACGATCTCCGGCCCGGCGAGCAGATCCAGCCCGGCGACCTCGAGTGGCGTGAGCTCCCGTCCCTCGCGCTCCCGAACGGGGTCGTGCCCGAACCGTCGGGCCGCACGGTCACCCAGCCGATCCTCACCGGCGAAGCCGTGGTCGAGGCGCGGGTCGCGCCCGACGGCCGACAGGGCCCGCACGCCCTGGTGCCACCCGGGGGGCGCGCGATCGCCGTACCGGTCGACCCGCCGCTCGCCACCCTCCGGGTGGGCGACCGGGTCGACCTGCTCGCCCTCGGGCGGTGGGTGGCCCGGGAGGCGGTGGTGGTGGACATCGGCGATCAGGCCATCGTCGTCGCGGTCGGCGAGCAGGAGGTCCCCGCGGTGGCCCGCGGGGTGCTGGACGGCTCGGTGATCCCCGTGATCGTCTCGCCGCCGGTGCCCGGGGATCTCACGTCCCGCTGAGCGACACGTCCTCGACGACCAGGGTGCACGCGCCGGTGCCGCCCGGCCGCCATTCGAGGTCCGATCCGACGGCGCGGATGCCGAGCAGGAGGCGCTGCAGTGTCGAGGCGATCGTGACCTCCCGCACCGGCTCAGCGAGAGCCCCGTCCCGGATCATCAGCCCCTCCGCGCCGACCGAGAAGTCCCCCGATACCGCGTTCACCCCCGAGTGCAGCCCACTGAGCGACTGGACCAGCAGACCTCGATCGACCCCACCGACGAGCTCGTCGAGACTGCCCGACCCGGGGGCGATGGCGAGCGCCCGGCAACCGACCCCGGGAGTCGAGGCGTAGCCCCGCACGGCCGAGGCGGTCGAGCCCGTCCCGGCCCGGCGCCCGGAGTACGTGTCGTGCAGGAAACCTTGGAGCACCCCGCTGCGGATGAGCACATTGCGCCGGGTGGCCAGACCCTCCCCGTCGAAGGGATCGGCGCCGAACGAGCGGGGGTCGGTCGGGTCGTCGACCAGCGTCAGCAGCGGCGACGCGATCTGTTCCCCGAGCCGATCGGCGAACGGCGAGCGGCCCTTCAGCACCCGCTCGCCGGTGAGCGTGGCGCCGGCGATCCCGAGCAGCGTGGCGGCCAGCCGGGGCTCGAACACCACCGCCAGCCGCTGCGAGGGCGGCTTGACCGCCCCGAACAGGCGCACCGCCCGATCCACCGCATCGGTGGCGGCCTCCTCCACGTCGAGCTCGCTCGGCCCCCGCCCGACACTCACCCCGCCGCCGATCTTGGTCTCGCCACCGGACACCGCCAGCGCAGAGACCGACAGGTGGCAACCCGTCCCCCGCCCGTGGGCCGCGATGCCGGTGCTGGTGGCGATCGCCACCTCACCCAGGGAGTCGCCGTAGATGGCGGTGCGGACGCCGGTCACCCGCGGATCACGACCGACGGTCGCCCGTTCCAGCTCGAGCGCCAGCGCCACTTTCTCCACAGTGGGGAACGACACCAGCTCGTCCCGCCACAGATGGAGCGAGGGCTCGGGGAGCCCGTCGGGAACGGCGAGGCCGTAGAACTCGTCCGGCTCCCCGAAGGTGGCGTTGTCGCGGGCGTCCGCCAGCGTGTCGAACACCATCGCGTCGTCGAAGGTGCCGCAGTGCGCGAAGCCCTGCCGCTTCCCGCTGACGACCCGGATGCCCACCCCGAACGACTCCGCCGAGGTGAGCGACTCGACCTCGCCGCCGTAGGCCTTCACCGAGGTCGTGGTGCCCCGAGCGACGTAGGCCTCGATCTGCTCGCCCGGCCGAGCCTGCTCGGCGACCCGCCGGGCGAGCTCGAGCAGCTCGGTCACGCGCCGCTGACCGTCACGTCGGTGATGACCACGCTCACCCCCGCCGCAGGCATGGGGAGCCACTGCAGGTCGTCGCCGACCGCGACCACGTCACGCAGCATCTTCTGCAGGGTCGACGCGATGGTGAACTCACGAACCGGCTCGGCGAGCTCACCGCCACGGATCCGGAGGCCCTCGGCCCCGGTGGAGAAGTCGCCGCTCACCGGGTTGACGCCGGAGTGCAACCCGGCCACCTCCTGCACCAGCACGCCCTCGCCCGCCAGCCGCACCAGCTCCGCCTGCCCCTGCGACCCCGGTACCAGCGAGGTGGCCATGCAGCCGACCCCCGGGGTGCTCTTGAAGCCCCGCACCGCGGAGCCCGTCGACACCGTTCCGGCCCGGCGCGCGGTGTAGGCGTTGTGCACGAAGCGCTCCAGCCGCCCGCCGTCGATGAGCACGTTGCGGCGGGTGGCCAGCCCCTCACCGTCGATCTCGGTGGCGGTGAACGCCCGGATGTCGGTGGGGTCGTCGACCAGGGTGACCAGCGGCGAGGCGACCTCCTCGCCGAGCCGATCGGCGAACAGGGAGCGGCCCTTGAGCACCGACTCACCGTTGAGCGTGAAGGCCAGGATGCCGAGGAACTGCGCGGTGACCCACGGGTCGAGCACCACGGTCAGCCGCTCACTGCGGGGCTTGGTGGCGCCCAGCATGCGGGTGGCCCGCTCGGCGGCGTCGGTCGCAGCCCGGTCCACGTCGAGCTCCGCCGGATCGCGCCCCACCGAAAAGCCGAACCCGGTCTGCACCTCGCCGTCCTGCTCGGCCATGGCGTAGGTCGACACGTAGCAGCCGGTGTCCCGGCTGTAAGCGCGGATGCCGGTGGTGGTGACGATCGCCGCCTCGCTCATCGAATCGACGTACTCCGCGGACTCGATCCCCGAGATGCGCGGGTCGGCTCCCCGCACCGCCCGCTCCAGCTCCAGCGCCAAGGCCACCTTGCGCGCCGCCGGGAACGACGCCAGCGCGTCCGACCACAGCGGGAGCTCGGCAGGAGCGACGCCGTCAGGCTCGGCGAGGCCTGCGAACTCGTCGACCGTGCCGAACCCGGCGTTGTCTCGGGCCTCGGCCAGGGTCTCGGCCGCCACGTCGACGTCGAGGGTGCCGGCGTAGGCGAACCCCTGGCGACCACCCTTGATCACCCGGATGCCGATGCCCTGCGACTGGGCGGACGACAACGATTCGATCTCGCCCTCGTACACCTTGATCTCGGTGCCGAGGTCGCGCACGACGACGGCCTCGACCTGCTCGTCGCCGGCCGCCAGGGCGACCACGCGCTCGGCGAGGGCGAGCAGCTCGGCGCCGTCGGGCTGGGCGCTCACGCCGCGGTGCCGCCGACGGTCAGGGAGCTGACCCGCAGCGTCGGTACGCCGTCACCGACCGGCACGCCCTGGCCGTCTTTACCGCACGTGCCGGGTGGCCCCATGGCGAAGTCGTTGCCGAGGGCGTCGATGCGGGTCAGCACCTCGGGCCCGTTGCCGATCAGGTTGCCCTCCCGGATGGGGTCGGTGATCTCGCCGTTCTCGATGAGGTAGGCCTCGGTCATGCCAAACACGAAGTCGCCGGTGGCGGTGTTGACCTGACCGCCGCCCAGGTGTTTGACGTACACCCCCCGATCGGTGGAGGCGATGATGTCATCCGGATCGTCGTCGCCGGCCAGCAGGTACGTGTTGGTCATACGGACCATCGGCAGGTGCTGGTAGCTCTGGCGGCGCCCGTTGCCCGAGCTGGCCCGGCCCTCCTTGCGGGCCCGGAGCAGGTCCCACATGTAGTCGGTGAGCACCCCGTCCTCGATGAGCACGTTGCGCTGCGCGGGGTGACCCTCGTCGTCGATGGCGTAGTTGCCCCACTCCCTCGCCATGGTGCCGTCGTCGACGATCGTCACCCCCTTCGCCGCCACCTGCTCCCCCACCCGGCCCTTGAACACCGACGCGCCCTTGCCCACCAGGTCGGCTTCCAGGCCGTGCCCGCACGCCTCGTGGAACAGGACTCCCCCACCACCGGAGGCGATCACGACCGGCATCTCACCGCTGGGAGCGGGCCTGGCGTCGAGCTTGGTGAGGGCCCGCCTGGCCGCGGTGCGGGCCAACTCCTCCACGTCGTAGAGGTCGAACAGCTCCCAGCCCACCGTGTGGCCGACGCTCTCGCGCCCGGTCTGCATCCCGGTGTCGCCGGTGGCGACGACCGAGACCGTGAACAAGGTGCGGACCACGTCGTCGCCGGTGAGCAGGCCGTCGCTGTTGGCCACCAGGATCCGCCGCCGGCTGTCGCCGTAGCTGGCCGACACCTGGGTGACCGCCGAGCCCGCGGCCCGGGCGGCTTCGTCGGCCCGGGTCAGCAGCTCCACCTTCCGAGCCTTCGGTACGTCGGCGGGATACGTCTCGACCCGGTAGGCGGGCGGGACGTCCCGCCGCTCGAAGGCCACCGTCCTCACCCCTCCGCCGCCGCTGCGAGCCGCCGCGGCGGCGGCCTCGGCCGCCGCGGTGAGCCCTGCCTCGGAGAGGTCGGCGGTGTGGGCGAAGCCGGTCGTCTCGCCGACCACCACCCGGATGCCGGCACCGCGGTCGCGGCCGGAGGTGAGCTCCTCGACCTTGCCGTCGTCGAGCAGCGCGGACGACGAGCGCTTGTCCTCGGCGAAGATCTCGGCGAAGTCGCCGCCGGTGCGCAGCGCCGCGCCGAGCACACGGCTGATCACCGACTCGTCGATCACGGCGGCCTCCGGGCGGGTTGGCTGACCGGGCGGGAAGGGGCTTATCGTACCCCGGTGCCCGTACGTCCCGGCCTGTGCGCAGAAGCCGAGCTCGAGGTCGCCGACGCCGACACCGCCATCGCCATCCGCTCCGGCGACGTGCCCGTGCTGGCCACCCCGAGGGTGGTGGCGCTCTGCGAGGAGGCTGCGGTCAAGGCCCTGGTCGGCGCGCTCGGTCCCCAGGAGACCTCTGTGGGCATGCAGGTCCAGCTCGACCACCTGGCCCCCACCGCGGTCGGCCACCGGGTGGTGGCCGAGGCCACGGTGGAGAAGGTCAACGGCCGGCGAGTGGTGTTCACGGTGTCGGTCAACGACGAGCGGGGGCTGGTCGCCGTGGGGCGGGTGACGCGGGTGATCGTCGACGTGGAGCGGTTCCTGGAGAAGGCCCGGGGCTGAGCCCTCCGCTCGGCGTCGGCCACCTCGACCCGCCTCGACGGGCGTCACCCTCACGCCAGGTTCGACGACCGGGGGTACATGTCGGCCGGATCGGTGATCACGTTCACCAGGTACGGGGCGTCCGCGGCGAGAGCCCGCTTCAGCGCATCACCCAGCTCGGACGGGTCGGTCACCGTCTCCCCCGCACCGCCGAGCGCTCGCACCACCTCGTCGTAACGGCACCCCGGCTGCAGGTCCGCGGCCACGTCGTAGCCGTAAAGCAGTTTCATTGGGTGCTTCTCGAGACCCCAGATGCCGTTGTTGCCCACGACCATCACCACCGGCAGCCCGTGCCGGACGAGGGTGTCGACGTCCATGAGCGAGAAGCCGGCCGCGCCGTCGCCGAGCAGCAGCACCACCTGCCGATCCGGGTGCGCCAGGCGAGCGGCGGCCGCGTAACCCAGCCCGGTGCCGAGGCACCCGTACGGGCCGGGATCCAGCCAGCAGCCCGGCTCGAAGGAGTCGACGTAGCGGCCGGCGTAGGACACGAAGTCGCCTCCGTCGCAGATCACCACCGCGTCGCGGTCGAGCACCCGGCGCAGCTCGCCGTACACCCGGGTGGGCTTGATGGGGGTGGTGGCCGCCGCCAGCAGCTCTGCCTCGGCGGCTGCCGCGTCGTCTTCGGCAGCACGAAGCCGCTCTATCCACGGGGTGTGATCGCGGCGCTCGCCTTCCCACGAGGCCATGCCCTCGAGGATCGCGGTGAGGTCCCCCGCCGGTGACACGGCCACCTCCGCGTGCGCGGCTCGCTGCGAGGGATGATCGACGATGTGCACCACCCGCGCGTCGCCGAACCGGCCGAACGACAGCCGGAAATCCAGCGGCGTGCCCACCACCACCACCAGGTCGGCCTCGGTCTTGATCAGACCGCGGGTCCGGCTGAAGGCCAGGTGATGATCGGCCGGCAGGCAGCCCCGGCCGAGCCCGTTCACGAACGTGGGCACCCCGAACGTCTCGACCAGCTCGCGCAGCGCCCCCCAGGCGCCCGCCCAGTAGAGGTCGGTGCCGGCGATCAACGCCGGGCGCTCGGCGGCAGCCAGCATCGCGGCGGCGCGGTGCACGTCGTCCGGGTCCGGCTCGGGCCCGGTGATCGGGGGGCGGTCGGGTACGTCGCCGGTGCCGGTGGCGAAGATCACGTCCAGCGGGAAGTCGAGGAACACCGGCCCGCGGTGCGGGGTGAGCCCCGCGGCCGTGGCCGCCACCACGTCGGCGCCGATCCGCTCGACCGCGGTGACGGTCGCCGCGTGCTTGGTGATCGGGGCGAGCACCGGCACGTGGTCGAACTCCTGCAGGGAGCCTGCACCCCAGCGACCCTGCGGCGCCCGGCCACCGAGCACCACCAGCGGCGAGCCGTTGAACCACGCGCTGGTCACGGCGCTCACGCCGTTGGTGACCCCCGGCCCCGCGGTGAGAACCGCCACCCCCGGTCGCCGGGTGAGCTTCGCCATCCCTTCGGCGGCGAAGGTCGCTGTCGCCTCGTGGCGGACGTCGACGATCCGCACGTCCTGGGCCCGGGCCGCGTCGTAGAAAGGGAAGATGTGCCCGCCGGAGAGGGTGAAGATCTCCCGCACCCCGAACCGTCGCAGCGCCCGCACGGCGAGCTCGCCGCCGTGACCGCTCAGTTCCGTCATACGGCCTCCGTGGTCGGTCGACCGGCGCAGCGTAGCGAGCACCGGCACGACCTTCGCCCCCGGGCGACGAGAACATCGGGGCGAGCGTCGGTCACCCACACGGCCGTAGAATCGTCGGGTGGCTGCCAGACCCTCCGACCCAGCAGGCGCTCCCGCCGAAGACCTGCTGGCGCTCGCCGACCTCACCGTCGACGAGCTGGTGGAGCAGACCGAGACGGGCCACGAGCAGGCTCGGAGCAGGCACCGGGGGTGGATGCTGCCGGTGCGGGTCCTCGCCAGCGCCGGCATGCTCTGGCTGCTCGTCACCCGCATCCCCGACTTCGATTGGGACCGCCTGGTGCCCACCTGGAGCACGGCCACCTGGGGCTGGCTCACCGGTGCGGCCCTGCTCACGCTGGTGGGCATCGTGCTCTCCGCGCTGCGCTGGCAGCAGGTGCTGCGGGCCCTCGGGCTGCGGGCCCGGCTGCGCCGGCTCGTGCCGCTCTACTTCGCCGGCCAGTTCGTGTCCAACGTGCTGCCCACCACCATCGGCGGGGACGTTCTACGAGTCAGCCGCCTCGCCCGCGAGAACGGCGACCCGCCGGACACGTTCGCGTCGGTGGTGCTGGAACGGCTCACCGGCTGGCTGGTGCTCCCGCTCATCACCTTCATCGGCCTGGCGATCAACCCCGACCTGCTCGAGCTGGGGCGCGCCACCCTGCTGGCCGTGCTGATCGCCGCGGGCACCCTTGGGGCGCTGGTGGCGGTGCTCGTGGTGGCCGACCACCCCGCTCTCGGCGGTCGTTTCCGCACCCGGCAGGGGTGGTTGCGCTTCGTGGGGGCGGTGCACCTCGGCGTGTCCCGCCTGCGCCACCACCCCGCCGCGGCACTGAGCGTGATCGGGGTCGGTCTGGTGTACCAGCTCGTGCTGTGCCTGGCCGCCCTGATGGCTGCCGCGGCCGTCGGGCTGGCCGAGCTGGGGTTCACGCCGCTACTGGCGTTCTTCCCTGCGGTGCTGATCGCCCAGGTGCTGCCCATCGGCATCTCGGGCCTCGGGGTGCGGGAGGGTGCGTTCGTGGTCTTCCTGGCGCCGCTCGGCGTACCCGCTGAGCAGGCGGTGGCTCTGGGGCTGCTGCTCTACCTGCTCAACGTGGCGGTCAGCCTCCTCGGCGCCCCCGCTTTCGCGGTGGGCGGGAGGAGCCAGGCCGCCATGGCCTGAGCGACACTCGGCTCCGTGACCCCGACGCACCGCACAGCGCGGGAGGCAGGTACCGTGACCTCGATGCAAGGCCAGGGCCAGACATGATCCTCGAGACCATCGACTCACCGGCAGACCTGAAGTCGCTCGACAGCGACCAGCTCGAGATCCTGGCGGCCGAGATCCGCCAGTTCATCGTGGACTCCGTCAACCAGGTCGGCCACGGGCACCTCGGGTCCAACCTGGGTGTCGTCGAGCTGACCCTGGCGCTGCACCGGGTGTTCGACTCGCCCCGCGACATCATCCTCTGGGACACCGGCCACCAGGCCTACGTGCACAAGATCATCACCGGGCGGCGTTCGCAGTTCGCCACCTTGCGGCAGGCGGGTGGGCTGTCCGGCTACCCGAGTCGGGCCGAGTCCGAGCACGACTGGATCGAGAACAGCCACGCGTCCACCATCCTCAGCTACGCCCACGGCCTGGCCACCGCGCAGCAGTCCGAGGGTGGTGAGGGCCGGCGGGTGATCGCGGTGATCGGTGACGGGTCGATGACCGGGGGCATGGCCTTCGAGGGTCTCAACAACCTCGGGCACTCCGGCCGCGACTGCATCATCATCCTGAACGACAACGGCCGCTCCTACGCCCCCACCATCTCCCGGCTGGGCGAGAGCCTGGTCAAGATCCGCAACAACCCCACCTACATGCGTCGCCAGGCGCGCATCGAGAAGCTGCTCGCCGAGATGCCCCTGGTCGGCGATCGGCTCGAGCGGGCCATGGAAGCCACCAAGGCCGCGATCCGGGAGATGTGGGAGCCACCGGCGTTCTTCGAGGCCCTCGGTGTCCGCTACGCGGGGCCGTTCGACGGCCACGACATCGCCGGGCTCGAGGAGGCACTGCGCAACGCAGCCGAGATCGGCGGCCCGCAGGTCATCCACGTGCACACCCAGAAAGGCCGCGGCTACGCGCCGGCGGAGAACGACCCGATCAAGCGGTTGCACGACATCGGCGGGGCCAAGCCGGGCAGCTACACCGCGGCGTTCACCGAGGCTCTGCTGAAGGAGGCCGAGGAGCACCCCGAGATCGTGGCCATCACCGCCGCCATGCCCGACTCGACCGGCCTGCTGCCCTTCGCCGAGCGCTATCCCGACCGCTTCTTCGACGTGGGCATCGCCGAGCAGCACGCGGTGACCGCGGCGGCGGGGATGGCGATGGGTGGGCTGCGCCCGGTGGTGGCGATCTACTCGACGTTCCTCACCCGGGCCTTCGACCAGATCAACCTCGACGTCGGGCTGCACCACCAGCCCGTGGTGTTCTGCATCGACCGGGCCGGCATCACCGGAGACGACGGCGCCAGCCACCATGGCCTGCTCGACATGGTGCTGCTCACCAAGGTGCCGGGCATGACGATGTTCGCCCCGTCGTCGTACCAGGAGCTGCAAGTCATGCTCCACGACGCGCTGGAGATCACCTCGGGCCCCGTCGCCATCCGCTGGCCCAAGACCATGGCCCGCCAGGCGAACCCCGACGAGGTCGGCCACGGTCTGCGGGGCCGCAAGCTGCGATCGGGTTCGGAGCTGTGCATCGTGGCGGTGGGCAAGATGCTCGACGCGGCCGAGGCTGCCGCCGAGCTGCTCGAGGCAGAGGGCGTGTCGACCACGGTCTGGGACGCCCGGGTGGTCACCCCGCTCGACCCCGAGCTCATCGCCGACGCAGCCCGCCACCCCTTCGTGGTCACGGTGGAGGACGGGCTGCGAGACGGTGGGGTCGGCGCCGCGATCGCGGACCGGATCGCGCAGGTCACACTCGGTCGCCCGGCCCCACGGGTACGGGTCCTCGGCGTGCCCGCCGCGTACATCCCCCACGGCAAGCCCGACGCCATCCTGGCTGACCTGGGCCTCGACGGCCCCGGGGTCGCAGCGTCGGCAAGGGAGCTGCTCGCCACCGCCGGCTCACTCAGCGCCGAGCGGCACTGACCGGTCGAGGTTGGTTCGCGCCCGCCCCCGAGCTCAGCGGTAGAAGGGGTTCTCCCCCGACTCGTGGTCGGTGACGTCGATGACCTCGGTGACCTCGGGGATGGCCTCCCGGATGGCCACCTGGATGCCCTCCCGCAACGTCGCCGCGCTGAGCGCGCACCCTTGGCATCCGCCGCCCATGGTGAGGAAGACCTTCGTGCCCTCCACCCCGACCAGCGACGCGTACCCGCCGTGCATGGCCAGCGACGGGTTGATCGACTCGGCCAGCAGCTGCTGCACCTTCTCCGCCAGGTCGCCGGTGAGCTCCAGCTTGGCGCCCAGCAGGGGGTTGGGGCGGTTGGGGTTGCGGATGACCAGGCCGCCCTGGCCGGGGTTGCGGGGCACGTCGAGCGTGGCCCCGCGAAGCCGATCGATGCTGCCGGCCGGTACCACCACCTTCAGTCCCCCCTGATCGGAGACGTGATCGCCCGGTGCTGCGTCGTCGAGCGGCTCGAAGCCGAGGTCGTAGGCGTACTCCCGGCCGTCCTGGCCGACCACCTCCACCCGCAACGCCAACGAGCCGGGGTCGTCCTCGCCGTCGCGGATCTCGAGGATCTTCTCCAACGCTGGCTCGGTGACCGTGAGCACGAGATCGGTGTCGACTGCCATGGCGGCCCTTCGATCGATTTCCACGTCCTGGGACGGGTTTATCGTACCGGTTCAGCGCAGGAAGCTGGCCAGGCCGTCGACGTTGATCTTCTGGCCGGTCACGTAGGTGTTCTGCGGGCTCACCAACCAGCGCACCACGTTGGCGACGTCGTCGGGGGTGCAGACGTGGCCGAACGGCATCGACGGGTCGAGCGCCCGCAGGTCCTCCACCCCGGCCACGGCCCGCATGAGCTTCTGGCCCATCGTGGTGTCGACCAGGCCGGGGGCGACGATGTTCACCCGGATGTCGTGGCGCAGCTCTTCCTTGGCCAGGGTGTAGCCGAGTGCTTCCAGGGCCGCCTTGGCCATGTTGTAGGGCCCGCCGTTCGCGGCGTGGGTGAGCGTCGCCACCGACGAGACGAGGATCACGTCGCCTCGTTCCTGCTCGCGCATCGCCGGCACCGCCAGCTGGCAGAGATGGTGTGCGCCGAAGGCGTGGGTGCGCATGACCAGTTCCAGCTCGGCCGGATCGGTGTCGACCACGCTCTGGCCCCGGCTGGCGATGCCCGCGTTGCACACCAACACGTCGAGGCGCCCGAAGTCGGCGAGGACTGCTTCGACCAGCCGGCGGTCGTCGTCGAGGTGATCCACGCTGGCCTGATAGGCCTGCGCCCGGTGCCCGGCCGAGCGAATCTCCTCGACCGTGGCCTCCGCAGCCTCCCGGTCGCGGCGGAAGTTGACCGCCACGTCCATGCCGTCCGCGGCGAGACCCAGCGAGATCGCCCGGCCGATGCCCCGCCCGCCGCCGGTCACCAGCGCCACCCGACTCGACGAGGCGGTCATGACAGGTACGACCCCCTGGCGAAGAGCGTGGTGAACACCACGAGCACCAGACCCGAGCCGGTGAGGACCCCGAGCCGCAGGCGAGGCCGCTCGCTCAGCAACTCGCCCACCACCGCGAACACGGGGAACGCGGCCAGCAGGTAGCGGCCGGTGCCCATGAAATCCTTCGTGCCCACGAGCGGCAGCAGCACCGCCCCGAGCGCGAGCGCGGCGTACGCCCAGCCGAGCCGCCGGGCCACCCGTGGCACCGCCAGCAGCACCCCGATGGCGAAGGCCGCTTGCAGGAGCTTCTCGGCGGTGTGCCAGTTCGGATCCCGGAAGACCTCCCCGATCAGACGGGCCTTGACCCACGTCGCCGGTCCGGTCGATTGGTCCCAGCCGGGCGCGGACTGCACGGTGGAGAACAGGAACGGGTCACCGAAGCGGATCCACAAGTACGTGCACCAACTGGCGAAGCCACCGAACGCGAGCAGGACCGGTGCATCGTGATGAGTGAACCCCCGGGGTGAGAGGCGGCGCTGAAGCTCAGTACGCCACCCGACCCGGCAGCGGCCGTCGGGATCGGTCGCCGGCAGCATATGGGCGTGGATCGCCGCGTTGCGCCGCTCGATCACCCGCAGGACCAGCGCCACCGCGACCATTAGTCCCACCAGCCGCGAGGCAGAGGCCACGAAGCCCGCCAGACCCGCGACCCACAGCTGGTCGCGCTCGACCGCGTAGAACGCGACCAGCGCGGCTGCGAGGCAGAGCGCGTCGGCGTAGATCGGCCCGTAGAGGTACCAGGCGTAGGGGTACAGGAGCAGCGCCAGCAGCGCCGTGCCCGCCGCGGCAGGCGACAGGCGCAGCGCGCACCACCGGTAGAACGTGACCGCAGCCACTAGGCCGCTCAGCACCGTAACCACCGTGCCGGTGACGAAGATGCTGGGGAACAGGCCCGAGGCCAGCCACACCACGATCGGATAGCCGGGGAAGAACGCCACGGACGACTGCACGCCCGGGTCGTACTCGTAGCCGTCGCGCACGATGGCCCGGTACCAATACGCGTCCCACCGCTGCCAGCCCTCGAACCAGCTGCCACCGGCCACGTGCTCGGGTCGGGGGAAGTAGGCGTCACGAGGGAGGTGCGTCGCCGCCAGCGCGGCCACGCACCACAGCACCGCACCGATGGCGACGAACGCGAGGACCGGAACCCACCAGCGCACCCGGGTACCGGGCCTCGCCGGCGCGATGACGCTCGGCTGCCCAGCAGACGGCTCACGGATGGCGAGATCGGTCATGTGGTCCTCCGGCGCAGGGGTGGCCCGCACCAGTGGCTCACGCTAGCGGAGCTCGAGCTGCCGACTGGCCGCCGAGTCGTCGCCCCCCTCCCGTTCTTCTTTCCGAACGGTTCATCTCTGCGCGGCTCGGTTACGCGCAGCGATGAACAGTTCGGCCGGTCCATCAGGTCACGCCGGCGGACGGTAAGGGACCGAGGTCAGGAGCCGCCTCGAGGCTTGTCAAGCGGGGCGGGTGATCGCACCGGTGGCTCGTGCCTCGCCGATCCCGTGTCCATGCTGAGTCCAGCTTCTGAGTCAGAAGTCAATCCCGCGTTTGGCGCGGATACCGGCTCGGTAGGCGTGTTTCACGTCGGCAATCTCCGACACCGTGTCGGCCACTTCGACCAGCCCCGGTGGGGCGTTGCGCCCCGTGGCCACGACGCTCACCTGGCCCGGGCGGTCACGGATCGTCGCGATGACGTCCGACGCGTCGATCCAGCCCCAGTTCAGCGGGTAGGTGACCTCGTCGAGCACCACCAGGCGGTGTTCACTCCCGACGATGAGCTCCCGGGCCCGTTCCCACGCCGCGGCGGCCACCGCCCGGTCGAGGTCGAGGTCCTCGGACTCCCAGGTGAACCCCTCCCCGTGGGCCCACCAGTCCACACCGAGCCGGCGGCACACCTTCTCCTCGCCGGTGCGCCACCGCCCCGACTTCAGGAACTGCACCACCGCCACCCGCCAGTCGCGGGCCACCGACCGCAACACGGTGCCCATCGCCGCGGAGGTCTTCCCCTTCCCCGGACCGGTGAAGACCACCACCAGCGACGACGCCCGACGCAGGCCGTCGGGTCGCGGGTCATCGGTCGGGATGTCGTCGGGATCGCGCTCGGGCATCATCACCTCACTGTTTGCCGGGGAAACGGTTCGCCGGTGGACCGGGTCTGGCCGTGACCGTCCGCAGCCCGACCGGATGCGTCGAGCCCCCTGCCGTCACCGCCAGCGAGTCGTTCGAGTTCTTCGAAGGGCACGAGCACCGCCCCCGCGCGCTCGGCCAGCTCGCGGGCCCGACCCAGGCGGGTCCGACCCCGCTCACTGTCCACCACCACCACGGTCACCCCCGCCCGGGCCAGGTCCCTCGCCGCCTCCGTAGCATCCGACGAGGCGGCCGCCGGGCTGGTTCCCGCTGCGGTCGCCCGACCGTCGGTGACCAGCACCACGGTCACCGGGCCGCGCGGAGCAGCCCTGGAGATCACCATCGAAGCCTCCCGCAAGCCCTCGGCGATCGGTGACCCGCCCCCCGGACGCAACTCGGCCAGCCGAGCCCGGGCAACCTCCACCGACGAGGTCGGCCTCAGGATCGTCGTCGCGCCATCCCCGCCGAAGGTCACCAGCGCAACCCGGCAACGACGCCGGTACGCATCGGTGAGCAACCCGAGGACCGCCGACCGGGCCAACTCGATCCGGCCTGCCGCGCCCATCGAGCCCGAAGCGTCCACCACGAACACCACCAGCGCGCCCTGTAGCTGCTCCCACAGCATCGAGCGCAGATCCCCCGGCTCGGCCGGCGCCCCCGGTGACCCGCTCGCTGCTCGACGCGCCACCAGCGCCACTGCGGACCCGAGTGGGTCGACGCCCAGCTCGGCGTCGAAGTCGGCGCGCCGCACAGCCCGCCCGCGGGACCCGTCAGCGATGACCGCCCGCCCGTCGGCCGCCGAGCCTGTGGGAGTGGCACGGTGACCCGCTGCGATCGGCAATCGCAGCAGTGAAGCCTCACACATCGGCTCCCGATCCTCGGGATCCCTCACCGGCGCCGCGCCATAGGGAGCTGCGTGATCGAAACCTGCGGGCTCCGACGGCGCCGGCGACCTCGCATCGGCACCGCCCTGCGCGCTGCCCGAGCCATCGGCACCTTCGGCCGCACCTGAGTCCTTCCCGTTGTGCGCACTGCGGTCGAAGGCCGCATCGAGCTCCGCCTGGTCGATGCCGGGCTGTTCGAGCGGGCGCCGTCGCCGCCGGTGCGCCAGGACCATCGGCGCCACCCGACGCAGATCTTCCATCGTCACCGCCGAGCGACCCTCCCACGCCGCCAGCGCGCTCGCCGCCCGCACCAGCATCAGGTCCCCGCGCAGACCCTCGCCGCCGAGCTGGAGCACCACCGCGCTGGCCATCCAGAGCACGTCGTCGTCGACGCTCACCGCACGCCGACGGGCTGCATCGACCCTGATGCGGAGCGCCTCCACCTCGCCGTCCGGCGCCGGTCCCTCGCCCCGCTCGATCGCCAGTTGTCGGCGGACCGCTTCCACGCGCTGATCGATCTCGGTCGGTGCGCGGACCTCCACCGACAGGCCGAACCGGTCGAGCAGCTGCGGTCGCAGCTCCCCCTCCTCCGGGTTCATGGACGCCACCAGCACGAAGCGGGCGGGATGGACGTGGGACAGACCGTCCCGCTCGACCCGGTTCACCCCGGAGACCGCCACGTCCAGGAGGGCGTCGACCAGGTGATCGGCGAGGAGGTTGATCTCGTCGACGTAGAGCACCCCGCCATCGGCCGCAGCCAGCAGACCCGGGCGGAACGATGGGGTGCCGTCCCGCAGCAGCGACTGCAGGTCGAGGGAGCCCAGCGTCCGGTCCTCACCGGCCCCGAGCGGCAGCTCGACGAATGGCGCATCGCCGGGGAGCAAGGACGCCAGGCCCCGCGCCAGGGTGGTCTTCGCCGAGCCCTTGTCGCCGCGCAGCAGCACCCCACCGAGTCGCGGCTCCACCGCGGCGAGCACCAGCGCGAGCTTGGCCTGGTCCTGGCCGACCACCGCGGGGAACGGCAGCATCGCCCTCACCGCAGTTCCTCCCAGCCTTCCGCTTCCACCACCGCGTCTGCGAGCACGGCGAGCGCCTCCTCGGAGGCCTGCCACATCCCTCGCCGGGCCGCGTCCAGGAGCCGCTCGGCCAGTTCACACAGCGCGGCGGGGTTCGAGCGACGGAAGAAGTCCCGAACCTCGGGGTCCGACACGTACGCCGTGGTGATCCGCTCGTACATCCAGTCGTCGACCACCCCGGTGGTGGCGTCGTAGCCGACGAGGCAGTCGACGGTCGCCGCCAGCTCGGCGGCACCTCGATAGCCGTGGGTGCCCATGGCTGCGATCCAGCGAGGATTGAGTGCCCGGCTGCGCAAGACCCGGGCCGCTTCCTCGGCCAGCGAGCGCACCACGGGCCGGGCGGGATCGGACGAGTCCCCCACCACCGCGGCGGGCGTGCATCCCGTGAGAGCACGGACCAGCGCCACCATGCCCCCGTGGTCGGCCAGGTAGTCCTCCGAGTCGAAGATGTCGTGCTCCCGGTCGTCCTGGTTCTTCACCGCCACGTCGATCAGGGCGAAGCGTCGGCGCATCGCGGCCTCGTCGGCCACGCCATAGCCGTGCCGGCCGTAACTCCAGCCCGACCACGCGGCGTAGATCGCCGCCAGATCGTCCTCGTCGGCCCACCGGCCGGACTGCAGGGCCTCGATGATCCCGGCGCCGTAGGCCCCCGGTGCCGGCCCGAACACCCGCGGGTCGCCGGGTGCGAACCGCAGCGCGTTCTGCTCCGGCGGCTCGCCCTCCAGCGACGCCACCAGCCGTGCCGCGTCGTCCACGAGCCGCACGAGGTTCGGGAAGGCGTCACGGAAGAACCCGCTGATTCGCAACGTCACGTCGATGCGAGGTCGGCCCAGCTCCGCCAGCGGGATCGGCTCCAGGCCCACCACCCGACGGGTCTGTTGGTCCCAGACCGGCCGCACCCCGAGCAGCGCGAGCGCCTCGGCGATGTCGTCGCCCTGGGTGCGCATCGCCGCGGTCCCCCACACCACCAGACCGACGCTGCGGGGGTAGGAGCCGTGCTCGCCGAGGTGGCGCGCCAGCAGCGCATCGGCCAGGCGCACGCCCGTCTCCCATGCGAGACGCGTCGGGAGCGCCTGCGGGTCGAGCGAGTAGAAGTTCCGGCCCGTCGGCAGCACGTGCGCCCCGCCCCGGCTGAGGGTGCCTGCCGGCCCGGCGGGAACGAAGCGGCCGTCGAGGCCCCGCAGGAGGTTGGCGAGCTCGTCGCCCGTGCGCTGCAGCATCGGCACCAGCCACTCACACACCCACTGCACGGTCGGCCCGTCGCCGACGACCGGTCGCCAACCTCGTTCAGCGGCGGCTTGCACCCGACGGCGGCACTCCGCCTCCACGGCATCGGCATGGCGCGGATCATCGGCGCGCAGGCCCAGCTCCGACGCGACCGTGGCTCGCAGGGACGGCACCGATCCCTGCGGGAGTCGGGTGGCGGCGAGCACCATGTCGACCAGCGCGTCGCCGCACGGGGGCTCACCGAACACGTGCAGCCCGCCACGGATCTGGGCGTCCTTCAGCGTGCACAGGTACCCGTCGAGCTCCACGAGCAGGTCGTCGAAGGCCTCTGCACCGGGCAGCTCCTCGATCCCGAGGTCGCGGTCGAGACTGGCCTCGGTGATCGTGGCCCAGATGCGCTCCCGCAGCGCCGGCAGCTTGGAGGGGTCCAGGACCTGGAGTTGGCTGTGTTCGTCGAGCAGCTGCTCGAGGCGGGCGAGCTCGCCGTAGGTCTCGGCCCGGGTCAGCGGGGGCGAGAGGTGGTCGATGATCACTGCGTGGGCCCGACGCTTCGCCTGGCTGCCCTCACCCGGGTCGTTGACCAGGAACGGGTAGAAGAGCGGCAACTCGCCGATGGCGATGTCGGGGAAGCACGCCGCGCTCAGGGCCAGCGCCTTGCCGGGGAGCCACTCGAGGGTGCCGTGCTTGCCGACGTGCACCACCGCGTCCGCGCCCCACACCGCGTCCAGCCACCGGTAGAAGCCGAGGTAGTGGTGGGTCGGCGGCAGGTTCGGCGCGTGGTAGATGGCGACCGGGTCGTCGCCGTAGCCGCGCGGGGGTTGCACGGCGACGAGCACGTTGCCGAGCTCGAGTCCGCTGAAGACCAGGGCGTCCTGGTGCACCCGGTGGGTGCCGGGCGCCGGTCCCCAGTGTTGTTCGACCTCCCGCCGGGACTGCGGTGGGAGGGTCTCGAACCACGACCGGTACGCGCTCGTGTCGAGCCGGCCGACCCCCCCGCCCGGGTCGGTCACTCCCACGGTGCCGGTGTCGTCGACGAAGCCGGCCTCCAGCTCGGCCATCAGGGCATCCCCGTCCTCCGGCATCTCGCCGACCCGGTAGCCGGCGGTGGCGAGCGCGTCGAGGATCCGCATCACCGAACGGGGGGTGTCCAGGCCGACGGCGTTGGCGAGGCGGCCGTGGCGGGTCGGGTAGGCGGAGAGCACCAGGGCGATCCGGCGCTGGCCGGCTGGGGTGCGGCGGAGGCGTACGAGGCGGGCCGCGATCCCGGCCAGACGCTCGAGCCGGTCGGGGATGCAGCGGTAGGCGCGAACCTCGGTGCCGAGGTCGTCGCCGTCGTCGACGACCTCGTTGAACGCGAACACCGGTCCGATCACCCGCCCGTCCATCTCCGGGATGGCCACGCCGGCCGCGGCGTCGTAGGGGCCCAGGCCGTTCGGGTCGACCGCCCACTGCTGGGACGACTGACCCGCAGAGGCCGCATGGAGCACCGGGACGTCGAGCGAGGCGATCGCCTCGACGTCCCAGGGCTCGCCCTCGGCACCCCCCGGCGCTCCCACCGTGCCCGCCCCCGAGTTGGCGCCACCGGCGGCGAGCACCGTGGTGACCAGCAGCTCGACCTGCTCGCCACGCAGCAGCTCCACCACCGGCGCACCCGCCTCGCCGCGCAACGAGTAGCACCACACCACGACCACACCGACCCCACGGGCTTCGAGCGCATCCGCCAGCTCGTCGACGAACCCGGTGTTCCCCGCCACCAGGTGCGCCCGGTAGAACACCACTCCCACCCGAGGTCGGCCGTCGTCGAACCCGGCGCTGCGCCGCCAGACGCCGTAGGTCGGAATGTCCTCGGGGGGCTCCACGGGCAGGTCCTCACCGAGCACCGCGCTGGCGATGAAGCTCATGAACCGACCGAGGTTCGCCGGACCTCCCTGCACGAGGTACCGGAACCCCTCTCGGTGCACACTGGCCGGCACCGTGGAGCGGGCGGCGAGGGGCGCGTCGGGCACTGCCTCGCCTCCGAAGGCCAGCAACGGCACACCCCGGGCCCGACACCAGGCGTCGATGGTGTTGAAGCCGTCCTCCCACAGTCGGCGGCCGCCGAGGAGCCGCACCACCACGCAACGGGCACCGTCCAGATCGCGTTCGGGGTCGAACCGCCAGGTCTGGCGGGCCCGCACCGGCGGACACCCCGCCGGCAGGCCCTCCACGGCGATCCGCAACGCGAGGACCTCGGTGTCGACGTTGGTCACGTAGAGGATCACCCCCGGCTCGCTCATCGCGCCGAGTCTCCAGCCATCGCGCTGCCGCGCTCGACCAAGCGTTCGACGGCGGTGAGATCGAGGTGACGTTCGAGGGCGGCCACCAGGGTGTCGAGCTGGGCATCGCGGGAAGTCGCCAAGGCGACCCCGTCACTCACCCACCGCTTCCCGCGACGGGCAGCCGTGCGCTCGAGGAACGCCCGCCGGAACGGGTCGGCATCGAACAGGCCGTGCACCGTGGTGCCGAACACGCCGTCGACACGCACACCGTCGACGTGCTCGACGCCGTCGGCGTCGAGCACCACGAACGGGTCGCCGCCCTCGGGGCTCACCCGGCCGTGGTGGATCTGGTACCCCTCGATGCGCGACGCGTCCCCGGCGTACCCCTCCACCCGACCCCGGCACCTGCGGGTGACCTTGTCGGGATGGAAACGGGTCTGCACCGGCAGCAGACCGAGACCCTGCACCTCGCCGGCTCGGGATTCGACACCGCCGGCGTCCTCGATGCGGTGGCCGAGCATCTGGTAACCGGCACAGATCCCGAGCACCGTGGCGTCGACACGTCGGATCGCGTCCACGAGGCCCCGCCGGTGCAGCCAGCCGAGGTCCTCCACCGTGGCCTTCGACCCGGGCAGGATCACCAGATCCGGATCTCCCATCCCGGCTGCGTCGTGGACCCAGCGCAGCCGGACACCGGCCTCCAGGCGCAGGGCGTCCAGGTCGGTGGCGTTCGCCACCCGGGGCAGGCGCACCGCGGCCACGTCGAGCTCGTCGGCGAGCGCAGGGCGGGGCACCGGGAGTGGGCGCTCCAGCGCCATGGAGTCCTCACCGTCGACCCAGGCGGCCTCCAGCCAGGGCAGCACCCCGATGGTGGGGATCCCGGTGCGGCCCTGGAGCTGCGCACACCCGTCGGCCAACAGTGCGGGGTCGCCCCGGAGCTTGTTGATCACGAATCCCCGCACGAGTGCCCGCCACGGTGCTGGAAGCCACTCCACGGTGCCGAGCAGCGACGCGAACACCCCACCGGGGTTGATGTCACCCACGATGATGGCCGGCACCCCGACCGCGTCGGCCAGCCGCAGGTTCACGATGTCGTGGTCGAAGAGGTTGATCTCCGCCGGGCTGCCCGCCCCCTCGCACAGCACGACCTCGAACCGCTCGGCCAGGCTGCGGTGGGCCTCCAGAACCACCTCGAACAGCTCGGGCTTGCGCCGGTGGTACTCGGCAGCCGACAGCACCGCCCACGGGCGACCCATCACCACCACCTGGCAGCTCGCCTCGCCGGTGGGCTTGAGCAGCACCGGGTTCATCGCCACCACCGGATCGGTACCGGCCGCGTACGCCTGATGGGCCTGCGCCCGGCCGATCTCACCTCCGTCGACGGTCACCGCCGAGCTGAGCGACATGTTCTGCGCCTTGAACGGCGCGACGGTCACGCCTCGGCGAGCGAGCCACCGGCACAACCCCGCCACCAGCGTGCTCTTGCCGGCATCGGAGCTGGTCCCACACACCATCAGACCCCCCGCGCTCGTGGCCATCAGCCGCTTCCCACGGGCTGATCGCGAAGCCGGGCGCGGCTCAGGAAACCTGCCAGCGCGTCGATGTCGGGCGGGCAGGCGGTCGGTCGCAAGGTCTCCGGAAGGCTCTGCCAGATCCGAACCACCGCTGGCGGACGCAGACGGGCGGCGTCGAGTAGCGCCGGGTCGCCGAGCAGCTCCGGGCCACCGAAGCCCCCGATCGTGCCGTCGACCATCACCGCCACGGCGTCCGCCCAGCGGTGCGCGAGGTCGACGTCGTGGGTCGACAGCAGGATGGTCGTGCCCCGATCGTGGAGCCGGGCGAGCACGTCGAGCACCTCGTCGACCGCCACGGGGTCGAGGCCAGCCGTCGGCTCATCGAGCAACAGCACCGACGGCTCGATCACCGCCACCGCGGCGATGGCCACCCGATGGCGTTCCCCGTTCGACAGCAGGTGGATCGGCCGGTCTCGCAGATGGGTGAGTGACAGCTGCTCGAGGATCCGCTCGACCGCCACGAGGGCCTCGCGCTCGCTGGCCCCGAGGTTGAGCGGACCGAACGCCACCTCCTGGAGGACGGTGCCGGCCAAGAGCATGTCGTCGGGATGCTGCACCACGAGGCCGACGGATCGGCGCCAGCGGCGCAACGACCGGCGGTCGTAGGCCTGAGGCACGCCACCGAGGTGGACCGTCCCACGGGCGGGCGACAAGATGCCGTCGAGGTGCAGCAGCAGGGTGGTCTTGCCGGAGCCGTTGGCCCCGAGCAGCGCCAGCCGGCATCCGGCCGGGACCTGCAGGTCGCAGCCGCGCAGGGCGTCTGATGGCGCGTTGCGGTAGCGGAACCACAGGCCCCGGGCTTCCAGCGCGAGCGGGCTGGTGTCCGACCTGCTCACCGCCACTTGCTCCCGGCGAAGAGGGAGACCACCACGATCGCGCTCAGCGCGGCCGAGCTGGCGGTCAGGAACGCGAGCGACCGCCGGCGATGCTCGCTGATCAGGTGGACCGTGCCGTCGAAAACCCGAGCGGTCAAGCCGGTGGAGAGCCGTTCGGCCTGGCCGATCGACCCCACGAACGCTGCGGCGGCCAGTGCACCGAGAGAGCGCACGGACCGGCGAACCCCCAGGTAGCCACCCCGGCTCTCCTGAGCGAGCCGCTGCCAGCGCACCCGCTCCAAGCCGACCGCCACCATCCGGTACATGAGCATCGCCAGCTCGCACGCGGTCGCGGGAACCCGCCATCGCCGTGCCAGCGCCAGCAGCTCAGGGAGCGACACCGTGCAGGCCAGCAGCACCAAGGCCGCCCCAGCGGCGATCGCCCGGCCGGCGAGCGCCAGGCCGGTGCGGGGATCGGCGACCCCGAGCACCGGCGGCCAGCCGGGCTGGATCGACACCGTGGCCACCGCGGCCCCCGCGGCCACGAAGCCCGCCGGGACCCGCAGGATGCGGACAACCTCCGCCGAGGGAAGTCCGGCGAGCCGACAGGAGACGACCACGGAGACGCTCACCAGCGGTGCAGCCGGCCACACGGGAAGCGTGACCGCCGCCGCCAGGAGCCCACCGCTCCACCACAGCCGCTCACCGAGGTGGCGAGTGGTCCAACGGTTGGTATGGGCGAGCGTGTCGATGGTCGAGATGGCGCTCACGGGGTCTCGGACGGCGCCAGCTCGTCGGCGCCGTCTCCGAGCCGCTTGTGTCGTGCTCCCACGACGTAGCCCAGCACCGCTGCCCCCACCGCGGCCTGCAGGGCGAACAGGAACCCCTCGATCTCCCCGGAGGGCGGGGACCACCAGCTCTCGAACCACGGCTCGTAGTCGGAGTCGATCGCCGTCACCTCGTCGGCGGCTCGCGAGTCGGCGCCCGCCCACTCGGCCCCCCGGCGGGCCACCAACGGTGCCACCAACAGCACCACCACCGCAGCCAGCACGGCGATCGAGCCTCGCAGGGAGCGTCGTGGAGCCTCCCGGTGACCCACCCACCCGGGGAGCGCGACCGTGCTCCGGGATGCGAGCCAGCCGAGCGCCAGCGAGGTGACCAATCCCTCGATCACCGACAACGGGAGCTGGGTGATGGCGAAGATTCCGAGGAACTTGGTGACCGAGCCCGCCACGCCCGACGCAGGATCCGGGTGGGCCAACGCGAGCTGCACCGCGGTGACGACGTAGGTGGTGAGGCTGCTGACCCCGGCTGCGACACCGCCCGCGGTCGACCAACGCAAGCCGGTGGCGAGGCCCGCCCGGAGCACCCACCACGCCACCAGCGGACCCACCACCGCCATAGAGAAGATGTTCGCCCCGAGCGTCGTGATCCCACCGTGGGCGAGCAGGAGCGCCTGGAACAGCAGGACCATCGATCCCAACGCCATCATCGGCCAGGGACCTACCAGCGCAGTGCCCAGGCCCACGCCCGTCGGATGGGAGCAACTCCCGGTGACCGAGGGGATCTTCATCGCCGACAGGACGAAACAGAACGCCCCGGAAGCCGCCACCGGGAGCTTCTGATCCGGTCGCCGGGTGATGGCGCGCCCCAGGGATCGGAACCCGAGGATGACGAACGGGGCAGCGGCGAGGGTCCAGACCGCCACCCACAGCGGGGGCAGGAACCCCTCCGCGATGTGCATCGCGAAGATCATGTGACGTCTCCTAGCGTCTCGTTCGGTTCACGGACGCAGGTGTCCTGGCTCCCGGATCACCGCTCCCTCTCGGCCTTCCAACCCCGAACGGTCGTGGCCTGTCGGTGAGAGGTCGCTCCCCGGTCACAGTTGCTGGACAGCCCCGGATTCACACCGGTGTTCCCTGCGGCCAGCGAGGACTCTAGGCGCGTGCGTGGCGCACTGCCATCCGTCGACGGACCGCCAGCACGTCGAGGTCTCCTACGATCGAGCTCGATGACCCGGGTGCTCGTGCTGGCGGGGACCACCGAGGCCACCCGGCTCGCCCATCTCCTCGTGGATGACGGGCTCGAGGTGATCAGCTCCTTCGCCGGCATGACCACCGATCCGCTCAGCCGACCGGGCCGGGTGCGAACCGGAGGGTTCGGCGGCGTCGACGGCCTCCGCCGCTACCTCGGCGAAGAAGCCATCGACCTGCTCATCGACGCCACCCACCCCTTCGCCGCCCGCATGCCCCACCACGCGGCCGCCGCAGCCGGCTCGATCGGGGTGCCACTGGTCCGCATCCTGCGCCCACCGTGGACCCCGCAGCCCGGCGACCGGTGGGTGACCGTCGCCACCCTGCCGCACGCCGCGGTCACGGTCGACGAGCTCGATGCCCGGGTGGTGTTGCTGACCGTCGGCAGGCGGGAGCTCCACCACTTCACCCGTGCTCGCCGGGCCCGGTTCGTGGTCCGCTCGATCCATCCTCCCGATCAGCTCCCGCCCCGCACCACCCTCATCCTCGATCGAGGGCCTTTCGAGCTGCCCGCGGAGCGGGACCTGATTCTGCGGCACGGTGTGGATGCCCTGGTGGCCAAGAACGCGGGGGGCACCGCCACCCGGGCGAAGCTGGACGCGGCCCGGGAGCTCGGGCTTCCGGTGATCATGATCGAGCGCCCGGCCCAGCCGTCCGTGCCGCACGTGCAGACGGTCGAAGCCGCCCGGCGATGGGTGCAGGCCATCCTGAGCCGAGGGTGAGGCCACGGGTCACAGCTCGTCCAGCGTCGCAGTCCCGACCAGCGCCTCCCGTGCAGCGCGCAACAGCGGTACCGCCAAGATCGCCCCCCCACCTTCGCCGGTGCGGACACCTAGCTCGAACAGGGGGCGCAACCCCAGCAGCTCCAATCCCACGGCAGCAGCCGGTTCGGGTGAGCGGTGGGATGCCACCATCGCGTCGCGCACACCAGGCACCAGACGCTCGGCCACGACCGCAGCGGCGACGGTGACAACCCCGTCGAGCACCACGGGTACCCCGATCGACGCTGCACCCATCACGAAGCCGGCGATCGCCGCCACTTCCAGACCGCCGAGCCGGCTCAATGCCTCCAGCGGCCCGGCGTCGACCGGCACGGCCGCCACAGCGTCGGCCACCACCCGGCGTTTCCGCTCCAGCGCATCGTCGGGGATCCCGGCCCCCCGACCGGTGAGCGCCATGGGGTCCTCACCGCTCGACCAGGCCAACATCGCCGCCGCAACCGTGGTGTTGCCGATCCCCACCTCGCCGACGCACAAGGTGCGGGCCCCACCCGCCACCAGCCGTTCCGCGGTCCGGATTCCCACGGTGAGGGCAGCCTCCACCTCCTCCGGCTCCAACGTCATACCCGAACGGATGTCTCTCGTGCCCGAGCGCACCCGCTGATCGACCACCCCGGGTGGGGTCGACCCGGTGGCCAAGCCGACGTCGATGACCTCGACCGAGACGCCCGCCGATCGGGCCAGCGTCGACCCAAGTCCCCGGCCACTCGCCAGCAGCCCGGCCACCTGTCGGCTGATGGTCCAGGGCCACGGGGTCACCACATCGGGCTCGGCCACCCCGTGATCGGCGACGAACACCGCGCACACGGCCGGGTCCACCGGCGGCAACGGTTGGCGGAGGAGGCCCGCCGACCGGCAGAGGGTCTCCTCCAGGACACCGAGCGAGCCCGGGGGCTTGGCCAGTCGATCGAAGCGGTCCTGGCAAGCAGCAGCACAACCCGGATCGGGCCCTCGCAGTGGTGGGGCGACCCAGCCCGCCCGCGAGGCGAGTGCGCTGCGAGCGGCGCGCTCGACGGTCCAGGCCAGGTCGACTCCGACGAAGGCGAACGTGGCGCCGGCCGCGTCGGCGGCCCGCTCGTCGTCCACCGTGTCACCGATGTACAGCGCCCGACCGGGTGAGACCCCGAGTTGATCCAGAGCGACTCGCAACGGTGCCGGGTCCGGCTTGTGCACCCCCAGCGGCGCGGTGGCCACCACGGTCTCGAACAGCTCCCCGATGCCTACCGAGCGCAGGTGCGCCCGGACCTGCTCGGCGTCCATCACCGCGGTGTTGGTGACCACCCCGAGCCGGACCGACCCATCCAGCACCTGGAGGGCCTCGACCACACCCGGCCGCAGCACTGGGACCAGCTCCGCCAGCGGGGTCGCCGCCGGCGCCTGCTCGACCAACGTCCCACCCACGTCGAAGAGCACCGCATCGACGCGCTCGGCGAGCGCCTCGACCCATTGCTGCCCAGCTCGACCACTCAGGACGCCATCCACCACAGGACCTCCCATCCGGCGTTGACCATCACCACCACCGCCAGCAAGGCGGCGGTCTCCCCGACCTGCTCCGCCGCACCGAGAACGTCACCGTTCACCCCACCCAGCCGGCGCTGACCCCAACGAAGGATGCCGAACGCCCCTGACACCGCTGCAGCCAGCGCCACCAGCCCGACCGGGCCGGCCAGCGCTACCGCGATCACCACTCCCCACGCTGCGGCCGCGACAAGGTCGGAACCCCGCCGGCCCCGGAGTACGGCTGCTCCCAGTCCGCGGTCGAGCGGCCGTGCACCCGGCGTGGCCCAGACGAGCCCGGCGCGGGCCGCGCTGTGGGCCAACACCAGCGCGCCAGCCCCGGCCGGCGGGGCCAGGCCCGCCAGCAGCGCCCACTGCCCGAGCAGCTGGAGCACCACCGCGACCACCCCGTAAGTGCCATGCCGCGGGTCGTCGAGCAGGGTCCGGCGCTGCTCGACGTCGCGACCGCCGATGAGGGCATCGCAGCTGTCGGCGAGCCCGTCGAGGTGGAAAGCACCGGTCGTGAGCGCCGTCGCAGCCAGCGCCGCCACTGCGGCCACCGCTGGGCTGGCCACCACCCCCACGACGAGCCAGACCGCGGCGCCAACCCCACCGACCAGCGCACCCACGAGTGGGAACCAGCCCAGCACGCCGCCGGTCGCCACGGCACCGGACCGGACGGGAAGGCGAGTCAGCAGCCCGATCGCGGCCCGCAGGTCGCTGCACGCTCCTGCTCGGGGCGACGCATCGGTCACGGCAGTCGACGGATCACATCGAGGGACTGCAGTTCGATCCCCCGGCCCGCGCACACCAACACCACCCGATCGGCCCCGGCCGCCAGCGTCGCGTTGACCCGACCCAGGACATCCCGGTAGCGCCGACCGAGGTCGGTCTCAGGAACGAGCCCGAGGCCGACCTCGTTGGTGACCACGATGCTCGGCCCGCTCCGCCGGGCCAAGACCTCTGCGAGGTGGCGGGCCTTCGCCTCCAGCTGCGCCTCCGTCACCCCGTGGTGGAACAGGTTCCCGACCCACACCGTCAGGCAGTCGAGCAGGACGCAACCGTCATCGGGAACCGACACGATCGCCGACGCGGGATCGAGTGGTTCTTCGATCGTGGCCCAGCCGGCCGGTCGGGCCGCTCGATGAGCGGCGATCCGTGCCGCCATCTCCTCGTCGATGGGCTGCGCGGTCACCACCACGGTGATGGGCCGCTCGCTGCACGCCGCCAGCCGCTCGGCGTACGCGCTCTTGCCTGCTCGAGCCCCCCCGGTCAGCAACCACCGTCCTGCCACGGCCGGTGCTTCAGCGGACACGGCCTCACCCGCGACCGTGTCGCCGGCGGGGGAAGGCCTTGGTTCGGGCTCGGCGGTGGGATCCTCGTACCGACGGGAGGTGTAGACGAAGGCTCGCTCCCGACGGTCGACCCGGCGAGTCGTGGCGGAGCCGACGATCACCACGGTCGACATGTCGACCGGCTCCGGATCGACGTCGCCCAGTGTCGTGACCACGACCTGTTCCCCGCTGCGGCCGATCCGCCGGCCGAGCACGACCGGCGTCGCTGGTGGCCGGTGGTGTCGCAGGACCTCGAGGGCCCGGGTGAACTGCCAGGGTCGGTGCCGGCTCTTGGGGTTGTAGAGCGCCAGCACGAACCCTGCCGCGGCGGCGGCCTCGAGGCGGGACTCGATCACCGCCCACGGCTTCAACACGTCCGACAGCGACAGGACCGCGAAATCATGACCGAGCGGGGCCCCCACTCGGGCGGCGAGGGCCTGGGCGGCGCTGATACCCGGTTCGATGGTCACCTCCACCCCCGGCCAGCCGTCCGGGTGGGCGTCGAGCTGCTCGCACACCGCGGCGGCCATGCCGAACACCCCCGGATCCCCCGAGGACGCCACCACGACGTCCCCGCCCCTGGCCGCCAGGTCGAGCGCGAGCCGAGCCCGCTCGACCTCTACCCGGTTCCCGGATCCGTGGCGACGGGCGGTGAGTGCCCTGCCGAACATGTCGGCGAGCAAAGCGAGGTACGGCTCGTAGCCGACGATGTCGGTGGCCTCGAGCACTCGACGGCGCACCGCCGGCGTGCACCAGTCCGCCGAACCCGGCCCGATACCGACGACGCTCACCCGGCCGGGCCGCCGGGCCCCAGGCCGGGCGCTCACCGTCCCAGCCCGGCCAGCCGAGGGCCGGGCACGAGCACCAGTGAGAAGTACGGAGGGGTGCGGGAGCCGATCTCGCGCACGGGCATCACGAGCTGGTCTGGGTGACTGGCGCGCTCGACGTAGATCGCGTCGTCGATCCGCCCGGTGGCTTCGAGCGCGGCGACCACCCGCTGGAGGTGGCGACCGATCTTGAGGATCACCACGGCTTCGGTACCGGCCAGTGCCTGCTTGAGGTCCTCGGCCAGCATGGTGGCGGTCACCACCGTGAACCGCTCGTCGCCGGACACCAGGGGCATACCGGCCAGCCCACACGCTGCGGAGACCGAGGTGATGCCAGGGATCACCTCGGCTCGAAAGCGGTCCGCGAGCCGGATGTGCAGGTGCATGTAGCTGCCGTAGAACAGCGGGTCGCCCTCGCTGAGCACCGCCACGTCGCGACCGGCGTCGAGGTGGGCGGCGAGGCGCTCGGCCGCGTCGTCGTGGAACCGATCCAGCAGTGAGCGGTAGACCTCGACCCCCACGGGCTCGACGGTCACGGGGTACTCGAGCCGCTCCAGGGTCTGTCCCGGGCGTAGGAACTGCTCGACGGTGCACCGGGCGTGGCCTCTCCGACCGCGGGCTGCCACGTACGCCACGACCGGACAGCTCTGCAGCACCCGCAACCCCCGGAGGGTCAAGAGCTCGGGATCGCCCGGGCCGACCCCCAGGCCGTAGAGGCGGCCCGGGTCGCCGACTGCGCCGCCACCCTGTCCCGCGGGGGTGACGTTCATCGGGGCACGACCTCCCGCTCGTCGGCCAGGGCGTTCACCGCCGCGCAGGCCATGGCACTGCCTCCCCGCCGGCCGTGGAGGGTGAGGTACGGCACCTCATGGGGCAGGGTGGCCAGCGCCTCCTTGGACTCCGCCGCGCCGATGAAGCCGACCGGCACCCCGATCACCGCCGCTGGGCGGGCGACGCCGTCGAGCATGAGCTCGAGGAGCCGGAACAGCGCGGTCGGCGCGTTGCCCACCACCGCGAGCCCGCCGTCGAGGGTGTCGAGCCAGAGCTCGACCGCCGCGGCGGCCCGGGTGGTGCCGAGACGCCGGGCCAGTTCCGGGACCTCCGGGTCGCCCAACGCGCAGCGAACGTCCACGCCGGCCGGGAGCCGGGCCCGGGTGATGCCCCGGGCCACCATCTCGCTGTCGCACCACACCGTGGCCCCCCGCCGGAGGGCACCCGTGGCCTCGGCGACGAAGCCATCGCTGGCTTGGAGGAGCTCCACGATCCCGGTGTCCCCAGCCGCGTGCACCATGCGCACCACCACGGGTTCGAGCACACCGAAGCACGCCAGCCGCTCACCGAGCTCCTCTCGGATCAGCGCGAACGACCCTCGGGTGATCGCTGCGCCATCACGCTCGTACTCGAGCCTGGTGCTCACCCAACCTCCTCCACGTGAAGGCCATCGGGCGTGGCCACTAGCTCACGCACCCCGGGCGGGGCACCGCAGCGCTTCGGGCAGCCCGAGATGTGGAGCCGCCGGCCCCGGGTGTCGGCCAGACGGGCACGCGCCAGGGCGTGGGTATCCACCAGCGCGCTGGGGCAGCCCTGCGAACCGATGCACGCCGACACCCAACGTCGGGGGTCGCGCGGGGAGACCACCCAGCCCACCGCGGCGAGCTGTTCGAGGGTACCGGCGAGCTCGGCGGCCCCGGCGTCGGCGGCTTCCTCGCCGGAGGCCACGAGCAGCACTCCTCGACCCGGCTCGGGTCGCACCGAGACCGGCCCTTCGGCGACACGGGCCAACAGGTGGAGTGCATCGGCGGTGGCGACGCCGAGCGGCGGCGCGCCCGGCGCAACGGCGCGATCACCCACCTTCCGGATCCCCCACCAGGCCTCCCGCTCGACGGGTTCGGACCGCATGGGGCCCCACCCGTCAGCCACGCCGGGCAGGTCCCGAGCCCGGCAACCGGCGTCGGCGCAGCGACGGATCACCGCTGCGACCGCATGCAGGATGGCGAGTGGGTCGCCGGCGCTGGCCACGACGGCGCCTGCCACCCGAACCTGCCAGGAGGACCCATGGTCGACCACCGCCACATCCGCCGATGAGGTGGGAACCGGCCACGGCCCGCCGCCGTCGACCACCGCCCACCACTTGGCTGGGAGACCGTCGCCGAGATCCACCACGAGCTGCTCCAGCCGGCGGACCACCTCGCGCCGGGCACTGGCCCGGTCGGGAGACGCGCCGATGTCAAGGAGCGGATCGCAGACCACGGCTCGCTGCCCGTCGGCGGCCGGGTTCCGGTTGGCCAGCCCGGCCCCGGCCAACAGCTCTGCCGTTCGGTCCAGGTGCCTGACCGCCAAGCCGCGCACCTGCAGGTTCCCCCGGCGGGTGATCTCCACCAGGCCGTTGCCCCGGGTCTCCGCCAGGGTGGCGACCACCCGCCACTGGTCGGAGCTCACCGGTCGGCAGCCGACCGGAAGGCGCACCAACCAGCCATCTCGGCTCGCGAGGGGTTCGGCCAGTGAGGGACACCACCCGCGCACTGCCGGGGGGACCGGGGTGGAGCTGCGCATGGCTGCGGGACCCTAGCACCTATGTAGGGCATGGCACCCTACGTGACCTACGGTGAGGCGATGACTTCCGATCGCCTGGGCGTCCTCCCCCCGAGGGTGGTGATCGCGGGGACCCGCTCCGGCGCGGGCAAGACCACGGTCGCCACCGGCCTGCTCGCCGCATTCACTCGGGCGGGCGTGCATACGGCAGCGGCAAAGGTCGGGCCGGACTACATCGACCCTGGCTACCACGAGCTCGCCACCGGTCGCCCCTCACGCAACCTCGACCCGTGGATGTGCGGGGAGGACGCGGTGCTCGAAGTGGCCGCCCGGGCGGCCACCGGCTGCGGCCTGCTGGTGATCGAAGGGGTGATGGGACTCTTCGACGGTGCAGCGGACGCCACACCGTCGTCGACGGCAGACGTGGCCGCCCTGCTCGGCGCACCGGTGCTCTTGGTGGTGGATGCGGCAGGGACCGGCCGGTCGGTGGCCGCGACCGTCCACGGGTTCGCCACGTTCGACCCTCGGGTCCGGGTCGGGGGGGTGATCCTCAACCGGGTGGCCACCGAGAGCCACGAGCGGATGCTGCGCGACGCGCTGGCGCCCACCGGTGTGCCCGTGCTCGGTGCCCTCCGGCGGGACGACCGTCTTCACTGGCCTGACCGGCACCTGGGCCTGGTGCCGGTCATCGAGCGGCGACACGAGCTGGTGCGCAACCTCGAGGCGCTGGCCGCCGCCATCACCGAGCAGGTCGACCTGGGGGGCGTGCGGGAGCTGGCTGCGCATGCCTCACGGTTCCCCGTGCCGGACTCCGGTGGTGAGGAGCGCTCAGCTGGGCCGAGTCGGCCATCCCGGGTGCGCATCGCCGTGGCCACCGGGCGGGCCTTCAGCTTCTGCTACCCCGACAACCTGGAGGTCCTGCAGCGGGCAGGGGCCGAGCTGCTCCCCTTCGACCCGCTCGCCGACCGTTCACTCCCGCCGTCCATCGACGGGTTGTACGCAGGCGGCGGCTTCCCCGAGATCTACGCCGCGGAGCTCGCCGGCAACGTCGAGCTGCACGCCGCGCTGCGAGACGGCACCCGCCGCGGGCTCGTGGTCTGGGCCGAGTGCGGTGGCCTGCTGTGGCTCACCCGGGCCATCGACGGGCACCCGATGGCCGCTGTGGTGGAAGCCGAAGCGACCATGACCCCTCGACCCACCCTGGGCTACCGCACCGCGACGACCTGCATGCCGACACCGTTCGGCCCGCCGGGGACCGAACTGCGCGGGCACGAGTTCCATTACTCGGCCGTGCGCCCCGCCGGTGAGGCGCTACGGATGCGAGGACGGGAGGGGGTGACCACCGGCGGCTTCGGGAACCCCCGGATGCTGGCGTCGTACCTGCACCTGCACCTCGCGGGTCACGAGCATCTCGCCACCCGCTTCGTCGAGACCTGCCGGACCGGCAAGCTGGTCACACCGACCGCCGGCGAGTCGCCATCCTGACCGGGTCGCCCGCCATCAGCGGCGAGCGCGGGAGCCGAGGCTACGCCGGGCCAGCACCACGAGGACCGAGCCACCACCGATCGCCACCAGCGCCGTCAACACCGCCCACGACGGGTCTGAACCGGTGCGGGGCAGGCTCGAGGGGGACCCTGACGTCGCCGTCGCACCGCCGATCGTCGTCATCATGCCGCCCGTCGCCGGTGCCGTCGTCGTGGTCGAGGTGGTCGTCGTGGTCGGCGCCACCGTCGTCGTGGTGGTGGACGTCGTCGACGTCGTCGTGGTCGAGGTGGTCGTCGTGGTCGGCGCCACCGTCGTCGTGGTGGTGGACGTCGTCGACGTCGTCGTCGTGGGCGGAACCGTCGTCGTGGTCGAGGTGGTCGAGGTGGTCGAGGTGGTCGTCGTGGTCGGCGCCACCGTCGTCGTGGTCGAGGTGGTCGTCGTCGTCGTGGTCGGCGCCACCGTCGTCGTGGAGGTGGTCGTCGTCGTCGTGGTCGGCGGCTCGACCTGCTCGCCTTCGTAGGCCGCCAGCACCACATCAGACCTCGTGCACCACTGGGGGTCGATCCCCGAACCCCCCACCACGATCCGCCCCGAAGGCTCGAGGAGTACCTGGCTCCCGAAGCCCGTTTCCGGGGTGGTCACCACCCCAGCGGTGCCGAAGGTGGGGTCCAAGGCACCATCGCCCTCGAACCGTGCGAGGACGAACTGCACCCGTGGACAGCCAGGGCCCACCGGTGGCAGCACCACCCTCCCCGCGGCGAGGATCCCTGTGCCGTCGAGCGCGATGTCCTCGAACCGCCCACCACCGAGATCGACGACCACCCGTCCACCGACCCCGAACGTCGGGTCGAACTGGCCGCTGGGAAGAAGCCGGATCAGGTAGCCCCTCACCGGCTGACCGAATCCCGTCACCACGATCCCGCCGTCCGGCTGGATCACCACGGCGGTAGCGACGTCCCCGGAGTCGAGGTCTCCCGAGCAACACCCGCCCTGGTTCACCTTCACCACGCCGGCGGTCCCGAACGAGCTGTCGATCGCCCCGTCCGTCAGGTAGCGGAGCACGATCCAGTCGTTGCTCGTGAGGTCCAGTGCGGAGGCGCCGACGACCACGATCCGGCCATCGCTCTGGATGGCCACCGCCATGCCGATGTCGGTGTCATCGACGTTGGTGAACACCAGCCCGTCGCCGCCTCCGAACGACGTATCGAGCACACCAGTGGAACTGAACCGGGCGAGGAGCACATCGTCTTGCGAGCCGTAGTCCTGGTTGCTGGAGCCGGTGGCGACGATGGCCCCGTCCGAGGTCAATGCCAGTCCCCGCACGGTCAGGCTGAAGCCGGGTTTCACGATCTGGGCCACCCCGCCGACCCCGAACGACGTATCGATGTCCCCGCTCGACGTGAGGCCGATCACCAATCCCGGCATCGAACCGTCGATGTCGAAGGCGACCCCACCCGCCAGCAACGATCCATCGGGCCGAGCGACCAGCGCTTCGATGATCGTGTCCGGCAGCTCGAAGCGGCCGCCGCTGGCGAAGGTGGTGTCCGGCGAGCCTTCGCTCGTGAAGCGCAGGACCACACCAGTCACGTTCGGGCTGTTGTACACGGTACCGGCGACCACGAGGTGCCCATCCGGCTGCCGGACCATCCCCCCGAGCCGGAAGCCCGGTTCCGTCAGCAGCTGCACGCCAGCCGTTCCAAAGGCTGGATCGAGGTCGCCCGGAGCCGCGAGCGCCAGCGGACCGGTCGCGATCGCGAGCGCCACCAAACCGGCCACGATCACGCTGAGCCAGCGTGATCGGCGGTCGGACCAACCTGGGCGAGCGAGGGCGGACGATGACGACGAGCTGGGCACGGAACGAGCTGGGCCGAGGACGACGGATCGGTGCGCCGAGAGGGTAGCCGACTGGTCGGCCCGGGTCCCGGCAGCCTCCCGGAGCCCGATGCATGCCTGCCGATCGAGCTGACGATCACGTCCTGACGGCAACCGTGTGGTACGCGCCGGCGGTGACGGTGGCCCAGTCGGTGCCGGTGCCGATCTGCACCGGAGCACTGCTACTCATGGTGGTGCCGTCACCGAGCTGCCCGTAGCCGTTGTAGCCCCAAGCCCACAACGTGCCGCCCGTCTTGACGGCGACCGTGTGGTAGCCGCCGGCGGCGACCGACGCCCAGTCGCTGCCGGTGCCGATCTGCACCGGAGCGTTGCGGTTCGTCGTGGTGCCGTCACCGAGCTGCCCGTAGCCGTTGTAGCCCCAGGCCCACAGGGTGCCGCCCGTCTTGACGGCGACCGTGTGGGACTCGCCGGCGTCGACCGACGCCCAGTCGCTGCCGGTGCCGATCTGCACCGGAGCGTTGCGGTCCGTCGTGGTGCCGTCACCGAGCTGCCCGTAGGCGTTGTAGCCCCAGGCCCACAAGGTGCCGTCCGTGCCGACCCCGACCGTGTGGGCCGCGCCGGCGGCGACGGTGGCCCAGTTGGTGGCGATGCCGATCTGCACCGGGGCGTTGCGGTTCGTGGTGGTGCCGTCACCGAGCTGTCCGACGGCGTTCCAACCCCAGGCCCACAACGTGCCGTCGGTCTTGACGGCGACCGTGTGGTTGCCGCCGGCGGCGACCGACGCCCAGTCGGTGCCGGTGCCGATCTGCACCGGGGCGTTGCGGCTCGTGGTCGTCCCGTCACCGAGCTGCCCGTAGGCGTTGTAGCCCCAGGCCCACAACGTGCCGTCAGTCTTGACGGCGACCGTGTGGTAGCCGCCAGCGGCGACGGTGGCCCAGTTGGTGCCGGTGCCGATCTGCACCGGGGCGTTACGGTTCGTGGTGGTGCCGTCACCGAGCTGCCCGCCGGCGTTGTAGCCCCAGGCCCACAGGGTGCCGTCGGTGCGGACCCCGACCGTGTGGTAGCCGCCGGCGGCGACCGACGCCCAGTCGGTGCCGGTGCCGATCTGCACCGGAGCGTTGCGGCTCGTGGCCGTCCCGTCACCGAGCTGCCCGTAGGTGTTGTGGCCCCAGGCCCACACGGTGCGGCTGGGGGGCGGTGGGGGCGGGGTGTCGTCGTCGCGGATGGTGACCGTGGCGGTGCCGACGCCGATGGTCAGCCCCGAGCTGGGGGACGACAGGGTGACGGTGACGGTCTCGTCGCCCTCGGCGATGGTGTCGGGCAGCACCCCGACCGACACGTTCTTGGTGGTCTGGCCGGCTTTGAACGCAACGGTCTTGGAATAGGCCTTCTTGAAATCAACGCCCACCGTGGCCGTGCCCGCCGCGACGGTGGCGACCACATGTTGCGGACCAGGAGCGGGTTCGGAGAGGGTGATGGGCACCTTCACCACCCGGGGGCCGCTGTCACCCTCGACGACCGACACGTCGCCCACCGACGCCACCGCCGACCCCGACCCCTGCACTGGGGATTCAGGCACCAGTACCGCCAGGGCAGCCAGGAGCAAGGTGGTGATCACCATGACGACCCGACGGGTGGCAGAAGAACGCCAGGGGTGGGGGTAGTCTCGTGGTGCGGTCATGGCCCGCCTCCCTCGTCCGGGGTCCGCCATGCGGGCCGCGCCGAGCACATGGTCGGCCGGGACACTACCTACCCCCCACCCGCGGGGCAATCCCCAAAGCGCCTCACCACCCGACCGACGCCCGATGGGGCGACACCAGGAAAGCCACGCCTGGTAGGCGACATCACCTGCCCTACCTCTGCCCTACCTGCGGTACGGTCCGGGCGTGCACAAGTCGTCGATCTACCTCCCCGACGATCTGAAACAGGCGCTCTCGCAGCGGGCGTCTGCCGCCGGTCGCTCCGAGGCGGACCTCATCCGCCACGCCATCACCCTCCTCCTGAGCCGGGACCAGCCGGCGCCGGGCACGCCGGCCGACAGCGATCCAGCGTCGCTCGCCCTTCCCCGCCCGGGCCTGGTCGGCGTGGGGGTCGGCCCCGGAGACCCGTCGCTGATCACCCGCCGGGCGGTCGCCGTGCTCGCCGAGGCCGACCGGGTGGTCACGGTCAGCACCGACGCCCGCTCCATCGGCCGGGCCGAAGCCGTCGTCCGCTCGACGGTCCCGCTGGCAGCCATCCAGCGCGTCGCCTTCGACCTCGACCCTCAGGCCCGGGGGCGGTCGATGTCCGAGCTGGTCGGCGCCGTGTCCGCGGCGCTCGACGTCGGCGAGCTCGTCGCGGTGGCCGTGCTCGGCGATCCGGCGCAGTGGACCGTCTTCCCCGACCTCGTGCAGCGCATCCGCCCCGCCCGACCTGCGGTCCCGATCGTCGCGGTGCCTGGCATCACCGCCTACCAGGCGGCGGCGGCCGAGGCGGCGATCGCCCTCGGCGGGGGCGGTGGGAGTCTGGTCGTCACCGCGGATCCCCGGCGTGCCGCCGACGCCGCCCGCGCCGGGGATGCCGTGGTCCTGCACAAGGCCGACACCACCGGTGAGGTGGTGCGCACCCTGGCCGAGGAGACCGGGAGGGACGACGCGCTCCTCGCCGAGCTGACCGGACTGCCCGGTGAGCGCATGGTGCCGGCTCGCAGCGCTCCCGACGGCCCGATCGCCTATCTGAGCGCCGTCATCGTCCCCGCCCTCGCCGGCGCTGCGACCGGGCGATGATCTCGTTCGTGGGCGCCGGCCCGGGCGCGCCCGACCTCCTCACCGTGCGGGCCGTGGACCGGCTGCGCAACGCCGACGTGGTCGTGTGGGCAGGCTCGCTCGTCGCGCCGGAAGCGCTCGAGCACTGCCGGGACGACGCGGTCGTCCACGACTCGCGGTCCATGACCCTCGAGGAGATCTGCGAGGTCTTCGCCGCACACCCGGACGCGGCCATCGTGCGGCTGCACTCCGGCGACCCGACACTCTACGGGGCGATCGGCGAGCAGATCGCCTGGTGCGTCGCCCATGACCGAGCGTTCGAGGTCGTCCCGGGTGTCTCGTCGTTCACCGCCGCCGCCGCGGCCGCGGGCTGCGAGCTCACCCTGCCGGGGGTGGCGCAGTCGGTGGTCCTGACCCGGCTGGCCGCGGGCACCGCCGCCTCCGTGCCCGAGCGCGAGACGGTGCGCGCCTTCGCTACCGCGGGGGCCACCATGGCGCTGTTCCTCTCGGTGCGGCACGTGGAGCAGTTGGTGGAGGAGCTCCTGGCGGACGGTTCGGGCTACGAGGCGTCGACCCCGGTCGTGGTCGCGTCACGGGTGAGCCGAGCCGACGAGCAGCTGCTCACCACCTCGATCGGCGAGCTGGCCGCGACCGTGGCGCGGGCCGGTCTCACCGACACCACCATGATCCTCGTCGGCCCGGCGCTCGCGGCGGCGGGTGGGCGCCGCAGCCACGTGTACGATCCCACCTACGGCACCCGGTTCCGGCGGAGCGCGTCCCGAGTCGACGCAGCTCGGGGCGCACCGGTCCACCGCTCGCCGTCGCCCGGCCCGGTCGCGGAGGGGCCACGATGACCGGCGGGCACCTCGACATGGTCGGCGTGATCGGGGGGGAGGTGTTCGGACCCCGGGCGCGGGAGGCCCTCCGGGAGGCCGACCTGCTCGTGGGCGCACCACGGCACCTCACCCACGCCGAGCAGCTCGCCGATGCGGCCTGCGAGCGCGTCGAGCTGGCCGGCCCGCTGGACGGCGTGCTCGACCGCATCGCCGCAGCGCTGGCGGCGAACCGCCGGGTGTGCGTGCTGGCCTCCGGCGATCCCGGGTTCTTCGGGTTCGCTCGCCTAGCCCGCCGCCGGTTCGGTGCCCGGGTGGCGGTGCATCCCGCCCCGTCGTCGGTGTCGCTCGCCTGGGCGGCCGCGGGCGAGTCCTGGGACGACGCCGAGGTCATCTCCGCCCACGGCCGCCCGCTGGCCGCGGCGGTGGAGCGCGCCGTGCGTAGCCCGAAGGCCGCCGTGTTGACCTCACCCGAGCACCCCCCCGAGCGCCTGGGCGCGGCGCTGGTGGCTGCCGGCTGTCGACCTCGGCGGGTGGTGGTGGCCAGCCGGTTGGGTGAGCCCGACCAGCAGGTGGTGCGGACCGACCTCGACGGGCTCGCCGCTGGCCGCTTCGACCCGTTGTCGGTGGTGCTGCTGCTCGCTGATGCCGACCCTCCGCGCTGCGGACCGGGGTGGCCCCGTGTCTCGTGGGGAGCCGACGTGGGAGCCTTCGAACACCGCGACGGGATGATCACCAAGCCGGAGGTCCGGGCCGTGGTGCTGGCGAAGCTGGACCTGGGCGGTGCAGGGGTGCTGTGGGACGTGGGGGCGGGGAGCGGCTCCGTGGGGATCGAAGCCGCCACGGTCCAGCCGCAGCTCATGGTGTACGCCATCGAGCGTGCCGAGCCTGATGCCGAACGGATCCGGCGGAACGCCATCGCCCACGGAGTCGCCGCGCGGGTCGAGGTGATCCAGGCCAGCGCGCCCGAAGCCTTCGACGGCCTGCCCGCACCAGACCGGATCTTCGTCGGCGGCGGTGGGCCGCCGGTGCTGCGAGCTGCCTGGGACCGCCTGGAGGAAGACGGCGTGCTGACCGCCACCTTCACCGTGCTCGAGCACGTGCTGGCCGCGACCTCGGTGCTCGACGAGCTGGTACAGCTGCACGTCGACCACGCCGTACCGATCGGGAACGCCGGTCTCCGCCTGGAACCGACGAACCCGGTGTTCGTCGGCCGGGCGCGGCGATGAGCTCGCCTCCGGGAAGCGGGCGTCGTGACGGCCGTGCGGATGGACCAGAGGTGATCGTCGGCATCGGGCTCGCCTCCCGGGCGAGCGCGGAGGAGGTGGAGCAGCTCGTCCGGGACCTGCTGTCCCGCCACGGCCTCCCGTTCCCGCCGGGGGCGATCGCCACCCGGACACGATTCGCCACCGACCCTCGCGTGGCGCTCGGCTGCCCGGTGGTGGGCATCGACGACGACGAGCTGCTCGCGGCGAGTCCACCCGTGTCCCGTCGGCGGGGTCTTCCCGCGCAGGTGGCCCGGACCGCTGCGCTGCTCGCGGCCGGGCCGGGTGGGCGCCTGCTCGAGCCCGCGGGCCGAAGCCGGTACGCCACCGCGGCGGTCGCCCGGCCCGCCCAGGGCCGACCCGCACCCCGTCACCGCTCCGAGCGGGAGCGCTGAGCGGATGGTCACTCGCGTGCCCCCTCCCGGTCCCCACGGCGGGGACGCGGTCCGCCTCGCACGCGCGCTGGGGCGGGATCCGGCAGAGATGATCGATCTCTCGGTGAGTCTCAACCCGTTCGCCCCCGAGGTCTCCCGGGTGCTGCGCCGGCTGCTCGACGAGTGCCCGGACCTCGTCCGCCGCTATCCCGACGACCGGGAGGCCACCAGCCTGCTGGCCCGAGCCATCGGCGAGGACGTCGACCGGGTCGTGCTCACCAACGGCGGTGCTGAGGCGATCGCCCTGGTGGCAGCGCTGGAGCCCGACGGCGAGGTGGTGCGGCCCGAGTTCTCGCTGTACGAGCGCCACCTCCGTCGGGTTCGTCCTGGGGCGCCCCGGTGGCGTTCGAACCCATCGAACCCGCTGGGCCGCCTCGCCGATCCCGAGGAGCGAGCGGCGGTGTGGGACGAGGCCTTCTACCCGCTCGCCACCGGCGCGTGGAGCCGGGGCGACCGGACCTCGTGGCGGCTGGGCTCACTGACCAAGCTGTGGGCCTGCCCGGGTCTGCGGATCGGCCACGCGATCGCCCCGACGGTCGAAAAGGCGAACCAACTCAGGCAGTCCCAGCCGCGATGGTCGGTGAACGCCCTGGCACTCGCCGCGCTGCCTCGCCTGCTGGAGCTCACCGATCTGCCTCGATGGGCCCGCGAGGTGGCCAGCGTGCGGGCCAGCTTCGTCGAACAGCTCCGGGCGTTGGGGTTCAGGGTGATCGACACCGAGGCCAACTGGGTGCTGGTCCAGCGGGCTGGGCTTCGGGAGGCCCTCGCGCCCGAGGGGGTGGTGGTCCGTGACGCCACCTCGTTCGGCTTCGCAGGCCTGGCTCGGGTGGCGGTTCCTCACCCGAACCAGTTCGAATCGGTGCTCGCAGCCTTCGGCCGCGTGGGGCCATGAGCGCGCTCGGCGCGGCTGCCGGGGTGCTCGTCGACGAGCTCGCCGGCGAGCCACCGGGTTGGTGCCATCCGGTGGCCGGGTACGGCACGGCCATGGCCCGGCTCGAGCGGCTCACCTACCGCGACCGGCGGTGGGCCGGTGCCCTGCACCTCCTCGCCGGTGTGGGTGCCGCCGCCGCCGCCGGGTGGCTCCTCGGCCGCCTGTTGGGTCGCACCGGAGCCACGGTCGCCGCGGTGGCCGTGGCCTCGAGCGGGCGCATGCTCGACGCCGAGGCGCTCGCCGTGGCCGACCACGTCCGCAAGGGAGAGCTGGAGCTGGCTCGCGACCGGGTCCGGTCGTTGGTCGGGCGCGACACCTCCCGGCTCGACGCCGGTGAGCTGTGCCGCGCCGCAGTCGAATCGGTGGCCGAGAACCTGGTCGATGCGGTCATCGCCCCGCTGTGGTGGGGAGCGATCGCCGGACCCGTCGGCGCGCTCGGTCACCGGGCCGTCAACACCTCCGACGCCATGATCGGGCACCTCGACGACCGGTACCGGCACTTCGGCTGGGCGGCGGCGCGAGCGGACGACGTGGCGAACTACCTGCCGGCGCGCGCCGCGGTCGCCGCTGTCTGCGCGGTGCGGCCCCATCGTGTCGCCCACGTCTTCGCCGCGGTGCGCCACGACGCCCCGGCACACCCGTCACCGAACGGCGGGGTGATCGAGGCCGCGTTCGCCGCCGCCCTCGGCATCAGACTGGGTGGGACCAACCGCTACGGCAACCGGGTGGAGCAACGCGGCGTCCTCGGCGCCGGCGATCCACCGGGACCGACCGACGTCGAGCGCGCCGTGCGCCTGCGGCGTCAGGCGAGCGCGGCGACCACGCTGGCAGCCGTGGTCACGAGCACCGTGGCCAGCCGCCTCCGGCGGTCCCGGAGCTGACGTCCGGGTAGCACCGGCTGAATCTGCACCCTGGCCCGATGACCGCGCCTCCTCAGCGCTGCTCGGTGGGTTCCGGCCCGTCACCGGTGGCCCGGCCGATCAAGTCGGCCAGTGGCCGGCGGCCCGGGAACCCGAGGTTCGGTTCGTGGTACCACCCGATCCGCTCCTCGTTCTCGAGCCAGCACAGCAGCACGAGGCGGCCGCCGACCTCCGCCGGCCAGTCGAACAGCAACGGCGCCCAGCCCTTCACCTGCACCCCCCGGCTGGCGAACCAGTCGAGCTGGTCACCGATCCGAGCCTCCAGGCTCTTCGCCTCGGGGAGCGCGCCCCGCTCGCCCCGCTCCTCGAGCGCGGCGACCGCCTCTGCCAGCTGGCGACGCAGGACCACGATCTCGGCGAGTGCCTCTCGCCCCTCGGCGAGCATCGCTTCGGCCTCGGCCAAGCTGAACAGGCGGCGGTTCACCACCCCATCCTGCCCGGTGGAAGCCGGAGGGCGCACCGGGCAGGATGGGGCGGGGCCCGACAAGCACCGACCGATCGGTCAGCGCACGTCGAAGCGGTCGAGCTCCATCACCTTCTGCCAAGCGGCGACGAAGTCGTGCACGAAGCGCTCGCCGGAGTCGCTCTGGGCGTAGTACTCCGACAGCGCCCGCAGCTCCGAGTGCGAGCCGAAGACGAGGTCGCACGCGGTGGCCGTCCAGCGGAGCGCACCGCTGGCCCGATCGCGCCCCTCGTAGACGTGCTCCTCGGTGGGCGACACCCGCCACTCCGTGCCCATGTCGAGCAGGTTCACGAAGAAGTCGTTACTCAGCGCTCCTGGGCGGTCGGTGAGCACCCCGAGGGAGCTGGCGCCGTGAGTGGCACCGATCGCCCGCATCCCGCCGATCAGCACCGTCATCTCTGGCGGGGTCAGCGTGAGCATGAAGGCTCGGTCCAGCATGAGCTCCTCCGGGCGGCGCTTCTCGCCCGCTCGCAGGTAGTTGCGGAACCCGTCGGCGGCTGGCTCGAGCACCGAGAACGACTCGACGTCGGTCTGTTCCTGGGTGGCATCGGTCCGCCCCGGTGTGAACGGCACCGTGATCTCGAGACCCGCCCGCCGGGCGGCCTCCTCGACCCCGACGCCGCCCGCCAGCACGATCAGGTCGGCCAGCGAGATCCGCACCCCGTCGGTGCGGGACTCGTTGAACCGCTGCTGGATCGCCCCCAGCACCTCGAGCACCCGGGCCAGCTCGGCGGGCTCGTTGGCGTCCCAGTCCTTCTGAGGTGCCAGGCGGATGCGGGCGCCGTTGGCCCCGCCGCGCTTGTCGGTGCCCCGGAAGCTGGACGCGGCCTTCCACGCCGTGGTGACCAGCTGCTGGACGCTCAGCCCCGACTCCTGGATCAGCTGACGGAGCTGGGCGACCTCGGCGTCTCCGACCAGTTCGTGGTCGACGGGTGGCACCGGGTCCTGCCACAGCTGAGGCTCGGGCACCCAGGGCCCCAGGTAGCGGGACACCGGGCCCATATCCCGGTGGAGCAGCTTGTACCACGCCTTGGCGAAGGCCTCGGCCAGCTCTTCGGGGTGCTCGTGGAACCGCTTGGCGATCGGCGCGTAGATGGGGTCGACCTTCAATGCCAGGTCGGTGGTGAGCATCATCGGCGCGTGCCGCACGTTCGGGTCGTGCGCGTCGGGAACGGTCCCCTGCGCCTCGGGGTTCTTCGGCTTCCACTGCTTGGCCCCGGCGGGGCTCTCGGTCAGCTCCCACTCGTAGTTGAACAGGTTGTCGAGGTAGCCGTTGTCCCAGCGGATGGGATCGTTGGTCCACGCGCCCTCGAGGCCGCTGGTGATGGTGTCGGGGCCTTTGCCGGTGCCGAAGCGGTTCTTCCAACCGAGACCCTGGTGCTCCACCGGGCAGCCCTCGGGCTCGGGTCCCACGTATTCGGCGGGGGCGGCACCGTGGCACTTGCCGAAAGTGTGCCCGCCCACGATCAGGGCCACGGTCTCCTCGTCGTTCATGGCCATCCGGCCGAACGTGGCCCGGATGTGGCGAGCCGCAGCCAGTGGATCGGGGTTGCCGTTCGGGCCTTCGGGATTCACGTAGATCAGCCCCATCTGCACCGCGCCGAACGGCTCAGCCAGCTCGTCGTCGGCACTGTGGCGCTCATCGCCGAGCCAGGTGTCCTCCGATCCCCAGAAGACCTCGTCCGGTTGCCAGATGTCCTCGCGACCGAAGCCGAACCCGAAGGTCTTGAAGCCCATGGATTCCAAGGCCACGTTGCCGGCGAAGACGATCAGGTCCGCCCAGGAGATCTTGTCGCCGTACTTCTGCTTGATGGGCCACAACAAGCGGCGGGCCTTGTCGAGGTTCGCGTTGTCGGGCCAGCTGTTGAGGGGAGCGAACCGCTGCGCGCCGGTGCCGCCTCCGCCGCGACCGTCGGTGATGCGGTAGGTGCCCGCGGCGTGCCAGCTCATGCGGATGAACAGCGGCCCGTAGTGGCCGTAGTCGGCGGGCCACCAGTCCTGCGAGTCGGTCATGAGAGCGATGAGATCGGCCTTCAACGCTTCGACGTCGAGCTCGGCGAAGGCCTCCCGGTAGTCGAACGAGCCCCGACGCGGGTCGCTGACCGGCGAGTGGGCTCGCAGCAGGTCGAGGTCGAGCTGATCGGGCCACCAGTCCTTGTTCGTGCGAGGCCGATGAGCCTTCGGCTTGGGTGCGGGGATGACGGGGTTCTCGCTCTCGCTGTGCTCACTCATGGCGCACCTCCGGGATGGTGGGACGGATGGGCCGGTTGGTCGGTGGTCAGGACGCGGTGGCGGCGCACGTGGGACATCGACCCCAGAAGACGACCTCGGCTTCGTCGATGGCGAAGCCGGCATCGTCGGAGGGGGTGAGGCAGGGGACCGCGCCGGTGACGCAGTCGACGTCGACCGTTCGACCGCAGTCCCGGCAGACCAGGTGGTGGTGGTTGTCCCCCACCCGTGCCTCGTAGCGGGCAGGCGACCCTGCTGGGCGGATGCGGCGGATCAGGCCGTACTCCCACAGGGTGGTGAGGGCGTCGTAGACGGCCTGCTTCGACACGGCGCCGAGTTCGGCACGCACCGCGGCCTCGATCTCCGCGGCCGTGGCGTGCGGCTGGGACGAGACGACCCGCAACACCGCGAGACGCTGGGCGGTCACGCTCAGGCCGTGCCCACGCAGGGTCTCCTCGAAGTTGGATTCTCGGGGACCGTGGACTGCCACAACATCAAGACTAGACCTAAATCTGGATTATGTCCAGATTTATCTACGTGCGGGGGCCACTCGTCAGCGCCTGCGGAGCAGGTACAGATCGAAGATCCAGCCCCGCTCGCGCCGCAGGGCCTCACGCCGCTGCACGATCGCCTCGGCCACCTCCCCGAGCGGTCCGGACACCAGCACCTCCCCCGGCATGCCCAGGTACGCCCCCCAGAAGATGTGCCAGCCCTTATCCCCCAACTCGGTGAAGCTGCACGAGCGGTCCAGGAACACCGCCACGTCCTCGATGCCGGGGGGTAGACCCTCCCGCAGTCGGCGTCCGGTCGTCACGAGTAGTGATCCCCCCACCCGGTGCAACACGATGCCGTGGCGAGCGGCCAGGAGCTGCAGGCTGCTGACACCGGGGACCACCTCCACATCGACCCGGATGCGGCCCCGAGCGTTCAGCTCGTCGAGCAGCCGCAGCGTGCTGTCGTACAGCGCTGGGTCACCCCAGACCGGCATACCCACCCGAGCGCCTGGCCGGACCTCCTCGACCAAGAATCGCTCGAGGACCTCGGCGCGGGCCAGGTGCCAGTCCCGCACCGCGTGAGCGTAGGCACCGTCGACATCTCGCTGCGGATCGTCCAACGTGACCAACCGTGGCGGCGTGCCAGCACTCGCCCGGTCGAGCACCTCCCGGCGGAACGCCAGCAGCTCGGCGGCCCGCTCGCCCTTGTCGAATCCCACCACGACATCCACCGACGCCAGCGCCTCGAGTGCCTGCACGGTCACCATCCCGGGATCACCCGGACCGATGCCCACCACCACCGCCGTGCACGCCGTCACGCCAGATGTCCGTCGCTCCACCGGGGTGAACCTACCGATCGCGGTGTCGCGGAGCTGCAGCGGCTCGCCGGCTTCGGCCCCTCCGAGCCGGCTCGGTACATTCGCAGCCGTGACCTCCCCGGCCTTCGCCGACGCGCTGCGCGAGCTGCGGCGGACCCGGCGCCGCAACCGCCTCGCCGAGGTCCACTGGGTCGACGCCCTCTACCGGGTCTACATCGCGGCCCTGGCCGCGGTGATCTTCGTGCTGTTCGCCGCGGGTCGCTTGCCCGATGATCGGCTGTCGAACGACGAGGCGTTGACGTTCCTGCACGACTCGGTTCCCGTGCTCGGGCTGATCTTCGCGGTGGCCGCCGGTATCGGCGCCCGATCTGGCGGGCGCGGCGGGCCCCTCGTCCTGGAGGGACCGGTGGTGCTGCACGAGCTGGGCGCACCGGTCGACCGCAACCTGGCGCTGCGAGGCCCGGCGCTCAAACAGCTCCGGTTCCTGGCCTTCGCCGGGGTCGTGGTCGGCGCCATCGTCGGCGAGCTCGCGGCGCGGCGCCTACCCGTGAACGTGGCGGCGGCCATCACCGCCTGCGCGGTGACCTTCGCTCTGCTCGCGGTGCTCGCCGCCGGGGTGGCCATGGTGCTGTCGGGCCGGCGGGTCGGATGGCTGGCGGCCAACCTGGTCGCGGGGGCGATCGTGGGATGGTCGGTGCTCGACCTGCTCGCCGGTACCACCACCTCGCCGCTCACCCTGCTGGCCCGGTTGGCGTTCTGGCCCATCGAGATCGCCCCGAGCGCGCTGGTCGGCGTCGCGGTCGCGGTCGCGGTGCCTCTCGCCGGGCTGGCGAACGTCGGGGGCCTCTCGATCGAGGCGGCCATGCGGCGGGCCGGGCTGATCTCGCAGCTACGCTTCGCCGTCACCCTGCAGGATGTCCGTACCGTCGTCCTGCTACGCCGGCAGCTCTCCCAGGAACGACCCCGAGCCAGGCCGTGGATCCGCCTCCGGCGGGGTGGCCGGTTGCCGGCCGCCTGGCGGCGAGACTGGCAGAGCGTGGCCCGCTTCCCCGCCGTGCGCCTGGTGCGCCTGGCGCTGCTCGGGGTGGCCGCGGGCCTGGCCGCCGGCGCGGCCTGGCGCGGCGTCACCCCCATGATCGTGGCGAGCGGCCTGGCCCTCTACGTCGCAGGGTACGACGCGGCCGAGCCGATCGCCCAGGAGGTCGACCATCCCACCCGTTGGGAGAGCTTCCCCATGGAGCCGGGGAGGGTGCTGCTCCAGCACGTGCCCGCAGCCTTCGTGGTGATGACGATCGTGTACGTCATCGGGGTGGTGTCGTCGATGGTGCTGGTCCCCGTCGAGGTGGTGGTGCGGCTGGCACCCGCGACGATGGTCACGGCCGCGGGCGCGGCGGCCCTCGGAGCGGCCGTCGGCACCTCCCAGGGCGCCCCGGACGTGGCCCAGATGGCGGGGCTGGGACCCGACATGATGGGGTTCGTCCTGCTCGGGCGGCTAGTGCTACCCCCCGCCCTGGTCGTGCTCGGCCTGCTGCCGTTGCTCGCGGCCGGCAGCGACGCGGATGCCCTCGACCTGCCGGCAGTCCAGAGCGCCACGACCTATAGCTTGTTCGCGCTGCTCGGAGCGTTCCTCTGGCTCCGGTACCGCAAACCCAAGCACCTGTGAGCCTGCCATGACTTTCGCCATGCCCGCCCCGCCCCCGCCGCCCGCGGCCCATCCGGGTGCTGCGCTGGAGGTCGTCGGGCTCGCCAAGGACTACGGCGACGGCATGGGCCTCTCCCCGGTCGACCTGGTAGTGCAGCCCGGCGAGCTGGTGATGCTCGTGGGGCCGAACGGGGCGGGGAAGTCCACGTTCCTCGGCCTGTGCGCCGGGCTGCTCCAGGCGAACGAGGGCCACGCCTACGTGCTCGGCCAGCCCGTCGGCAGCATCGAAGCCCGGGCGGCCACCTCCTACCTGCCCGACGCGCCGGTGCTCTACGACGACCTCAGCGTGAACGAGCACATCGAGTACATCGCCCGGCTGCACGGCACCCAGGACTGGGAGAGCTACGCCGACGACCTGCTCGAGATGTTCAACCTCACCGAGCGCGCCGACGACCTACCGGCGAAGTTCAGCCGGGGCCTCCGCCAGAAGGCCGCGCTGATCCTCGGCCTGATCCGGCCGTTCAGCCTGCTGCTGGTCGACGAGCCCTTCGTCGGCCTCGACACCCCGGGCCAGGAGACCCTGGTGGACGTGCTCGCGGACGTGGCCGAGCAGGGCGCGGCAGTCATCGTCTCCACCCACCAGCTCGACCTGGCCCCCAAGGCCACCCGCTGCGTCGGCCTGCAGGACGGCCAGCTCCACTACGACGGGCCGGCCAACCCGGAGAAGATCCGCACCCTCGTCGGTGCCTGAGCGCCGCTCCGCCGGAGGTATGCCGCTCCTCGGCATGGCGCGGCGCGACCGGCGGGCTGACCCGGCACGCGACCGCACCGCTCTGCGAGGCTGGACCGGTGGCGATCTCGCCAGCGGCGGCAGCCGCACCGTTCCGGTTCGACCGAACCTGGACCTTCCCCGTCACGGCCGGCGCGTTCTGGGCGATGATCGAGCGAACCGAGGACTTCCCAGAGTGGTGGCGCTGGTTGCGCGCCTTCGACGCCGACGGCCTGTATCGAGGGGCACGGGCCCGGTTCGAGATCCGCGCCCCCCTGCCCTACACCCTGCGCTTCGAGGTCCAGGTCGTGGAGGTGATGGAGCGAGCCGTCGTCGGAACGACGGTCGCCGGCGACCTGACAGGACCGGCCCGCCTGGAGCTGCTCGAGGTGCCCGGCGGCTGTCGGGCCCGGCTGTGCTGGGCACTGACCCCCACCAACCCCGCGATCGGCCGGCTGGCCCGAGTGGCCCGGCCGCTCCTGGCCTGGTCGCACGATCAGATCGTGCGAGCCGGCGTCCGCCAGTTCGAGCAGGTGGTGACGGCCCACGCTCGATGATCCGCACAGCCACGCGACCCCGGGTAGCGTCCCGCTCGATGTGCGACACGCTGTGCTCCATCCAACCCGGCCGCACGCTGTTCGCCAAGAACTCCGACCGACCGGTGCGTGAGGTGCAGCTCATCGAGGCGCACCGCCGCCGCGACCGCGGCGGCGAGCTGCACACCCAGTACCTGTCCCTCGCCGACGAGGGAGCCGCGGCCCTGATCGGCGCCCGGCCCGACTGGCTGTGGGGCTTCGAGCACGGCGTCAACGAGCACGGGGTGGCCATCGGCAACGAGAAGGTCTGGACCGCCGACGATCCGGAGCGGGAGCCGCCTGCGTTGATCGGCATGGACCTCGTGCGCCTCGGCCTCGAGCGGGCCGGGACCGCGGACGACGCCCTCGACCTGATGACCGCGCTGCTGGAGCGCCACGGCCAGGGTGGGGTCGCAGATGCCATCGACGACGAGGCGTACTTCTCGTCGTTCCTCATCGCGGATCCACGATCGGGCTGGGTGCTCGAGACCAGTGGCCGCAGCTGGGCGGCCCGCCCCGTGCCAGCCGGATCCGGCGCCGCGATCTCCAACCGGATCGGCATCCGGGACGACTGGACCCGGGCCTCGGTCGATCTGCGACCGGGCGATGACTGGGACCGCTTCCGCGACCCGCAGGCCTGGACCGGGCTGGCCGACGTGCGGCTCGCGGTCACCTGCCCGGTGGTCGACGCCGCGGGCCCCGCGCCGTCACCGCTGGACCTCCGGCGGGTGCTGCGCGATCACGGGCAGCCAGCCCGGGCGATCCCCACCACGACGACCAGGGGCCTCCCGGATCCCGCCATCGAGGCCGATGGCACCGGCATCACGGTGTGCATGCACGTGCGCGGCTACCAGTGCACGACCTCCTCGATGATCGCCGAGCTGCGAGCGGACGGCGACGAGCCGCCGGTGCGGGCCTGGGTAGCGATGGGCAGCCCATGCACCAGCGTGTACCTCCCGGTGTTCGTCGGACAGGGACCAGCACCCCTCGTGCCCCCGGCGCTGGGGGAGGTCGCCACCTACCGGCGCTTCGCCGCCCTTCGCGAGCGGGTGGAGATCGATCCGTGGGACCGCGACGCGTCCGACGAGGCGCTGGCGACCATCCGTGGGGTGCTCGATCCGGTCGAGGACGAGCTGTGGGAAGAGGCTGAACAGGTCGCGGCCGACCCCGCACGCTGGGCGTCGTTCGTCGGGGAGAGCTGGACGCGGGTGGACCGCGCGCTGGCCCGCCTCGGGGTGTGAGCGGGTCCGGCTGTCAGCTCTCGGGGACGAGCCCGAGGGCCCGATCGACCCGCAGGGCAGCCTCTTCGTCGTCGACCTTCCACGACACGGCGAGCTCGGAGGTGAGGATGTGCCGGGCCTTGGCGTACATCGACTTCTCGGCGGTGGACAGCGAGCCGTTGCGCTGGCGCAGCGCCAGGTTGCGCACCACCTCGGCGCACTCGTAGACGTCGCCGGACTTGAGTTTCTCCTGATGGTTCTTGAACCGGCGCGACCAGTTCGAGGGCACCCGCACATCGGTGGCCGCGAGCACCTGGAGGACGTCCGCGGCGTCCTCCTCCGAGATCGCCGTGCGGACCCCGAGGTCCTCGGCCCGGTCCTCGGGCACCGAGACCTTCATGTCGCCGGAGGTTCCCCAACCACGCTCCGGGACCGAGAGGACGAGATAGGTGACCTTCTTGCCGTCCAACATCCTCGGCTCGCGGGCCACGATCTTGGCTACGCCATGGGCGGGATACACGACTTTCGAACCGACTCTGAAGCGCACCGACGACCTCCGACTGGAACGGCGGACCATCCAGTGTGCCTCATCGACCGCCGATTCACACCATCGGGCGACCCCCGACGGCGACGCGGCGACCGCCGCCGGTCACCGATCCCTCCCATCGTCGGCGGCGATGACCTACCGTGGTCCCATGCGGCGCATCGCCAACAGCTGGGCCCTCGCCAAATCGTCCTGGGCGGTCCTCAAGACCGACAAGGAGCTCGCCGCGATCCCGGTGATCAGCTTCGTGTGCACAATCGTGGTCATGGCCCTCGTCGGGGGTGCCGCGTGGCTCACCCTCGACCCGACCTCCCAGGCGGGTGAGACCGAGGTCACCCCGACGCCGTTCACCTACGTGGTCGGCGCGGTGGGGTACCTGCTCATCACATTCGTGGTCACCTTCTTCGCCGCGGTGCTGGTCTCGGGCGCCTATCAGCGGCTCACCGGCGGTGACCCGACACTCGCCAGCGCGTTCCGCCAAGCCAACTCCCGGATCGGCCCGCTGTTCCTGTGGTCCATGCTCACCGGCACCGTCGGACTGATCCTCCAGGCCCTCCGTGACCGAGCCGGGTTCCTGGGCCAGATCGTCGTCAGGCTCGTCGGGATGGCCTGGGAGATCGTCACCTGGCTGGCGGTACCGGTCGTGGTCGTCGAAGGTACCGGGCCGGTGGACTCCCTCAAGCGGTCCGCCACGCTGTTCAAGCAGACCTGGGGTGAGAACCTCGTCGCCCAGGGCGGCTTCGGCATCCTCGGCCTGCTCGTCGTCCTGCCCGCGCTCCTCGTCATCTTCGTGGTGGTCCCCGCCATCCCCATCGCCGGGATCGCCATCGCCGCCATCTGGATCGCGGTCACCTCGGTGGTGCTCAGCGCGCTCAACGGCATCTACCGCACCGCGCTGTACCTGTTCGCGTCCGGAGGGCAGGCCCCGGCCGCGTTCAGCTCGGAGGAGCTGCAGGCCGCCTTCCAGCCCAAGACCCGCCGCTTCTGAGCGAACTGTTCAGCAGCACGCGGCTGCACACCGCGAATCGCTGAACACTTCGGAAGGGGTGAGCGAACTGTTCAGCAGCACGCGGCTGCACACCGCGAATCGCTGAACACTTCGGAAGGGGTGAGCGAACTGTTCAGCAGCACGCGGCTGCACACCGCGAATCGCTGAACAGTTCGGGATGGGGCGGCGGGGCGGGCCGGTGCGGTACCGTCGGTCGCCATGGGCTCGTTGGCGTTCTTTCTCGTCCCGGTCGTCATCGTGGTGGTGGCAGCCACCATCCACGTGCGGCTCGACAAGCACCTCGACCGCGGGACCCACCGGCGGACGATCGAGCTGTACCTGATCTGGCTCACCGCCGGCAGCGGCGCGTGGAGCATCTTCGGGGGTACCGGCCACATCGGTCCCAACTCCACCGAGATCGCCGAGCAGATCGGCTACGCCCCGAGCATGTTCCAGTGGGAGGTCGGCTGGGCCGACATCACCATCGGGGCCCTCGGGGTGGGCACGATCTGGCGGCGCGACGGCTGGCTGACCGCTGCGGTCTGGAGCTGGGCGCTCCTCTACTGGGGTGACGCAATCGGGCACGTCATGGAGTGGGTCGCGCACGACAACAACGAACCGTCGAACGTGTGGGTGCTGCCGACCGACGTCGGCGTACCGTTGGTGGCGGTGATCCTGCTCGCCGCCTACCGCCGGGCCAGCGGGCCGGCAGGCCGTCTGACACCCGCGCAGGCGGGGGCAGGTGTGGGCGCATGACCGGGAGCACCGAGGGCGCCGTGACCTACCGGCTCGACGGCTCCGTGGCAGTCATCCGCATCGACGACGGCAAGGCCAACGCCATCTCGCACGCCATCGCCGCCGAGCTCGACCGCGGGCTCACCCAGGCCGAGACCGACACCGCCGGGGCGGTGGTCATCGCCGGCCGGCCCGGACGGTTCTCCGCCGGGTTCGACCTCACCGTCATGCGCAGCGGCATCGACGAAGCCCGTGACCTGCTACGGGTGGGCGCCGAACTCGCCCTGCGCATCTACACCTTCCCAGCACCCGTCGTGCTGGGCGTGACCGGCCACGCCCTGGCCATGGGCGCCATCCTGCTGCTCGCGGCCGACACGAGGATCGGCGCCGCGGGGGAGTTCAAGATCGGCCTCAACGAGGTGGCGATCGGCATGCCAGTCCCCCGGTTCGCAACCGAACTCGCCCGGGATCGCCTCTCGCCCCGGCACCTCACCGCAGCAGTGAACCACGCCCGGATCTACGACCCCACCACCGCCGTCGATGCGGGTTACCTGGACGAGGTGGTCTCACCCGACGACGTCGAGCAAGCCGCGCTGGACCACGCCGGCACCCTCGCCACCACCCTCAACCCAGCCGGGTTCCGGCGAACCCGTGAGCACCTGCGGGGCGAGCGGGCCGAGCGAGTCCGGGCCGGTCTGGCGGCTGACATCGCCGCGTTCGTCGTCGAGCCGTGACCCGAAACACAGGAGGCATCGAGGGCATGGCGGACGAACCGATGGTGGATCGGCTGGCCGACGAGTGGGCCTCGATCGACGCGCTCTGCGACGGCTTCACCGAAGCGGAATGGCAGACCCCGACCGCCTTGCCCGGCTGGACCGTCAAGGACTGCGTGAGCCACGTCGTCGGGGTGGAGCGCATGCTCATGGGTGACCCGCAACCGTCCGTCGACGTCTCCCACCTCCCCTACCTGCGGGACGCCTTCGCCGTCAGCCTCGAGACCTGGGTCGAGGAACGCCGTTCCCGTCCCGGTGCGGAGCTGCTCGCCGAGTTCCGGGAGCAGATCACCCGCCGGCTCGAGCACCTGCGGGCCATGACGACCGAGGAGTTCGATCGGCCGAGCCTCTCACCCATCGGCGAGGTGCCCTACCGGGACTTCATGGCCGTGCGGGTGTTCGACTGCTGGATGCACGAGCAGGACATCCGGCGGGCGCTCGACCGGCCGGGTCACCTGACCGGTCCGGTGGTGGACGTGGCCCTCGAGCGCTTCCGGGCCGCGCTGGGCTACGTCGTCGGCAAGCGAGCTGGAGCCCCGGAGGGCAGCTCCGTGGTGCTCGTGACCACTGGCGGTCCCGGGATCACCTTCCCGGTGGTAGTGGACGGCCGGGCCCGGCTGGTCGAGCAACCACCCGACGATCCGACCGTGCGGATCACCCTGCCCTTCGAGACCTTCGTCGCCCTGGGGGGCGGGCGCTGGGACGCCGAGCAGGCACGCGCCGCCGGAGGCGTCACCATCGAAGGCGACATCCCTCTCGGCGAGCGGGTGCTCGCCTCGCTCGCCTTCACGCCCTGACCCCGGTCCGCGACGGGCGCGCCGGGCCGCGACCGGCTAGCGAGTGGGGCGCACGAAGAGCATGGCCCGAGGCGACTCCAGCAGCACGCCCTGGGCGACGCTGCCGAGCGGGTGGTCGTCGAGCCCGCTGCGGCCGTGGGTGCTCATGGCGATGACCGCGTCCTCGTGGTCGGCCAAGAAGCGGCACAGGCCGGTGGCCGGATCGGGTGCCTCGAGCAGCTCGAACGAGGTCCTCGGCACCTCGGCACCAACCGCCGCCACCCGCTCCTCCAAGTAGCGCCGTTCGCCCTCGTGCCCGCCGGCACCCCCGCCGCCCGCCCGCACCACGCCCACCAGGATCAGGTCGAGCTTCAGCTCCCGGGCCCACTGCACCGCCACGGGCAACACCTGTTCGGATTCGGGCGAACCGTCGAGGGCCACCACCAACTCGGTCATGGGCAGGCCCCGGGTCACGTCGGTCTTGGGGCCGATGACCAGCACCGGGACGGGTGACTCGAGCAGCACCTGCGCGGGCATGGCGGCCATGACCGGCCGGCGGCGCAACCCTCCCGGCTTGGTGCGGATCGGGATGGCGATGATCGGATCCGCCCGGTGCCTGGCCGCCTCGATGAGCGCGCGGCCGAGGTCGTGGTCGAGGTCGACCCAGAAGTCGACGTCGGAGCCACTCATCGACATCGCCCGGGACTTGAGCGCGGCCTTCGAGGCCTTGTCGCTGGCCTCGGTGTTGTTGACGATGACCACCCGGGCATCACAATGCCACGCCAGGTCGCCCGCCGGTGCCAGCACCGCCCGGGCCGGGAGCGTGCCGTCGAAGGGGACGATCACGTTCGCGTACATCCGAGCCATTCTGGCTCAGCCCGGCGACCCCGCGATGCGTCCCGTGCTTCCCTGCCGACCGGGGCCCACCCAGCGGTACACGCTGAAGAACGACACGCCGGCCAGCGACGCCAACACCACCCAGAACACCGCCCGGCTCGTGGCATCGGTCCCGGTGGTGAGCAGGTGCACGGTCGCCAGCCCGTACACCAGGTAGCTCGTGAGATGGATCCGCCCCCACCACCGCTTCGGGAGGCGCTTCATCAGCAGCGAGGTGACCTCCACCGCCAGCAGGAAGTAGAAGGCGATCACCCCCCACGCCACCGCCACCGGGCGCCAGGAGCTGGCGAAGGGCACGAGCAGGTCGGCCGCGTCGAACTGGACGTAGGAGTCGGCCCACAGGCCGAGCAGGTGCACCCCGACGAACAGCACCGTGAGCCCACCCAGGAACCTATGGAGGTCGAGCAACCACGGGGCCTTCGGTCTCCGCCCGAGGGCCCGGGTAGACAGGGCCAGGCCCCACAGCACCGCGAGCGCGGAGAGCGCCCAGGCGACCAGCCCGCTCGAGCGGGCCAGGTGCCACCACACTTGCGTCGCGCCGAGCACCGAGGTCATGCCAAGGCCCCGGCGAGTTCGTACTTCTCGAAACCGCCGACCCGCGACACGCAGCGGTCGGCGTCCACCATAAGCGCAGCCATCTGGTGCTCCACGACGATCGAGGTGCCGACGGCCGCACCCGCTATCAACGCCGCCTTGCCGACCACCTCGGCGAAGGCCGCCGTCGCTCCCACGACGGACACGGTGACCAGGTCGGACTCCGCCGGGAGGCCGGTGGCCGGGTCGATCAGGTGGTGGTAGCCCCGCCCGCCGACGGTCCAGCGCCGCCGGGTGGTCGAGCTGGTCGCCACCGCACCCTCGGCCAGGCTGACGACCGCCCGATCGTCGACGTCGATGACCCACCCGTCCGGGGAGGGGGACGCGCCTGCCACCCGCACGTCGCCCCCGACGTTCACCGACGCGCCGTCGGCACCTGCATCCAGGAGGTGTTCGCAGACCAGGTCGGCCGCCAGACCCTTGCCGATGCCGCCGAGGTCGATCGCCACGCCGGCCGGCAACCGTACGGTCCGATTGGCGGGGTCGAGCTCGATGCCCACGCAGCCAGGGCACGGCAGTGGCGCGTCGGTCCGGGGTCGGGGACCGGCGTGAGTCAGCAGCTCGAAGCTGCGGTCGTAGCCCACTCGCTCGAGGGCCCGCAGGACGGTGGGGTCGTAGTACCCGAAGGTGTCACGCCACGCCTCCACCGCTCGCTGGACGGCGTCGAAGGTCACCGGGCTCAGCTCCACCGGCGTGCCGGCGACGGCGTTGAGACGGCTCAGCTCACTGTCGGGGCGGAAGCGACTCCACCGCTCCTCGAGCGCCTCGAGCTCCCGCACCGCGAGCTCCACCAGCCGCTCGGTCGCGACGCCGACCACGATGACGTGGGCCTCCGAGCCCATGGCCGGGAACCGCCGCTCAGCTCGCACGGCTCTTCGTCACCGGGGCTCGGGTCGATCCCGACGAGGACGATGACGACGAGGATGGCGATGAGGACGAGCCTGACAGGGTGGACGACGATGACGACGAAGAGGATCCGGACGACGACGCCGGCGTCCCCACCGTGCTCGAACGTCCGGGGGTCGCCCGGCTGGACGCCGTCGAGCTGCGGGCCGTCGAGCGCGACCCGTCGTCCGGGACCAGCAGGTGACGCCGCCTGACGAGGGTGGCCGGAGGACCCGACGAGGTGGCCGGATCGTCCCCCACCACCTTGGACCCGCTGGAGGGGCCGCTCACGGCGAGCTGGACCGCTTGGCTCGATGCCTGATCACGCTGGAGGGCCATCGCCGTCATCAGCGCCGCGGTCGCGGTGAGGCTCAGACCTCCGGCCAGGACCCGCGCGGCGGCCGCGGGGTGTCGACGACGCCGGGGCGGTGAGGAGGCTCGAGGCGAGGAAGGCGAGGGGGGAGGCACCGGAGGACCCTGCCTCGCCGGCTCGTCAGTCGTCATCAGGGTCCCGCTCCCGTTCGATCTCGTGCTCGAGGTCGTCGTCCTCGCCGTGCCGCTCACGGTCGTCGTCGACACGCACCCGGGTCGTCGTCGTCGGCGACGCCGAGGCGGCGCTGCTGCCCGCGCCCGTCACGGCCGGATCGAGGCTCGCCCCACCCTGCTCCCATCGATCATCCCCGGTCGCACCGGCCGAGGAACTCGATCCGCCGGCGCCGGTGGTGCTGGGGGGTGCAGAGGCGGGTTCGACCACGTACTCGTCGACCACCACCACCCCGGGGCCGGCGGTGGTCGGCGGGACGGTACCGGCGAGGTCGCTGACGGTCTGCGCGTCGAGCGTCCCGACCTCGCCGTCCGCTCCGGCCATCCCGAGGATCCCGAGGTTGGCCGCCACGACAGCCGCTCCGGCGGCGACGGTGAGCGCCCCGACGCCGGCGAAGGTGAGTGCGACCCGACGATCCATGCGTGCTCCTCTCGACGAGCAGCGGCTCCGGGAGGAGCCGGCTTCCGATGGTCCGAGCGTACGAGTCGGCCTCCCAACGCCAGGCTCGGGCCGGGTTAAGTCCTGGCAAAGTCCGCTCCCGGCCCGACCCTGCCGTGACAGCCTGGTGACGTGCAGGTGCTACTCGTCGAGGACGACGACGCGATCGCGGAGCCCCTGGTGCGGGGCCTCGAGCGGGAAGGCTTCACGGTCAGTCGGGTCAGCACCGGAACCGACGCCATCGCCCACGACCCGGTCGACGTGATCCTCCTCGACCTCGGGCTGCCCGACATCGACGGGTACGAGGTCTGCCGCGAGCTGCGTACCCGATCCACCGTCCCGATCATCGTCATCACCGCCAGGGGTGACGAGGTCGATCGGGTGATCGGGCTGGAGCTCGGCGCCGACGACTACGTGGTCAAGCCCTTCGGGTTCCGCGAGCTGGTGGCCCGCATCCGGGCCGTGACCCGCCGGGCGACTCTGGCTGCACCCTCGAACGGGGTGTTCACGCTGGGCCCGCTGTCGGTCGACACCCGCCGGCGGCGGGTGCACGTGGGAGGCGAGGAGGTGGTCCTGACCCGCAAGGAGTTCGACCTGCTCGCCCTGCTGGCGGAGGATCCCGGAGCGACCCGGACTCGCGACGAGATCCTCGAGCGGGTGTGGGACGCCCACTGGTACGGCCCCACCAAGACCCTCGACGTGCATGTCGCCTCGCTGCGCAAGAAGCTCGGAGACCCGACGTTGGTCGAGACCGTCCGCGGCGTCGGGTTCCGACTCCGTGCCCCGGGTTGAGTCTTGCGCCGCCGCCTCCTGCTCTCCTACCTCGCCTTGACGGTGCTGGTGCTCGCCGCGCTCGAGATCCCGCTCGCGGTCAGCTACTCGCAACGGGAGCGGGAACGGCTCGAGACCAACCTGCTGCGCGACGCGTTCACCCTCGCAGCGTTCGTGGAGGACTCGCTCGAAGGGCTCCGACCCATCGACGAGCAAGTGTTGGTCGACGGCTACACGGCGCGCACCGGGGCCCGGGTGGTCATCGTCGACGCGAACGGGGTGGTGCAAGCCGACTCGGATCCACCCAGTGAGGGTCAGCGGTCCTTCGTGAGCCGTCCGGAGATCGCCGAGGCGCTCGAACAGCGGATCGTGACGGGGAGCCGATGGTCCGACACGCTGGGCACCGAGCTGCTCTACGTGGCGGTGCCGGTCAGCTCGGGGGGCGTGATCCACGGCGCAGTCCGGCTCAGCTACTCCACCGCCCAGATCGATGAGCAGGTCCACCGATATTGGCTCCTGCTCGGGGCCATCGCCGCGGTGTCGCTGGCCGCGGCGGCCGGGGTGGGCACCTTGTTCGCCCGGTGGGTCACGAGACCGATCGACGAGTTGCGCCGGGCTGCCGCGGCACTCGGTGGAGGGGCGCTGGAGACCCGGGCCCCGGTCGGCTCCGGCCCCCCGGAGCTACGTGAGCTGGCTCGGGCCTTCAACGCCACGGCCGCTCGGCTCGAGCAACTCGTGGGCGCCCAGCGGCAGTTCGTGGCCGATGCCTCCCACCAGTTGCGCACCCCCTTGACCGCCCTGCGGTTGCGCTTGGAGATGATGGAGAACCACATCGACGAGGTGGCGGCCGATGACCTCGCCGGCGCCACCCGGGAGGTGGGCCGGCTCGCCAGGCTGGTCGACGGCCTGCTCACCTTGGCCCGTGCCGACCGCGGCCCAGACGCGTCGGCCGCCGAGGTCCTGTCCCTCGACGAGCTGCTGGGCGAGCGAGCGGCGGCGTGGGAGCCGATCGCCACCGAGCGCGGCATCCGCCTCCACGCCGACGGGGCAGGGCTGACGGCCCTGGCCACGCCCGATCACCTCATGCAGATCCTCGACAACTTGCTGGCCAACGCCCTCGATGCCGCGCCGAGCGGCTCGACCATCGAGCTGCGGGCCGAGCCCGGCGGCCGTTCCGACGGTCATCCCGCCACCGTCGCCATCCACGTCATCGACCAGGGTCCCGGCCTCACACCGGAGCAGCGCGGGCGGGCCTTCGACCGCTTCTGGCGGGCGGGCACCAGCCGGGACGAGCTCGGGGGGAGCGGTCTTGGTCTCTCGATCGCCAGCCAACTGGCCCGGGCCGACCACGGGGATCTGACCCTCGAGGAGGCACCTGGGGGAGGCATCGACGCCGTCGTGCGACTCCCTCTCGCCCCGCCACGCTGAAGCCGATCCACCTCGCAGCCGACACAGGCGTCCTGGCGGCCCCGGACGGCTTATCGTTGACCATGGCCTTCGCCATCGTCGCGCTCCTGGTGGTCACCGCCGTGGCCGTCACGACCGCGCTGGCCGGCCAGCGCCGCGCCTCCGTCGCCCAGCGGCAGCTCGAGCGGACCGTCCGCACGGATGGCCTCACGGGCCTGCCGAACCGGACGGTCATCGCCGAGACGCTCACCGCCGCCCGGGAGCGCGCGGGCCGCGGTGGCACGCACGTGGCGGTGATCGCCGCTCGCCTCCACCGGTTCGAGCTGGTCAACGAGACCTACGGGCCGGAGGTGGGTGACGCGCTGCTCCGCGCCGTGGCCACCCAGCTCCTCGAGCGTGACCGCCCTGGCGAGGTGGTCACCCGCGACGCCGGGCCGACCTTCGTGGTCGTGCTCGACGGGGTACGGGACCGCGACGCGCTGGCGCGCCGCGCCGCCGAGATCGGCGCCGCGATGGAGGTGCCGTACGCGATCGGCCACGACCACATCCGGGTGACGCTGCTGATCGGGGCCGTGCTCGACGACCGCGCCGACCGCTCGGTGGGAGACCTGCTCGCGGACGCCGGGCTGGCGCTCGAGCGGGCGGCCGCGGCCGGCTCCGCCGGCACCACGATCACGATCTACGACGAGAACCTCCGAGTCGGGGACACCCCCGTCCACGCCGAGCGGCGGCTACGCCGAGCGGTCGACGAAGAGCAGTTCCGGCTCCACTACCTGCCCGTCGTCGAGCTGGGCTCGGGCCGCATCGCCGCCGTGGAAGCCAGGCTGGTCTGGGACGACCCCGACCGGGGAACGGTCACCGACCACTCGTTCGTCGAACGCCTCCACGCCACCGGGCTCCTGGTGCCCGTCGCCTGGTGGGGCTTGGAGGAGACCTGCCGCCAGAGCCGTGACTGGCAGGACCGGTTCGGCACGATCGAGCTGCGCACGATCGCCCGGGTGCCGCCGAGGCTGCTGGCGCAGGCCGATCTCGCAGACCAGGTGCTACGGATCCTCGACCGCGCCGGCGCCACCCCTGACCGCCTCTGCCTCGAGATCCCCGGATGGGCGTACGGCTCCCAGGTGGAGGACTCCTGGACCCGCCTACGGCCGCTGAAGGAGGCCGGCATCCTGCTCGGCCTGGCCGACTTCGGGGTGGGCTACTCGTCGTTGCGCTACCTGCGCCGCTTCCAGCTCGACCTGTTGAAGATCGACCGGGTCTTCGTGCAGGCGATCGGCTCCAACCGTGCCGACGACGCGATCGTGGAGCAGCTCGTGAGCCTGTGCCACGCACTCGGCATGGCCGCGCTCGCCGACGGCGTGGACACCGAGCACCAGGCCGTGCTGATGCAGAGCATGCGCTGCGACTATGGCACCGGTGAGCTGTTCGGTGCACCGGTGCCGGCCGGTGACATCGACGCGATGCTGGCCACGGGGACGGTCAGGCGCCGCCCCCCGCTATCCGGCTGACGAGCTCCTCGGGGGACGAGGGCGGCGCGAACAGGTACCCCTGTGCCCGGTCGCAGCCGAGCAACTGCAGCATCTCGAGCTGCTCATCGGTCTCCACCCCGACGGCGACCACCGTGAGCCCCAGGTTGTGCGCCAACTCGACCGTTGCTCGGACGATGGCGGTGTCCTGCTCGTCGGTGCCGAGCCCGGCGACGAGCGAGCGATCGATCTTCACGAAGTCGAGTGGGAAGCGCTTGAGGTAGCCCAGCGACGAGTGCCCGGCACCGAACTCGTCGAGACCGACCTTCACCCCGAGAGCGCGGAGATAGGAGATGCTGGCATCGACGATCGCCTGGTGGCCGAGCAGGATGCTCTCGGTGATCTCCAGGCACAGCTGGTCGGCCGGGACGCCCGACGCGTTGAGGGCGTGCAGCACGTGGTTGGGGAGATCGGGGTCGGCGAGCTGCCGGGGCGACACGTTCACGGACACCTCGTGCGGACCGTCCGGGAGCTGCGACCACGCTGCCAGCTGGGCGCAGGTGAGACCCAACACCTGGGAGCCGAGGCGGGTGATCAACCCGGTCGACTCGGCGGCGTCGATGAACTCGGCCGGGGACAGCAGGGAGCCGGCGCCGTCATCCACCCGCAGGAGCGCCTCGGCCCCGACCACCGCCTCGGACTCGACGTCGATGATCGGCTGGTAGTGGACGACGAGCGACTCGTCATCGATCACCTCGCGCAACCGCTGCTCGACGTCGCGCCGGCGCGAGGACTGCTCGGCCAACGCGTCGGTGAAGGTCTCGCTGCGGTCGCCGCCGGCTTCCTTGGCGATCTGCATGGCGTGATCGGCGTCGCGAAGGAGCTGTTCGGACTCGTCGCCCGACGCCCCGAAGGCGATGCCGACGCTCGCGGTCAGCTCGAGCCGCGAGCCTCCCGCGCCGAGGGGCTCGCGCACCGCGGCCAGCAGCCGCGAGGCGACCCGCACCGCCTCGGCGGGGTCGCCGACGTCGGGGAGCAGCACCGCGAACTCGTCGCTGCGCAACCGGGCGGTGGTGGTGCCCGGGCCAGCGGCGGCGGCGAGGCGGGAACCGACCTCGGCCAGCGCCTGGTCCGCGACCTCCTTGCCGAAGGCTTCGTTCGCGGCCCGGAAACGGTCCAGGTCCACGAGCAACACCGCCACCGTGGCAGTCGCCCCCTCTTCAGCTTGTAGTGCCCGCGCCAGCCGGTCGAGCAGCCGGACACGGTTCGGCAGGCCGGTCAGCTGGTCGGTGAACGCCCGGGCAGCAACCGCCTGCGCCGCCTCCACACGGTCGGTGACGTCACGGCCGTTGAGCACCAGCCCACCGATCGCCGGGTTGCCCCGGAGATCGCTCACGATGATCTCCAGATGGCGCCACCCGCCGTCGGCTGCCTGCAGGCGCAGCTCGACCGGTGCGCCGACGCCCTGCTCGTCCGGCCGAGCCAGCGCAGCGAGATCGGCCGGGACGTCGTCCGGGTGGACCAGCTCCAGCAGGTTCCTCCCCTCGAGCGCGCCGTCGGGATGCCCGAGGATGCGGGTGGTGGCCGGGCTGGCGAACTGGACCACCCCGTCGATGCCGACCACGGCGATCACATCGCTGGTGTGCTCCACCAGGGCCGCGAACCGGGTCTCGCTCGTGTCAGCAGGTTGATCGGCCCCGAGCAGGTCAGCCAGGTTGCGGGCCACCATCGAAACGGCCTCGATCTCGCCCTGGTGGTCGCGGTGGGCCACGAGCACCGCCGAGACCGGCGTCGGATCGCCGCCGCCCGCGAGCAGGGTGAGCCGGCCGCGCCACCGACCGTACTTCACCAGCGCGGGGAGGACCTTCACCTCGTAGTGACCCTTGGACCACTCGTCGAGCAGCTCGACCAGCCAGATCTTGTCCGCGGCGCGGATCGGCACGAGGGTGACGAACGCGTCGTTGGCCCACAACGCCTCGTGCCCGACCGATGCGAACACCGCCACCAGGTCCGGGGTCTCGACGAGTGTGTCGGTGAGTACCCGGGTGATGTCGGGGCCGTCGGCGGGCTCATCCTGCTGAGCCTGCCCGCGCTCGCCCGGGCTCTCCGCCGTACCGTCGTCGATGGGCTGGGCCGCGCCGCTCGGCCGGGCGACCGGGCCGCTCGGCGTGTGCATCACCTCGAAGACCACCGGGCGATCCTCGTCGGTGCGCACGACCAGCGTGGTGCGGTACCCGGGCCGGTTCGCCGCTACCCGGGCCAGCGCAAGCAGCGCGGTCTGGTCGTCCGCCTGCACGCCGAGGGTCACCGCCTCTCGCAGCACGTCGTCCTTCGCGAACGCCGGTCGCTGACGTTGGTTGGCGACCGACAGCCGCCGGTTCCACGTCGTCAACTGCCCACCCTTCGATCGAGCAGGTCCTGGCGGACGCTGCTCTCGTACCGACTGCCCTCTGACCGCCTGCCCGGTCCGTCCCGCCCGCCGTGCCCATCGTCTCGTCCGGGCCCATCGGTGGGCCCATCCGTCGAGCCCCGAGCCCGTCCTGTCCGCCAGCGTCCGGCGGGCGAGGCCCAGCAAGCCTAGTCGGTTCGAGACACACGCAGGACGGCCGAGCCGGTGACCTCGCCGTCGGCCAGCCGGCGCAGGGCCTCGTTGGCCTGCTCGACGGGGTGCACCTCGATCGTGGTGCGCACGGGGATCTCGGCCGCCAGGTGAAGGAATGAGCGCACGTCCTCGCGGGTCACGTTCGCCACGCTACGGATCTGGCGTTCCCACCACAGCAGTTCGTAGGGGTACTCGGGGACCCGGTCCAGGTGGATGGCGTTGACGGCCACGATCCCGCCGCGGTCGAGGGCCCGCAGCGCCGACACCACGACATCCCCCACCGGCGCGAAGGTGATGGCCGCGTCCAGCGGCACGGGTGGCTGCTCGGCGGGGCCGCCCACCCAGGCAGCACCGAGGTCGAGGGCCCGCTGCTGCTCCGCGGTGGAGCGGGTCACCACATGGACCTCGCACCCCCAGTAGCGAGCGACCTGGATCACGCAGGTCGCCGACGCACCGAAGCCGTACAGCCCGAGCCGAGTCCCGGCCGATCCGGGCCCGAGCCCGGCCACCGCCAGCGAGCGGTACCCGATCGCGCCGCCGCAGAGGAGCGGCGCAGCGTCGAGGTCGGCGAACCCGTCCGGCAGGCGGTGCACGAACTCGGCGCGGGCCGACAGCTGGGTGGCGAAGCCCCCGTCGCGGTCCCATCCGGTGAAGGTGGCCTGCTCGCAGAGGTTCTCCCGACCGCGGCGGCAGAACCGGCACCGCCCACAGGTACCGGCGATCCACGCCACGCCGACCCGGGTGCCGACGAGCGCCTGGTCCACGCCGTCCCCGGTTGCTCGCACGACGCCGACCGCTTGGTGGCCGGGCACGATCGGCAGCCGCCGCGCCGGGAGATCACCCTCGCAGAGCTGCAGGTCGGTCCGGCACACACCGCACGCCGCGACCTCGACGATCACCTCACCGGGAGCAGGCTCGAGGTCCGGGTCCTCGACCAGCTCCAGCGGACCCGCGCTCGCCGGCGCGGGATCGCTGAGCCGCATCGCACGCCTCACGCCGCGAACGGTAACCGGCTGCCTCGCGGGACGCCCGGTCGCGGTCGACTCCGGGGCGGACGCGAAGGGGACCGGCCTCACGACCGGTCCCCTTCGATCCCCCACCCCCTGGTGATCGACGCGGTCAGAGCGCCCAGCAGTTGAACCGCACGGGCTCGTTGCGCAGGGCGTCGCGCACGCCGTCGTAGACGGTCCCGTCGAGGATCAAGCCCAGGTGGCCGACCACCCGCAACCAGCACTGGTCCTGCACCTTCACGTTCTCGGCCCCGTCACGCAGGGTGGCGTTGGTGACCGGGCGGACCAGCTCGTCCTGGGCGGTGTAGATGTTGGTGTACTTCACCGGAGCGATCACGTCGGGCCCGGCGTTGAGGTCGTTCAAGAACGCGGAGCCGATCGCCATCTGTTCGCAGGCGATGATGCCGATGCAGCTCCCGAGTCCCAGGAAATCGGCGATGTTGGCCACATAGGTGCCGTAGTGAGGGGCGCCGAGGCTGATCACCCGGTCGACCTTGGTCGAGCCGCCCAGGTACTTGACGTAGTAGCGAGCGACCAGCCCGCCCTGCGAATGGCCGATGAGGTCGACCTTGGCCGAGCCGGTCTGGGCACGGACCTGATCGACGAGCGTGGCCAGGGGCCTCGAGGTCTGGCCGATATCGCCGAGGCCGAGGCCGGGCAGCTCGTAGATCCAGACCTTGTAGCCGTCGTTGCGGAGCCGGGCCGCCAGCGGCTCGTTGGCGATGGCCGGGGAGAACGTCCCCGCCACGATGATGACCGGATCCTTGGTCGTGGTCGCTCCGGCGGTCGCCACGAACGGCGTCCCGATGCCGAGCAAGGCGAGCACGAGCGCGAGCACGACGAGCGTGCGGCGGTTACGACGCATCTGTCCCTCCTCCAGATGCCGCGGGAGCGGCGGTCCAAGGCCACCCCTCCCATCGCCCCGGGGTGACCGTAGTCACACCCTAGAGGAGGGGTGTTCACTTGTCAACGCGCAGAGTGGCACGCTGTCACCGTGCGCGAATTGAGCTTGGTGGTGTGTGACCACGACGACCTCGCTGCCACCGCAGTCGAGGCGGCCGCCGAGGCGGCGGGCTACACGGTCGCCGGGCGGGTGGCGAACGCCGTCGACCTGCTGCGTCTGCTCGCGCACGTGCACCCGAGCGTGGTGGTGGCCCGCCAGGAGCTGCCCGGCACGACGGGCGTGGAGGCGGCGCGGGAGCTGCGTTCCCCGGCCAGCCAGGACGGTGCCGCAGCTCCCGAGGTCATCCTCACCAGCTCCTCACCGGACCTGGAGCTCCTCGCCGCCGATCCCTCCGTCAGCGAGGCCGTGCCCTGGGGTGACCTGCCCACGCTCGAGCGGGCGCTCGCCCGGCTGCGTGAGCAGCTCCTGACCGGGGAGCGCCGCGTAGGCGGCGAGCGCCGCTCCGGCAAGGACCGCCGCCAGCACCAGGACTGGACGAAGGTCTTCGCCGAGCGCCGCAGCGGCCAGGATCGCCGCCGGGGGGACCGCCGGGCAGGGGGCTGAGCAACGGCCGTCGCTCAGCCGGTGCGCTTACCGGACCACCGGCGCACCAGCAGCACGGCGGCGATCACCACGGCCAGGATCACCGCGGCCAGCGCGGCCCGGCGCGAGCGGCGCCCCGCCCCATCGGCGTGCTCGACGACGCCGCTGGTGGTGTCGACGTAGACATCCTCGGCCGGGGTGCTGACGATCACCTCGTCGACCGTCGGGAGCACCTCGACATCGGCCTGGTCGGTGTGCACCACGATGTCGTCGCCCCGGGGCGAGATCTCCACGTCGGCCTCACCCGTGTGCACGACCACCTCGCCCCCCACGACCTCGACCTCGACACCGCGGGGCAGCTCGACCCCGTCGACCCCCTCGGGCCCCGCCGGTTTGGTCGGGGGTTCGAGCAGGGCGTCGACCGGAGCCGGCTCGTCGTCAGGAGGCGGCGGCTGGCGGCGACGCGAACGTTGCGGGTCGTACTGCGGCATCAGGGGCTCCAGTGGGCAGGATGCGCTCGAGGACGGCCTCGAGCTCCGCGGCGGCCTCGGGCGCTCCCGGCCGGTGGCCGAGCGCGTGGATCGGCAGCGACTGCGCGGCTGCTTCGGCCACGGCGGCTCGCAGGTGAACCGGCGGGAGCACCTCGTCGCCGTACTGCTCGACGAGCTGGTCGTGCCAGTAGCGGGCGTCCCGGGTGCGGCCGAGGCGGTTCACCGCGATGCCGGCGATGGTGAGCGCTCCGCCCCGGCGCTGGCTGATCCGGTGGATGGTGCGCGTGATCTGCTGCACCCCGTCCGAGGCCCAGGCCGCGGGCTCGGTGACGATCAACGCCTGGTCGGCCGCGAACAGACCGTTGACGGTGAGCAGCCCGAGCGACGGCGGGCAGTCGATGATCGCCAGCTCGCAGGCCAGGCCTTCCATTGCCACCTGGAGCCGGTCCTGGGCCCCGACCGGATCGGTGGCCAGCTGGGGCTCCCGGGCGGCGAGCGCCGGCGAGCTGGGCGCCACCAGTGGCAGCCGGCCGAGATCGGCCGGCCAACCCGACGGGCACAGCACCTCGGTGAGCACGCCCGGGCGCTCGGCCTCGAGGGCCCGATCGACGGTGACCGGCGGGTCCCACACGGCGAGCCCGGTGGTGGCGTTGGCCTGGGGATCGAGGTCGATCACCACCACCTGCCGGCCGGTGTGAGCGGCCGCGGAGGCCAGCCCGAGCGCGACCGTGGTCTTGCCCACGCCGCCCTTCTGGTTCACCACGGCGATCGTCGTGCGCCCGGACATGGGATCCAACGGTAGTGCAGGAATACGCGGCGTCGCCCACGCCTTGAGGACCTACGTGACCGAGCTGAGAGCAGGCGACGCCGCGCCGGACATCACCCTGCCGGACCAGCACGGGAAGCCGGTCGCGCTCCGTGACCTGCGAGGGCGCTGGGTCGTCGTCTACTTCTACCCCGCCGACGACACCCCCGGCTGCACGGCTGAGTCCTGCTCCTTCCGGGACGCCTACGAGGACTTCACCGACGCCGGCGCCGAGGTGATCGGCATCAGCGCCGACCCGGTGGAATCGCACCGGCAGTTTGCGGAGAAGCACCGGCTGCCCTTCACCCTGCTGGCCGACGTCGACGGCACGGCCCGCTCGGCGTTCGGGGTGGGTCGGACTTTCGGCCTGCTACCCGGCCGGGTCACCTACGTGATCGACCCCGAAGGCACGATCCGCTCGGTGTTCAGCTCCCAGTTCCGCCCCCGCAAGCACATCGACGCAGCTCTGGCCACGATCCGCTCCGGCAGCTGAGCCCCGGGACCGGCACGGGCAGGGGCCCACCACCGCTACCGTCGGTCGCCATGAAGGCCGTCCAGACGTTCACCGTCGTCTCCCAGCTCCCGCCCTCGCTGGAGCCGCTGCGGGAGGTCGCCCTCAACCTCGGCTGGAGCGACGACGAGCGGGCACAGGACCTCTTCCGCCGGCTCGACCGCGAGGGCTGGGAACTCGAGGGCCAGGACCCGGCCCTGATGCTGTCGACCATGTCCACCGAGCGCCTCGAGCAGCTCGCCACCGACGCCGCCTTCACATCGCTGGCCGCGACCGTCCATCGCGAGCTGCGCCGCACGCTCGACGAGCCCCGCTGGTTCCAGCACCGCGAGGGATCCCCGCTGCGATCGGTGGCCTACTTCTCACCGGAGTTCGGCATCGCGGCCGCGCTCCCCCAGTACTCCGGGGGACTCGGCGTGCTCGCCGGCGACCACCTGAAAGCCGCCGACGATCTCGGACTGCCGCTGATCGGCATCGGCCTGCTCTACCGGCACGGCTACTTCCGCCAGGAGCTCGACGCCCGCGGCTGGCAGGTCGAGCGCTTCCCCCGCCTCGACCCCCGGGCCATGGCACTCTCGCCGGTCAAGGACCTCACCGTGACGGTCGAGCTCGCCGGCGTGCCGGTGCACGCCCGCCTCTGGCAGGCGCAGATCGGGCGCATCGAGCTGTACCTGCTCGACACCGACATCGACGACAATGACGACTACAGCCGCCTGGTCTGCGACCGCCTCTACGGGGGCGGCCCGGAGGAGCGCATCCGCCAGGAGCTTGTCCTCGGCGTCGGTGGGGTGCGGGCTCTCGACGCGCTGGGAGCCCGGCCCCAGGTGTTCCACATGAACGAGGGCCACGCGGGATTCCTGGCCCTGGAGCGGATCCGCCGCCTGATGCTCGACGAAGGGCTCTCCTTCGCCGAAGCTCGCGCCGCGAGCCGGCCGGCGACGATCTTCACCACCCACACCCCCGTCCCCGCCGGCATCGACCGGTTCCCGCGGGAGCTGATCGAGAAGTACTTCGGGAACTGGTGCCACGAGCTCGGGGTCACCCTCGACGAGCTGATGGCGCTCGGTCACGAGCCGGGCACCCCCGAAGGCGAGGTGTTCAACATGGCCACGATGGGCCTGCGGCTCGCCGGTCGCTCGAACGGGGTGGCGAAGCTGCACGGCGCCGTGAGCCGGGCGATGTTCGCCGGGCTGTGGCCCCAGGTCCCGCTGGCCGAGGTCCCCATCACCTCGGTCACCAACGGGGTGCACGCCCGGACCTGGACCTCGACCGGGTTCCGCAGCCTGTACGAGAAGGTGCTCGGGGAGGACTGGCCGCAAGCCGATCCGGCCGCCTGGCGAGCGATCGAGGACGTCCCGGCCAGGGAGCTGTGGAAGCTGCGCTGCGCCAACCGGGAGCGGTTGGTGAGCTACGCCCGGCACCGCCTGCGCCAGTCGGGCCTGCGGCGCGGGCTGTCGGAACCCCAGGTGGCGTGGACCGAGGAGGCACTCGATCCCGACGTGCTCACCATCGGCTTCGCCCGCCGCTTCGCCGCTTACAAGCGGGCTGTGCTGCTGCTGAGCGATCCCGAGCGCCTGCGGGCCCTGCTGCTCGATCCCGAACGCCCCGTGCAGCTCGTCTTCGCAGGCAAGGCCCACCCGGCCGACGAGCAGGGACACCACCTGCTCCAGACGATCGCCAACACTGCTGCGGACCTCGACATCCGCCACCGGCTGGTGTTGATCGAGGACTACGACATCAGCGTGGCCCGCATGCTGGTCCAGGGCGCCGACGTCTGGCTCAACACGCCGCTGCGACCGAACGAGGCGTGCGGTACCAGCGGCATGAAGGCGGTGTTCAACGGTGGGCTGAACTGCTCGGTGCTCGACGGCTGGTGGGACGAGATGTACGAGCCCGACGTGGGCTGGGCGATCCCCTCCGTGGAAGACGAGCCCGACATCGAGGCCCGCAACCGCTTCGAGGCAGCCGGCCTCTACAGCATCCTCGAACGCCAGGTCGTCCCGATGTTCTACCGGCGCGACGACGACGGCGTGCCGAACGACTGGGTCAAGCGGGTCGCTCGCTCGATCTCGCGGCTCGCCCCCAAGGTCGAGGCCAGCCGGATGCTGCGCGAGTACGTCACCGAGATGTACGAGCCGGCCGCCGTGCACTCCGAGCACCTCTCAGCGAGCGGCTACGAGCGGGCCAAGGCCCTCGTGCGCTGGCGTCACCAGCTCGACCGGGCCTGGCCGTCGGTGGCGGTTCGGTCGACGACCTACGAGGAGCTCCCGACCGAGCAGGGCGCGTCCTACCTCGTCACCGCGCAGATCGTGCTCGGCGAGCTCGAGCCCGGCGACGTCGCCGTCCAGCTCGTGTACGGGGAGGTGGACCTCGAGGACGAGATCCGCCAGCCTCGGGTGGTGGCCATGGAGCTCGCGGGCGACGGGGAGCACCCCGGGTGGCGGCGCTACCAGCACGAGATCGACTTCGACCGCGCCGGCAACTTCGGCTTCACGGTGCGCGTGGTTCCCTCGCACCCCGATCTGCCGAACCCCGCGGTGCTGGGGCGGATCGCCTGGGCCCCGCACCCTGGCACCCAGACCGCCCACTCCTGAGCACTCCCGCCCCGCCGGCCCGACGCCACCACACCGCCGTGGGCCGGTCCGCCGGGGTCTGCGGGCACCGCGTGGCGGCGGTACCAGGCGCCCGCCCCGGACCACCTGCGACGATCGCGTGGGTACACCCACATCGCGTGGGTACACCCACATGCTGTCCGCTCTACCCAGCCGAGCGCGGAGTCAGTGCCTCCCGCGCCCATCTGGGGTCGTGCGGCCGAACGGCGGCGAGTGCGAGGGGGCGCTCAGCCTCCCCGCGGCGACGGGGTGCGGTCGGCGCCGCCGCACTGGAGCAGCTTCTGGCAGACCTGGTTGATCGGCACCGCGAAGTGGATCTCGCCGGCGTCGAAGCCGAGTGGCTCGTAGGTCAGTGACGCCACCCCCAGGACCTTGCCGTCGACGGTGACGATCGGCCCACCCTGGAAGGCCGGTCCCAGGGGAGCGGTGTGCTGGAATCCAGCTGCCGACTGATCGATCACCACGCCCGTCGTCAGGCTCGCGCCTGCGCCACCAAGCCCGCTCACCGGGAAGATCCGCCCACCCAGCGCCTTGGCCGCGGCGTCGTTGCTGATCCACTCCAGCACCTGGACCCCACCCTTGGGCGCCCGGATCAAGGCCAGGTCGCGCTCAGGGTCCCAGTTCCAGACCTCGGCTCTCGTCTCCTCGGTGCCCTTGCGAATAGTGACGTCCGGACCGGGCATCACGGTCGCGGCCTTGACCGTCGTGTACGAGGTGACGAAATAGGTCTCGCGGTCGTCGCTGATGACCGCGAAGGCGGTCCCGACCGCCGGGCGCCCCTCCTCGTCGAGGGTGGCCACGCTGTAGACGGCCGGAGAGAACAGCTGGGCGAGCTGGAGCACCTGGGTCTCGGCGAGGAAGCCCTGCAGCGGGCCCAGCGCATCGTTGATGTCGGTGAGCGCCTGCTCACGCAGCTGCTCGATCGACGCCTGCGCATCCGCCGAGCGCTCTTCGAAGTCCTCCGTCGTCGATCGCAGATCGCTCACCTGGCTGTTGAAGTTGGCCCACCAGAACGCGCCGCTCGCACCGAACGCCACGCCCGTGAGGGCGAAGATCAGCATCCACAACAGCACCGACCGGGTGAAGATCGGGAAGCGCACCGAGTTGCGGGCCGCGTACCGCCGGGCCTTGTCCTCGCGTCGCCACGCGCGCCGCCGCTCGCGGCGCGACATCGCGCCGCCGGCCGCTGGCTGGCCGCTGGTCGCGCTCCCGGCCCCGCCGGGGCTCACCAGTGGCTGCGAGCCGGTCACCGGCTCGGCGTCGATCACCGGCTTGGTGAGATCGAGCGGGCCGGTCGTGCCGCCCCGGCGATCCTCGCTCCCGGTGCTCATCGCCGCCCACCCTCTCCTGCTGTCCCCGTCACCTCACCCGTGCCGGTGCTCATGCCCATCTCGCGCCTCCCGTGCCCCGACCTCACCGGCCGGTGGTGGTGGTGGTCGCCGGCGGTTCCGCCGGCACCGTGGTGGTCGTGGTCGTGGTCGTGGTCGGTGCGGGCAGCGACGGCGTGCGTACGCACGGTCCACCGCAGTCGACGGGCAGCTCGGCCGGCGCCCGCCGCAGCGGTCGACGGGCCGCGCCCCCCTCGCCGTCCCCACGAGGTGGCGGCAGCGGTCCGGGCACCGGGAAGTCGAGCACCGGGAGCCCGTCGTGCGCTGGTCGCATGAACGCAGCCCAGGTGCGGGCCGCGGTGTCGCCGCCGAACACGTTCCCCAACGAGCGCTGACCGTCCGCGTGCCCCATCCACACCGCCGCCACGAGCTGCGGGGTGTAGCCCACGAACCAGATGTCGGTGTTGTTGTCGGTGGTACCCGTCTTGCCCGCGGCGGGCCGCCCGATGTTCGCCCGCCGACCGGTGCCCCCGTCGATCACGCCGCGCAGGATGTCGGTGGTCGTGTCCGCGATCGCCGGATCGAGCACCGGCGTCCCCCCGGGAACCGTGTTGTCCTCGAGCACCGTCCCGTCGGCGGCCGTCACCTTCACCACCGGCGTGACGTTCGGGCGCACCCCGTGGTTCGCGAGGGTGGCGTAGCCCGTCGCCATGTCGAGGGGCGACACGCTGTACTGCCCGAGGGTGATGCGGGAGGTGTAGGAGCCGTCCGGGGTGATCCAGGTCGTCACCCCCAACCGGTTCGCCATCTCCGCGATGCGGTTGGGGCCGACGTCACGGGCGAGCTGGACGAAGTAGGCGTTGCTCGAGGCGGCGGTCGCGGTGCGCATGTCGCCTCCCGTGCCGCCGAGCGGCTCGCAGGGCACGTTCGCCCGCCGGAAGCAGCCCGGTTCGTTGTAGGGGCCGCCCGGATAGGTCGTGGAGGGCCCGAACCCCTGCTCCAGCGCCGCGGCGATGGTGAAGGTCTTGAACGAGGAGCCCGCCTGCATGCCGGTCTCGCCGCCGAGACCCAGGTTCACCTGGCTGACGTTCCAGTCACGGCCTCCCACGAAGGCCTTCACGAACCCGGTGGACGGCTCGACCGCCACCAGTGACATCTCCCGCGGGTAGGAGGTGCCCGCCAGCGCATCGGACACCGCCGCCTCCGCCAGGGACTGCAGACGAGGATCGATCGTGGTCTCGATCCGCAGCCCGCCCTTGAACACCTGCTCGTCGCCGTACCGCTCCTCGAGGTACCGGCGGACGTAGTCGACGAAGTAGGGATAGGCCGATGCGCCGGCATCGGTCTGGGGGAACACCAGCGTGGCGGGCTGCCCTTCGGGGGGCAACCCGAAGCCCAGGTGCCAGAGCTGCGCGGGACGGGCCTCGTCGTACTGCTCCTGGGTGATCAACCCCAGTTGCAGCATGTCGGAGAGGACCTGCTGGCGGCGGGTCTCGGCCACGAAGACGTTCTCCCGAGGGTTGAACTTCGACGGTGAGGGGATGATGGCCGCGAGGGTGGCCGCCTCCGACAGGTTCAGGTCGCGGACGTTCTTATGGAAGTAGGTCTGCGCGGCCGCACCAGCGCCGTACGCGCCGCTCCCGAAGTAGACCCCGTCGAGGTAGCGATAGAGGATCTCCTCCTTCGCGGCCCGAGCCGAACCCAACTGCTCGGTGAGCTCTCGCTCCACGCGGGTCGCCAGCAGCGCCTCGTTGAACTTGCGCGAGAACGTGCGCTCCGGCGAGAGGTACGCGGCCTTCACATACTGCTGGGTGATCGTGGAGCCGCCCTGGACGACCTCGCCCTGCTCGTAGTTGGTGAGCGCGGCCCGCACGAGCCCCTCGGGGTCGATGCCCTTGTGTGACCAGAAGCGATGGTCCTCGGCCGCCACGGTGGCGTCCTTCAGCACCTGGGGGACGTCCTCCCGGGACATGGGCACGGTGAGATCGAACTGGCGGAACTCGCCGATCTGGTTGCCCTGGCTGTCATACACGTAGGACGGCTGGGCCTGGATGCGAGGGTTCTCCTCGGGCACGGTCCCCGGGAGGTTCCCGAACAGCAGCAGCCCGAACCCCGACGCTGTGGTGGCCACCGCCAGCACGGGGAGGCCGATGACCATGACCACGAGCACCCGCAACGACAGGCGCACGCCACGACGCCAGCGAGGTCTGCGCAGCCCGGTCATGTGACGCGCTGGTAGCGACACCCGTCGGTGCCGCTCGCGGGTCGGAAATCGCGGGCGGGGGTGGACAGCTCGATGGTCGGTCCGGTCGCGGTCCGGCGCTCCTCCTGCCAGCGGCCGTCGACGTACACCTGATAGGTGGTGGCACAACCGCGCAGGAAGGTGCGGTAGGTGCCGGGAGGGAGCACCCCGCTGTGGGGAACCGAGAACTCCTCGCCGATCGGGAAGTCCGGCACGTCGATGCCGGCCGGCGTGGTCGTGGTCGGCGCTCGCGGCCCGCAGCCGGGCAGCGTCACCCTGGTGCTCAGGTCCTGGGTGGACACCGTCGCCGCGTGCTGACCCTCGCGGGTGCACACCAGCCGCCACGTCGCGATGCCGTCGCGACCCGTGGTCGTGGTGGCATCGCCGTCGAGGCGGAACCCCCCGTCGAGCTCCACCCTCACCTGGGTGCCGGGAATGCCTTCCCCCGTCACGATCCCGTTCTCGTCGACGGACTGCTCGGTGTAGAGAGCCCGCAGGGTCACCGTCTCGCCGACCCGGGGCTCGGCCGAATCGAGGACCGCCTGCAGCTGGCGGCCGTCGAAGCGCGACAGGCGGATCTGCAGGTCCGCGCGGCCGCCGGCCGCGGCCAGGAACGTGGCCGCCGCCTGCGTCGACGCCAGCGAGGGCCGCAGCCAGGCCCGCACCCGGAAGTGGCCACCGAGCAGGCCGGAGACGGCGAAGGTGCCGTCATCGGCCGTGGTCACATCGGTCGATGCCACCCGGTCGCCGACCACCCGCTCCACGCGGACCGTGGCGCCGCCCACGGGACCGTCGGGCCCGCTGACCGTGCCCCCCAGGCGCGCGGTGCCCCCGAAGAGCTGCGGTGCGGGACTGCCCGGACGCTTACCCTTCACGGGCAGCAGCACCGCGGTGCGGGTGTCGGGCACCACGAAACCGTCGGGCACGCTCACCGGCGTCACGTCACTCGGGGGTGGCGCGAGCACCAGGGCGGTCGAGGTGGTGGTCGTGGTGGCCTCGCCCGCCCCGCCCGAGCACGCGCTGGCCGCGGCGATCGCGACCGTGATCGCCGCGACAGCGAACCTCGAGGGGCGAGGCGAATCGTGGGTTCGATCGAGATGGGTCATCGGCAGTCGGTCGTCACCCCCGCCCGATGGGCAAGGGTAGAACGATGCCATCCGCGAGGGTCGGATACGTGGCGCGGAAGCAGGCTCGCGCCGGCGACCGACACGGCGTCGAATCCGTGCAGGGAAGGGATCAGCGAAGGACTCGGGGCTCGTCGCCCGTGAGGTCGATGATCAGCGTGGGCGCCATGGCCGACTGGAGCTGCTCCCACGCCTCCAGCGCCGCCGCGTGCTCCCGGCGAGCCAGCTCGAGGTGCAGCTCGGCGGTCGGCACGGCCCGCCTGCGAGCACGGAACTCGGCGAAGGAGCCGTAGCCGTGGCGACGCAGGAGCGCCTCCTCACGAGCTCGGGCCACCTCGAACGCCTGACGCGCCTGCTTGGCCTTCGGTGTGGCCAGCAGACCGGCCTGGGCCCACAGGACCTCGGCGTGGGCCTGCTCGATCACCCGCACCTGCTCCTCCCCACCTCGGGAGCATTGCGCGGCCTGCACCTCGCGTTCGGCGTGCACCAAGTGGGCTTTGGCGCTCGCGAGCCGCTGGAGCACCTCGATCACCTCACGATCGCTCGGCCCGACGCGCAGCTCCGGGTCGTCACCGATCGATCGCCACGTGTCGATGGTCGCCATCACCTGCCCCTCCTCGTGGCACCTGGCACACATTCTGGCTGCGCCCCGTGAAGCCCGCAACGAGCTGCACCTCCGCGGCCCTAGTTGCACGCGGCTCGCGCCCCGCGGATGAGGCGCCCCGGGCGGGCGCCGGTGTCCTCCCCCTCCGCCATGATCACCTCACCCGCGTTCACGGTGGCCACGTACCCGTCGGCACGCTGCACCAGCCGCCTGGCACCCCCTGGCAGGTCCTCCACCAGCTCCGGGCGCCGGAGCTGCAACCGATCGAAGTCGATGAGGTTCAGATCGGCCTTCAGCCCTGCCAGGAGCCGACCCCGATCGCCCAGCCCGTAGAGGTCCGCGGTGGCGCCGGTGATCTTGTGCACCGCCAGCTCCAGCGGGAGCCGGGGACCGCGGCGGCGGTCGCGCACCCAATGGGTGAGCATGAAGGTGGTGCTGCTCGCATCGCAGGTCTGCCCGACGTGCGCACCGCCGTCGCCGAGACCGAACGCCGTGACCGGGCTGGCGAGCATCTCGTAGGTCGGATCGAGCGACCCGTCCGCGTAGTTCAACACCGGCGAGTTCAACAGCTCACGGCCTTCGCCGGAGAGCAACAGGTCGTAGAGCTTCTCCCAGGGCGACACGCCCTCGCGGGCCGCCTGCGCGGCGACGCTCGAGGACGGCTCCGGTTCGTAGTCGGGCGGATCGCCCATCGGGAACACGCGGGTGGGGCTCATGAACCCGACCACGATCGGATCGTCGCCCATCGCGGCCATCTCCGCGACGAGGCGCTGGCGGCGGTGCGGGTCCGACAACAGCGCGACCTGCGCAGGTACCGGACGGCCGGCGACCTCCTGCCAGCTCGGCACGAACATGAAGGGGTGCAACGTGGACAACCCGAGCAGCAGCGAGACGGTGCGAGCATGCACCTGGGGCCGCACGACCGCGCCCTCGGCCTCGGCCTCCGCCGACAGCTCGAGCATGCGCCGCCAATCCTGCGACGCCTGGTGGTTCTGGCTCAGTGCGAAGCACACCGGCCGGCCGGTGCGGGCCGCCAGCCTCCGCATCCAGGCCATCTCCCGCTCCGGCGCGTCGAGGTCCTCTCCCATCACCCCCGCCGGCGCCAGCTCGAACACCCCGACCCCCGCGGCCCGCAGGGCGTCGCCGAGGCCGAAGAGCTCGTCCTCGGCCGCGAACGTGCCGGGCACCGGACGACCGTCGACGGCCATGTGCATGATCGTGCGGGAGGTCGAGAAGCCGAGGGCCCCCGCATCGAGCCCCTCCCGGACCAGACGGGCCATCGCCGAGATGTCATCGGGGGCCGCCGGCTGGTTGTCCGCTCCGCGCTCGCCCATGACGTACGCCCGGACGGCGCCATGTGGCACCTGCGTGCCGACATCGAGCGCGTGGGGCGCGGCGTCCAGGAAGTCGAGGTACTCCGGGAAGCTCTCCCACCCCCAGCGGATGCCCGCGTGCAGGGCGGTGCCGGGGATGTCCTCCACACCCTCCATCAGACCGATCAGCCACTCGCGCTCGGAGGCCCGCACCGGGGCGAAGCCCACACCGCAGTTGCCCATCACCACCGTCGTGACCCCGTGCCAGCAGCTCGGGGTGAGCAACGGGTCCCACGTGGCCTGGCCGTCGTAGTGGGTGTGGATGTCGACGAATCCCGGGGTCACGAGCAGGCCGGCGGCGTCGATCACCCGCCGGGCTCGGCCCTCCACCGAGGGACCGACCTCCGTGATCAACCCGTCGGTGACCGCGACATCGCCGTGGTAGGGCGGCCCCCCGGTGCCGTCGACGATCGTGCCCCCTCGAACGATCAGATCGTGCATGGACGATGTGTAGCGCCGCGCGTCGAGCGAGTCCACCGGATCGCGCTTCGCTCCCCGCCGTTACGCTGCGGTTCGTGCCCGCACCCGTCGCCGTCGTGCTCCTCTCCGGGGGGCTCGATTCCGCCACCTGCCTGGCCATCGCGCAGGCCGCCGGCTTCGAGTGTGTGGCGTTGAGCTTCCGCTACGGCCAGCGGCACCACGTCGAGCTCGGGGCCGCGGCCCGGATCGCCGCCGCCGCGGGGGTCGAGCACGTCGTGATCGACATCGACCTCGCCGCCTTCGGGGGGTCCGCCCTCACGGACCGCCGCCTCGCCGTGCCGAAGCACGGCACGCGCGACGCAACACGCGTCGCCAGCGAAGTGCAGAGCGGCGAGCGCATCCCCGTCACCTACGTGCCCGCACGCAACACGGTCTTCCTCTCGCTGGCGCTGGCGCTGGCGGAGGTGCGGGGTGCACAGGACATCTTCATCGGCGTCAATGCCCTCGACTACTCCGGCTACCCGGACTGCCGGCCCGAGTACATCGAAGCCTTCCAGCGGATGGCCGACCTGGCCACCCGAGCCGCGATCGAGGGCTCGCCGGTGACCATCCACACCCCACTGATCCACCTCACGAAAGCGGAGATCATCCGCCGCGGGGTCGAGCTCGGCGTCGACCACGCCTCGACCATCAGCTGCTACGACCCCGCGGCGGATGGCGCGGCGTGCGGCCGGTGTGACAGCTGCCGGCTGCGAGCCAAGGGCTTCCACGAGGCGGGGGTGGAGGACCCCACCCGCTATGCGAGCGGGGTCGCCGATACCCTCGACGCGTGAGCACGTACGCCGTCAAAGAGGTCTTCGCCACCCTCCAGGGCGAAGGGGCGCGCACCGGCCGGGTGGCGGTGTTCTGCCGGTTCGCCCGCTGCAACCTCTGGAGTGGTCTCGAGCGTGACCGTTCCCGCGCCACCTGCCGCTTCTGCGACACCGACTTCGTCGGGACCGACGGGCCCGGGGGTGGCGTCTTCCGGAGTGCGAGCGCGCTCGCCGAGCACGTGGCGGCGACCTGGCCCGCGCCTGCCGACCACCCGGGCGGGAGCGACAGCCGCTACGTGGTGTGCACCGGCGGCGAACCGCTGCTGCAGCTCGACCGTCCGCTGGTCGACGCCCTCCACGAGCACGGATTCGAGGTGGCCATCGAGACCAATGGCACCCTGCCGGTTCCCCCGGGCGTGGACTGGGTGTGCGTGAGCCCCAAGGCCGGCACCGAGCTGGTGGTCGCCGGCGGCGACGAGCTCAAGCTGGTGTTTCCCCAGGAGGGGGCCGAGCCCGATCGCTTCGCGCATCTCGACTTCGACCACTTCTTCCTGCAGCCGATGGACGGTCCCGACATCAGAGCCAACACCGAGTTGGCCATCCGTTACTGCCTCGACCATCCTCGGTGGCGACTGAGCGTGCAGACCCACAAGCTGCTCGGCATCCCGTGAGCCGTCCAGCCTGAGCGCCCATGGAGATCTTCCGCGAGTTCGGATTCGAGGCCGCCCACCGCCTGCCCAACGTCCCCGACGGGCACAAGTGTGCGCGACTGCACGGTCACTCGTTCCGGGTACGGGTGTACGTCGAGGGACCCGTGGGCGAGACGACGGGGTGGGTCACCGACTTCGCCGACGTGGCCGAGGCGTGTGGTCCGGTGCGTGAGGCGCTCGACCACCGGTACCTCAACGAGATCGAGGGACTTGAGAACCCGACCAGCGAGGTGCTGGCCGCCTGGATCTGGGAGCGCCTCGCCACCGCCCTACCAGGGCTGAGCCGCGTCGTGGTGCGGGAGACCTGCACCTCCGGTGTCGAGTACCGCGGCCCCGACCCCGGCGCCTGAACCGCTCCGACCCCACTCCCAGCCCCAGTCCAAGCCCCAACTCGCTTTCCCCCTCCAACTGGCATGTCAAACGCGTGCCCCAGCACGCGTTTGACATGCCAGTTCGCTCGAGGAACCCTTCGCTCGAGGAACCGCCTCCCGCCACCCCCCACCACCCACCACCACCAACCGGCCGGCCAAACGCGTGCCCCAGCACGCGTTTGACATGCCAGTTCGTTTCGAAGGGGGACGGCGTCAGGAGCCCTCGGGGTGGGTGAGATCGATCGGTGGGGGGTAATCGGGGATCTCGGGCAGGTCACCGAGCAGCTCCTCGTCTCCACTCCCCGGAGCGGCCGGAGCGTCGTCGGGCAGCAAGAGCACCTGCTGGTAAGCCTCCTCGGCGGCGGCCAGCTCCCGGCGGGCGAACTGCACGAACACCGGATCGACGTCGTCACCCGTGCTGGCCGGTGACCGCCGCAGGGCCTCGAGCTCCTCGACGGACCCGACCCCGAGCCGGTCCAGGATCAGCCGCTGCTCGAGCTCCGCCTTGGCCAGCCGCTCGCGGGCCGAGCCGCCACCGAAGCGGCTCTGGGCCTTCTGGCGAAGCTTGTCGAGCTCTCGCTGGAGCTCCTCGACCCGCTCGAGGTCACCGGGATCCCACGAGTCACGCTGCTGCTGTGCGGCGAGCTTCTCCTCGAGCTGCGAGAGCTGCAAGCGCGCGTTGGCGAGCCGGCGCAGCGCCGTCAGCATCTCCCGCTCCTTGAACGACAACCGGGGCTCGTCCGGGGAGCGGCGGGGCGGGGAGGACTCGGCCGAGGGCATGCGGAAGGTCGACTCCTGAACAGGTTGGGTCACAGACCTCGTTCGCCCTACCCATCGGCCGGAACCCGCTCACGTTGAACGGAATCCCCTGGCCGAGCGAGATCCGATCCGACGAGGACCTCGTCGACGAAGGCCGTGACCGTGGACGACCAGAGGTAGCCGACGTGGTTGCCGGGGTACCACCGGATCCGGGGACGCCCCCAGTGCTGCCAGAGCGCGTGCGCCTGCCGAGGGTGGGACATGCGGTCCGCCAACCCAGCGAAGATGAACCGGCGCTCCAGGGGCACCGCGGGCTCGATGGTCAGCGGCGACACCACGCGGTGCACGTCCTCAGCCGGCCCACCGAGGATCCCGTGCTCCACGGCCCGCCGGGCGATGGGCAGCGGGCTCTGCGAGCGGAACATCGACGGGAAGTCCGAGACCGGGATGCCCGCCAGCACCAGCGCCAGGTCCGGTTCGAACCCGGCCACCAGCGCGGCCGTGTACGCCCCCAGCGAGACCCCGTAGAGGCCGATGGCTGGTGCGGCCTGCACTTCGCGCAGCCAGCCCAGCACGCGCCGCACGTCCCACACCGCCTGCGCCAGCCCGTGCACCGTGTTGACCAGGTCGAAGCCGAGGAACTGGTCGCCGCTCATGCGAGCCACCTTCCGGCGGCCGTGCAGCGGCAACGTGGGCCCGATGAGGTTCAACCCCAGGTCCCGGTGGAGGTGGGCGGCGTGGAAGGCCGGGAAATCCATGAACGCGTACCCCATGCCGAAGCCGTGGAGGCACACCAGCCAGGGCCGGGGCTCGTCGCCGGGATGACGCAGCATCCACGCCCCCGCGAGCCGGTTCGACTGGTAGCCGAGCCACCGGTCGGCACCGGGCTCTTCGGCTCGGGGCTCGAAGCCGCTCTCCCAGACGAGCCGCTCGTAGCGCAGACGGTGCGCCCAGCCACCTCCGACCTGTACGTGGGTCAACGGTGGGGGATCCGAGTGGTAGGAGCGGGGATCGCCCAGCCAGCCTCGCCGGTCGAACAGCTCCCGGGCCGCGGCCAGCTCCGCCCCCACTCGCTCGTAATCGGCCCGGCGAGGGAACCGGTCGGGGCCCATCGCCGCGGTGAGGATCGCCTCGTCGAGCGCGACGTGCGCGAGCAACGACGGTGTCAGGCGGGTGTCCGGCAACCCGTCGGGGAGCCGGGAGGTGCGCTGGCGCACCAGGGTGCGGATGGCGAACCCCCCGGTCTCGGGTAGCGCCTTGAGCATCCGCAAGGGTGGCACCCTCGCCAATGCCTTCTCGAGCCCGCGCAGCTGCTGGACGATCATGCTGGGTCTCTCCACATGGTCCACAAGGTGGGTCCGCCGGGCACCGCGACCTCGGACCGGACCCAGAAACCGAACCGTTCGTAATAGGGGATGTTCTCTGCCTTCGAGGACTCGAGGTATGCCGGTGTCTCCTCCCGGTCGCAGCGATCCGTGATCGCCGTGATCACCGCGGCGCCCACCCCCCGACCCTGGCGATCGGGGTGGGTGCCGAGGATCGCCAGGTACCAGTGCGGCTCCCGGGGATGGGCCGCATCGACCTCGCGGATGAGCTGCAATCCCCGCGACAGCCGACGGCCCAGGCTGCGGACTATGCGGGGAGCCGAGCGCAGCACCTCGATGGTGGGCTGTCTCCATCGACCCGGGGGATACCAGAGCGCGGTGCCGCTCACGTCGGTGTCGGTGAGCACCCGACCGCACCGCCGGGCCACGCCGAGCTCGGCCCGGTAGAAGGGCAGCAGGCGCCGGTACCGATTCGCGTCGTCTGGGACCAGCCATTCCATGATCGGGTCGTCCAGGAACGACCGGGCCAGCACGTCGGCCAGCATGGGCTCATCGGAGGGTGCCGCGTCCCTGACCCGCACCTCACCCCGCTGCACGCCCGCACCCTAACCACCCCCGCCTGATTCCGGCGGTAACCACCTGCTCGGGCACGACCTGTTCAGCGCGGCGCGCCCGTCGACCGCGGATCGATGAACAGAACAGGAGCGCTGTCGGGGGGAGAGGGAGTGGAAGGGGGAGGGGCGACGGTGGCGATCTGGCAGCTCAGCGGGGCGCGGGCGGTCCCGACCGCCCTCGCCTCAGCTCGCTGATCTGCGACTCGAGGGCCGCGAGCGCCTGCTCGGGGCTGCGCCTCGCCGGGCCGGGGCGGCGGGTGCGCACGACCAGCACGATCGCCACCACCACGAGCGCCAGCCCTGCTGCCACCGCGCCACCCACCAGCGCGCCCGAGCCACCCCCGGTCGAGGCGGCCTGTGCCGGCACGGCTGACTCGTCACGCGCCGGGAGGGTGACCGTGGTCGCGGCTCGAGCTTCCCCCGCTCCCGTCAACCAACCGACGGTGGCGGCCACTCCGTAGACCGTGACCACGCGCCCGTCGGCCAGCGTGTACCGGCGATCGACGGACACCGCGAGCTGGTCCGCACCCGCGGCCAACCCCACGGCCCGGGCCGCGGCTTCGAGGTCGAACGCGACCACCCCCGGGGCGGTGGGATCCTCTGGGGGCAGGCCTTCGATGACCCACCTGCCGTCACCAGTGACGTCCGCGAGCGTCCCGCTGCTGGTCTCGAGCAGCTGGATGCGCCCGGCGGTGCGATCGACGCGGATGAAGTCGGTCCCCCCGCTGGCCGCCTGCTCACTCGGGGCCAGCCGGACGAAGTCGTCGACGGCGACCACCGGCGCCCCTTCGATGCGCGCCGGCGGCCGGTCCGCGGCTGCGAGCACGAGCGCCCGGTTGTCCATCGACAGTGCCGGCGCGGTGATGCCCGTGTCCACCGCACCGAGGAGCGGCACGCCGTCGCGCTGCACCGCCCCCCAGCGATTGCCGGCTATGGACCGTTCCGGCCCGGCGTCCGGGCCGAGCAACGCCGAGGCGTCGAAGACCGCGGAGAGCTGGGTCGTCCCGGCCATGACCCACAACCCGCTCCCGGCGGGAACTGCCCGCGGCGTGCTCCCCGGACGGAACGCGACCGTCTCCTCCCCTGGCACCCCGATCACGACCTCCGCGGTCGCGGACAGCTCCGCAGGCGCGCCCGGGGCGAAGCGGAGCACGGGCCGCCCCCCGTCGTCGCCGACTGCGACCAGCGCGGCCGCACCGGGCGCGGATGGTGCTTGCACCGGGGCGAAGCGGGGGGACGGGAAGCCACGCCCGGCGGGAGCGGGGCCGGCGCCCGCCGGCGCACCGACGGTCGAGACGGCCAGCGCCATGAGCGCTACCAGCGCAGCCAGCGTCGACGCCCGGGTGAGCGCGAGTGCAGGGCCTCGCCGCCTCACTCCCCTCGCCATGGCCATCACACTAGGTCGCGCAGCTCAGGTTCCGGCCGGACAGTCAAGTGGTGGTCCGTCCCGCGCCGGTTCCCGGAATCCTACGACCACCTGACCGCCGCGGACGGTCCGGGCGCCCTGCCCGATCCGGTCGTCCCCGTCTCCTGCTCTCTTATCAGAGAGCGATGCTGCTAACCTGCCCCCATGGAGTCCCACTCGAACGACCGGCCGGCCGGGGCCCGGCTGCTGGCCGGGGCCCGGCGCCGTGCCGGACTGAGCCAACGTGAGCTGGCGGTGCGGGCCGGGACGTCGAGAGGCACCCTCGCCGAGTACGAGACCGGCAAGCGCGACCCCCGCCTGTCGACCGCGCTGCGGTTGCTCCGAGAATGTGGCGCGTCGTTGGTCGAGGAAGGATCGGCGCCGGCGTCGACCCCCGACACCCGGCAAGCGGCCCGCGACCGCCACGAGGCCCGGAGCATCGCCTTGCACGCGGCGATCCTCGACGAGCTGCGGCGCGAGCCTGCGACCGTGCTGCGGCGCGCCCGTGCCACCCTCGATCACTTCCGGGCGGCGCATCCGGACGGGTCGGTGTCACGCCGGCTCGACGAGTGGGAGCTGATAGTCGGCCTGCCGGTCGAGATCATCGCAGACGTCCTCGTCTCGCCGACACCCCACGCTCGCGAGCTCCGGCAGACCTCCCCGTTCGCGGGAGTCCTACCGGCGAAGCAGCGGTGGGACCTCTACCGTCGATTCCGCCGGGACGGCCGCCGTGCGTCGTGAACAGCTCGAGCACCTCGTCCGCGCTGCCGGCGCGATCACCGGCGACGACGAGCTGATCGTCATCGGCAGCCAGGCGATCCTGGGGTCGGTGCGATCAGGTCTACCGCCCGAGGCGACCCGTTCGATCGAAGCCGATATCGTCCCCATGAACGATCCCGACGAGCGCAAGGCCGACCTGATCGACGGCTCCATCGGTGAGGCGTCGCTGTTCGAGGAGACGCACGGGATCTACGCGCAGGGCGTCTCGCTCACCGCGGCGATCCTGCCGGAGGGCTGGCGTGACCGACTCGTTCCCCTCCACAACGAGAACACGGGCGGGGTCACCGCCTGGTGCCTCGAGCCTCACGACCTCGTGGCGTCCAAGCTCGCCGCGGGGCGACCCAAAGACGTCGAGTTTGCACGGGCGCTGCTCGCGGCGGGCATCGTCGACCGTGATCTGCTCACCGCGCGCATCGACCTGCTCGACGCGCCGGCCCAGATCCGCGAGCGGGCCAAGGCGCTCATCGGCAGGTGACCCGCGGGTGCGTCGCGCCCGATCGGCGGGTCGGTATGCCACGGACCAACGACATCGCCGGCACGTGGCGAACGCGCCGGAACCGATCAGAGGGCGAGCAGCTCGGCCGTGCCATAGATCGCAGCCACCACCACCATGAACGCACCGAAGACCAGGCGTACCGTCCGGTCGGACGCTCCGAGAGTCAGGTGCGAGCCGATCTGGGCACCGGGGGCCCCGCCGGCCATCAGCAGGAGCGCATACCACCAGTTGACGTGACCGAGCGCCACGTGGGTCACGAGCGCCGGCACGGAGAAGATGGCCACCGCCACCAGGCTCGAGGCCACTGCCTCCTTGATCGGGATGCGCAGCACCACCGTGAACGCGGGCATCAACACGATGCCCCCGCCCACCCCGAGCAGCCCGGCGAGGAACCCCGCTGCTGATCCCACCAGCGTCAGCATTGCCGTACCGGTGTGCGCCCGGGTGGTGGTGATGATCGGCTCGCGGGGCACGAGAGCGGGCTCCGGCTCGGGCTGAGCTCGCACCCGCCTCCCCGACCGGACGGTCGACACGCCGCTCCATCCCAGGAGGATCGCCGTGAGCACCATGAGCAGGTGCGGGTTGACGAGATCGGAGACCCAAGCGCCGCCCACCGCCAGTACCGACCCGGCCACGCCGCAGATCCCCCCGATCCGCCAGTCGACCATCCCCGCCCGGGCGTAGCGCCAGGTACCCGACAACGCGCTGGGCAGGATCGCCGGCACCGTGGAGCCGACGGCTTCGAGCGGCGTGGCGCCGAGAACCCGGATGCCGGGGGTGGTGATCACCGCACCGCCGATTCCCAGCATGCCCGATAGGACGCCGGCGCTCACGCCCAGGGCGAACACGGCCAGCGCCACGTACCAGGTCACGCCCGAGTATCCCTCAACCTCCGCCCTGCCGGGACACCGATCGCGCCCGCCTAGCCTGTCGGCCGTGAGACGGGCGACGCTCCTGGCCACCGCGGCAGCCGCGGCCACGACCCTTGCGGCGGCGCGGTGGTGGCGATCGACGAGGGCCACCACACCGAGCGAGCCGGTATCACCGCCGGGACATGCCGTGCGCCACCTCGGTCGAGGAGCACGCAACGCCCGGCTGGTCAAGGTCGGTGCCAGAGCCGGGCGGGACTACGCCCTCCACCGGGCACGCCGGGTGTTCGCCGACGCGGCGACCCGCGAGCGCCTCGACACGGCGTTCGAGATGCGGACCGCGGCGCAGGTGGCGGAAGCCCTGGGACACATGAAGGGTGCGCTCATGAAGCTCGGCCAGATGGCCAGCTACCTCGACCAGGGCCTGCCCGAGCACGTTCGCGCCGCGCTGGCCGAGCTCCAGCACAACGCGCCACCGATGAGCCCGGAACTGGCCGCCGGCACGATCCGGCGCGAGCTGGGCGCGGATCCCACCGAGCTGTTCCTCGAATGGGATCCGCACCCGATCGCCTCCGCGTCGATCGGCCAGGTCCACCGGGCGATCACCCGGGAAGGCCGAGCGGTGGCCGTCAAGGTGCAGTACCCGGGCGTGGAGGAGGCGCTCGGCGCGGACCTCGACAACGTCGGGCTGCTGTTCGCCGGGATGGCTCAACTCTTCCCCGGCCTCGAGCACGGCCCGCTGGTGGAAGAGCTGCGGAGCCGCCTGCGCGAGGAGCTCGACTACCGGCTCGAGGCTGCCAACCAGCGGGCCTTCGCCCGGTACTACGACGGTCACCCCACCATCCACGTACCGGAGGTCCTCGACCGGTACTCGACCCGGCGGGTGCTCACCACCGAGCTGGCCGAGGGGGTGCGTTGGGACGAGATGCTCACCTGGGACCAGGGCGAACGGGACCTCGCCGCGGAGACCATCTACCGGTTCGCGTTCGGCAGCCTGTACCGGCTCCACATGTTCAACGGCGACCCCCACCCGGGCAACTACCTCTTCCGCCCCGGTGGCCGGGTCACCTTCCTCGACTTCGGGTTGGTCAAGCACTTCACCGCCGAGGAGATCCAGCAGTTCGAGGACATGATCGTGGCCATGGTCATCGACCACGACCCGGCCGAGTTCCGTCGGGTGTGTGAGCGCATCGGCCTGCTGAAGACCGGCACCGACTTCACCGACGAGCAGATCGTCGACTACTTCGGCCACTTCTACGAGTTCGTGATGCACGACGGGGTGTGCACCATCACCCCCGAATACGCATCGGAGACCGTGCGGCGGTTCTTCGACAAGAGCGGCCCCTACGGCGAGATCATGAAGGCCGCGAACGTGCCACCGAGCATGGTCATCATCCAGCGCATCAACCTCGGCCTGTACGCGCTGTTCGGCGAGATGCGAGCCACCGGCAATTGGCGGCGGCTGGCCGAGGAGATCTGGCCCTTCGTCGCCGGTCCACCCGCCACGCCGATGGGCGAGGAGATCGAAGCGTGGCGAGCCCGCCGCGAGGGAGCCGTGGCATGAGCTGGGTGGCGCGCGACGAGGCGGTCGTCTGGCACGGCTTCACCCAGATGTCGTGCTTCGCGGAGAACGCTCCGGTCATCGTCGAGCGAGCCGAGGGGCGGGAGCTGATCGACGTGGAGGGCCGCCGCTACCTCGACGCCATCTCCTCGCTGTGGGTCAACACCCTCGGGCACCGGGTCCCCGAGCTCGACCGCGCCGTGCGCGAGCAACTCGACCGGGTGGCCCATTCCACGCTGCTCGGCAACGGCAACCGGGCCGCGATCGAGCTGGCCGAAGCGCTGGCGCCGCGGGTGCCCGTCGAGGACCCGCACTTCCTGTTCGCCTCCGACGGGGCCGCCGCGGTGGAACAGGCCCTCAAGATCGCCTTCCAGTTCTGGGCGAACCAGGGGGTGCGGGGGCGCACCACCTACCTGGCCCTCGGTCAGGCCTACCACGGCGACACCGTGGGCTCGATCTCGCTCGGTGCCGGCGGGTTCGGCACCGACGTGTTCGACCCGCTGCGCTTCCCGGTCCGGCGCTCGCCGGGCTACGACGACCCGTCGTGGGCCGACACCGCGGTGTCGCTGATCGAGGAGCACGCGCCCGAGCTCGCCGCGGTGGTGCTGGAGCCACTCGTGCAGGGCGCGGCCGGCATCCTGGTCACCGATCCCGAATCCGTCCGCCGGGTCGCGCAGGCCTGCCACCGGGCCGACGTGCTGCTGATCGTCGACGAGGTGGCCACCGGCTTCGGGCGCACCGGCAGCCTCTTCGCCACCGAGCAGTGCGGAGTCCGCGCCGACCTGGCGTGCATGGGCAAGGGGATCACCGGTGGCTACCTGCCCCTGTCGGCCACCGCCGCCTCGCCGCGGGTCTACGAGGCGTTCCTCGGCCCGGACCTCGGGGAGCGCACCTTCTACCACGGGCACTCCTACAGCGGGAACGCGCTGGCATGCGCGGTGGCCCGCCGGCACCTCGAGCTGATGGACGAGTGGGAGGTGATCGCGGGCGTGCGTGAGCGGGCCGCGCTCCTGGCGGAGCTGCTGCGCGAGCGCATCACCCCACTCCCCGCGGTGCGGGAGGTACGCCAGCGGGGCCTGATGGTCGGGGTCGAGCTGGCCCCACCCGAGGACGGTTTGCGCTGGGGTCGGCGCACCTGCGCCGCGGCCGTCGATCGCGGGGTGCTGCTGCGGCCGCTCGGCGACGTGGTGGTGCTGATGCCCATCCTCACCACCACCCCCGACGAGCTCCGCCGCATCGTCGATGTGCTGGCGGAGGCCATCGACGTGGTCTGCACGGGATGAGCAGCGTGGGGATGGGCGACGTGCGCCGGTGGGCGGCCATGATCGGCGCCCTTGCGGGTGTCACGGCCGCCACTGCCACCGCCGGGGCCCAGGGGTCGACGATGCTGGTGCGCACCGATCGAGGGCAGGTCGTCGTCGAGCGTGACGTGCCCTACGGCGCCCCGGACGACCCGGCTCGCCAGCTCGACGTGTGGCGTCCGGTCGAGCCGGCGGAAGGGAGCCCCGCGCTGGTCCTGGTCCACGGGGGTGCCTGGGCGGGCGGCACCCGCGCCGAGGAGGATGCCCGGGCACGCCTGGCCTCCTCGCAGGGTTGGACGGTGTTCAACGTCGACTACCCCACCACGGCCCAGCTGGGCACGGGCGGTGGCGCCTGGCCGGCCGAGGTCGACGCGGTCCGGTCGGCGGTGACGTGGGTCGTGGAGCATGCCCCCGACCACGGCGTCGATCGCGACCACATCGCCCTGGTGGGGATGTCCGCCGGCGGGCATCTCGCCGCGCTCGCCGCCGCCGACGGCACCAGTGGCGTGCGGGCGCTGGCTGTGTGGTCCGCGCCCACGGATCTCGTCGCGCTGACACCCGACGGCTCCGAGAGCCCACCGGGCTGCGCGGGCAACACCGCTTGCGAGAAGGTGTGGTCGATGCCGCTGGTGGCGGACTTCCTCGGTTGCACGCCCCAGCAGTGTCCGGAGCGCTACCGCTCCGCATCGCCCGTCGAGCAGGTGACGAGGGCGACGCCGCCGACGTTCATCGCCAACGCCACGAACGAGATGGTGCCGATGTCCCAGGCCCAGTCGCTCCACGACGCGCTCGAGCGACTCGGCGTGGACGTGCACCTGCGTGTCGTGCCCGGCTCGGCGCACGCCTCCGCCTACACCCCGTCGGCGTGGAACGACATGATGCCCTTCCTGGCGTCCCGGCTCGGGGTTCCGGAGCCGGAGCCGATCGACTTCACCGGCCGTGACCGCCGCGCCCTCCTGCTCGCCGTCGCCGCTGCCGTGCTGTCGACCGCGCTCGTGATCGCCATCGCCATCGCCAGGCGCCGATCGCACCGGGGTGCCGGCCCGTGACCGGGTGGGCCGAGTGGGTGGACGGCGAGTGCCGGCTCATCGAGCAGGCCGGACGGTGGCGGACGCTACGGGCGCTCGACGGCGGGGCGCCCGAGACTGCCATCACGAGCACCGGCGTGCCGGTCGTGTCGTTCGCGTCCAACGACTACCTCGGTCTCTCGCAGCACCCGGCAGTGAAGGCGGCCGCCATCGAGGCCATCCAGCGGTGGGGCACCGGCGCGGGCGCCTCGCGACTCATCGTCGGCTCCCGCCCGATCCACGACGAGCTGGAAGCGCAGCTCGCGGCGTGGCGGGGCACGCAGGCCGCGCTGGTGTTCCCCACCGGCTACGCCGCCAACACCGGCACTCTGGCGACGCTGGCCGGCCCCGGGACGGTGGTGTGCTCCGACGAGCTCAACCACGCGTCGATCATCGACGGCTGCCGGCTCGCCGGCCGACGCGGCGCCGAGGTGCGCGTGTACCGCCATGCCGATCCCGAGCACCTGCGGGCGCAGCTCGCCGGCCTGGACGGCCGCCGAGCGCTGGTCGTCACCGACACGGTCTTCTCGATGGACGGTGACGTGGCTCCGCTCGGCGCTATCGCTGGCGTGTGCCGGGCGCACGGCGCGCTGTTGGTCGTGGACGACGCGCACGCGGTCTTCGACGTCGGCGCGGACCTCGGCGGTGTCGAGGTGGTGCGGGTGGGCACCCTGTCCAAGACGCTCGGCTCGCTCGGCGGCTTCGTGGCCGCGAGCCGACGGGTCGTCGAGCTGCTCGTCAACCGGGCACGGCCCTTCGTGTTCACCACCGCCCTCACCCCGGCCGACACCGCCGCGGCCCTGGCCGCGCTCGAGATCCTCCGCTCGGCGGAGGGCGAGGCGCGGCGCCGCAGGCTGCGGGAACACATCGGGGTGGTCGCACCCGGCCACCCCACTCCTATCCTGCCGGTCGTGATCGGCGATGAGCCCGACGCCGTGGCGGCCAGCACCGCCCTCGCCGAACGCGGCCTGCTGGTGCCCGCCATCCGGCCGCCGACGGTGCCGCCGGGGACCTGCCGGCTGCGCGTCGCCCTGAGCGCGGCCCACACCGGTGAGCAGGTCCTCCGGCTGCGTGCTGCGCTCGACGAGCTCGGCCTGGCGGTGTCCACGCCATGACCTCCGTCCCCTCCCGGCATGAGCACGACCCGGGGGCCCCGGGCGCGCGGCCCGAGCGGCTGGTGGTCGTGGCCGGGACCGGGACGGAGGTCGGCAAGACCTGGGTAGCGGCGCGGGTGCTGCAGGAGCTGCGCGCCGGTGGCACCACCGTGGCGGCGCGCAAGCCCGCCCAGTCGTTCGACCCAGGCGACCCCGAGACCGACGCTCACCTGCTGGGGGCGGCATCCGGCGAGGACCCGACATCGGTGTGCCCGCCGCATCGTTGGTACGAGGTGCCCATGGCGCCACCGATGGCCGCCGAGGTGCTCGGGCGGCCGGCCTTCACGATCGCGGACCTGGTGGCCGAGATCCACTGGCAGTGGCCCAGCCCGCGGGTGGCGGTGGTCGAGACCGCGGGAGGGGTGCGTTCACCGCTCGCGGTCGACGGGGATTCGATCACGTTGGTCGAGGCCCTGCGACCCGACGTGGTCGTGGTGGTCGCCGACGCCGGCCTCGGCACGATCAACGCGGTGCGGCTCACCGTGGAGGCGCTCGAGCGCGGCGCCCACCAGGCCCGCCTGATCGTGCACCTCAACCGCTTCGACGAGCACGTCGAGCTGCACCGCCGCAACCGCCGGTGGCTGGCTGACCGGGCCGGCTCAGAGGTGGTGACCGGGATCGGCGAGCTGGCCGCCCGGTTGGCCTGAGCCGCAGCCCACCGCTCAGGCGTGGTCTCGCCCCGCCTCCTGCTCGGCGCGGATGAACGCCACCAGCCCCTCGACCGAGCCTTCGTGCCCTCGCTCGAAGTACACGCGAGCCCACGCATCGATCTCGTCGTCGTCGAAGCCCTCCGCTCGGAGCCGGGCCCGGGCCTCGTTGGCCAGCAAGCGGGCGTCCTCCACGTCCTCGGTGGGCAGCTCCGGCTCACGCCGGGCCTCGGACTCGGGGGCTCCGGGTTCATGCCGTCGGTGTCGCTCATGCCGCGGGGGACCTCCATCCTCGCTGGTGTGCGGGAATCATGCGTCATCCGGGCTGCGGGTGGCAGATCATGGTGGGACGGCCCGACCGACGAACGCTCAACCCGAGGGCCCCGCGGGCCGAAGAACTAATGCGGAGGTGTGGCCGGTAGGCCCGGTGGGGCCTACGGTGCCGCAGCGAGGAGCAGAGGGAGAAGGTGTCGATCCACCGAGGGGTCCTGAGGCGAGGGATGCGGGTCGGGGCGACCTCGCCGCGCCTTGGCGGAGCGCATGGACGGCGGGAAGTGGTGGGCAGGTGAGCGACGTTTCGCAAGGTCCCGGCTGGTGGCAGGCATCCGACGGCAAGTGGTACCCCCCCAGAGAGCGCGACGACCCTCCCGGCCCGGGTTGGTGGCTGGCATCCGACGGGAAGTGGTACCCGCCGGAGTTGCGGTCGGCGTCCGCTGGGGTGAGCGGCGCCGCGGCCGTGGCGGCACGCACCAAGGCGGCGGGCGATCGGGCCGAGGCGAGCGGCGGGAAGGCCGACCCGTCGGCATCGAAGGCCCCGAGGGCTACGAAGGCTAAGGGAAGCGCTGCCCGGGCCGCTGAGACGAAGCCTGGCCCATCGGGGTCCCGGGCTGCCGGCAAGGGACGTGACCGGTCGGGGGCAGCGGGGCGCACCAGCAGGGCTGCGCCGCCCCGATCGGCGCCCCCGGCTGCCGGTGCGGCGCCGGCGCCGCCGGCCCCTCGCCGCAGACTCGACCCGCTCACCCAGTTCGAGCGGCGGAACGCGGCGTCACGTGAGGACGCCGCGGTGCTCGCGCCGAGGCGGGCGGCCGCGGCCTCGCGGGCCCTCGCCACCCTGCAGGCGGAGCTGGAGGCGGCCAGAGCGGCCGCCAAGGCATCGAACCCGTCGATCGAGACCGCGGTCGCGGCGACCCCTGCCACCCCGGCCGCCGCTCCGGCGACACCGAGCGCGCCGCCCCGCACCCAGACCCCGAAGCCCGGCGCCGCTGGTCGAGCCACGGCGTCGGGCGCCCCGCAACCACCCCGACCCGATGGACCCCCGCCGGGTGAAGGCCCGCTGCTCGAGGTGAGGCCCTCCCCCCTGGCCACCGACCTCGACCGGCTCGGGGACCGGCTCGCCATCTTCGGCGATCGGGTCGAGCTGCGCGACCGCAACGACCGGGTGCGGCAGGTGATCCGCGGCGAGGAGATCACCGACGTGGTGGTCCACAAGAAGCTCACCGGCGCGGTGCTCAGCATCGAGAGCGTGGACGGGCCCGCCATCGTGGCCAAGGGGCTGCGGGCCGAACAGGCCGACGAGGCCCGCACCCTCATCATGAAGAAGACCCGTCCCGTCGGCCCGGTCGACCGCAAGGCCCGAGCGGGCCGGCCCGGACCCGCGCCGGCGAGCCCCGCCACGCCTCCGAGACCGCGCCACATCGACGAGGCCGACCTGCTCCGCAAGCTCGGCGACCTCCATCGAGCGGGCATCCTCACCGCCGAGGAGTACGAGCAGAAGATCGACCTGGTCGGCCGCCTGGTCCGGGGCGAGGACCTCTCCCCCACCCCCACCTGAGACCGGCTGTCCTGCGCCGCTAACTCGCCGCGGCCGCGGCTTCCCGGCGGAAACGGCTGGTGCGGTGCTCCGGGTCACGGTCGAGCTCGGGGATCACCTGCTTGCCGAACAGCTCCACCGACTCCACGCACAGGTCGTGCGGCCAGGTGGTGGAGCTGGGACCCATGAGCACCTGGTCGCAGCCGATGGCCTCGAACTGTCGCAGGGCGGCCAGGCAGTCCTCGGGGTTGCCGACCACGCTGGCGTCCTGCTCGATGCGCTCGTCGACCACGTCCCGGGTGGCCGGCGGCAGCACGGCGGGCCACTCGGGGACGCCCGGCGGGCGGGGGAAGGTGTCGAGGTACCGGTACAACAGGCTGCTGTGGTAGTTGGATCCCGCGCGGACCATCCAGTCCCGCGCCTGCTCGCGGTCCTCGAGACAGAGGAACTGACTCACTACCGCCACGTTGTCGTTCACGTACTCCCCCACCGGGTCCGCGTCGGCGATGGCGGTCTTGTAGATCTCGACCAGCGGCGCCAGGTCGCGGGGGCTGCCCCGGGTGAAGCACAGCACGCCGAGCCCCATGCGAGCGGCCTTCTCGAAGGTGCCGGGATTGCCCGCCGCCACCCACATCGGCGGGTGCGGCTTGATCCACGGCTTGGGCAGCACGTTGCGAGTCGGCATGGAGAAGAACCTGCCCTCGAAGGAGTAGTCGCTCTCCGACCACATGCGCCGGAACTCGCCGATCACCTCGTCGAACATGTCCTTGGTGAGGTCCGGATCGGAGATGCCGAAGCCCTGCTGCTCGGTGGTGGACGACCCGCGACCGGTGCCGAACTCGAAACGGCCCTCGGTCAGGTGGTCGAGCATCGCCACCCGCTCGGCCACCCGTGCCGGATGGTTCACCGGCGGGGTGATGTTGAAGATCCCCGAGCCGAGATGGATGCGCTCCGTGCGAGCACCCACCCAGGGCAGCAGCACCTCGTTCGCCGAGATGTGGGAGTACTCATCCAGAAAGTGGTGCTCGGTGGTCCACCAATACTTCCAGTTGGTGCGATCGGCGAGCACCGCCAACTCCACCTCGCTGAGCAGACGCTCGTGCTCGGCCCGGGCAGGGTCGTCCAGACCCCACAGCCCGCGCGGCGTGAACCCACCACAGAACAGCCCGAACTCCATCGGCGCAGATTAGAACGGGTTCTCGTTGCCGGCCGAACGCTCGCCGGGCCGCCCGCTACCGAGGCAACTCGGAGGCGAGAACGATGACCACGCCCATCACCACCACCAGCGCCGTGATGAGCCAGATCCAGCGACGACCGGCCTCGGTCTCCACCGGATCGACGTCGCTGAGCGAGGCCCGGGTGGTCGCGAGCTGCTGGCGCAACGAGGTGGATTCCTCCTGCAGGCCGTCGAGCACCGCTTCGGCCCGGGCGAGCTGCTCCCGGACCGCGGTGGTGTCCTGCAGCAGGGCCTCGCGCTTGGTGCGCTCCTCGTCGAGCTGGCGGCGCAGCACGAGGTACTCGTCCCGCAAGCCCGACACCGCGGCGTACTGGCTCTGCAGCTCAGCGAGCTGGCGGGCGACGGCTCGCTGGCGCCCGGTCGCGGAGCGGGCGGCTGCCCGGGCCTCGGCGAGGTGGGCATTGAGCTCGTCGTAGGCCTTCTGCAGCTCGGTGAGCTGCTCCATCAGCGCGTCGGCCTCCGACATGCCCTTCTCGCGAGCCTGGTCCCGCACCCCGTCCCACCGGAGCTGGTCGGCCAGCGCCACGACATGGTCGGCCTCGGGAGCGTCGCACGCCCGGAGCACGTCCTCCACCCACTGATGCACCCGGAGGGCGTAGTCGAGATCGAAGGGGTGGTCCTCGTCGGGGTGGGCCCAGTGATTGCGAGCGGTGCGGAGGTCGGTGATGGTCTGGCGCATGTTCTCGCCGAGCACCGCGGCGAACGCCGGGCCCCACCATCGGTTGATGACCTCCAGCTGGAAGTGCGGGTCCGACAGCGAGACCAGCACGTCGCGGCGCTTGCCCAGCTTCGTCGCCGCCATCAGGACCCAGTCCTCGTCCGGGTAGGCGGCGCTCATGCGGTCGTCGACGAACGGGGCCAGCCCGTCGGCGAGCACCTCGAACGCCGTCGCCACCTGAGCCCGGTAGCTCACTGCCATCACCCTTTGTCTAGCCGGATCGGAGCCGGATTGGTGGGCGGCGCGGCGAGCGTCGAAGATGGGGCATGGCCAGCCGTGATTCCGACGCCGACGGGATCCAGGACGTCGACCTGGTCGTGGTGGAGCCCGACCTGCTCTGGCGGGTCGAGCACGCGAACGAGTTCCGTGGGCTCAACACCCACAGCGCGGCCACGCTGCTGGAGGCCGCCGATGTGCTCACCCCGTCCGCGCCGGCGGTGGTGGTGCTCGGTCCCCACGCGCTCGACGACGCGCTCGAACACCTCGTGGCGTTCCGGGCGTCGTTCCCCGCGGTCCGGTTCCTCGCTGTCCTCGACAACCTCGACCAGGTGGCGTTGTCCGCGCTGCGGGCGGGCATCCACGAGGTCGAGCCGAGCGACCTGCCGGCGGACGCCATCGCCCGGCGAGCCACCGAGCTGTTCGAGCAGACGCGGGCCCTCGCCACGACAGGGTCGGCAGAAAAGGGGCCGGGGCCGCGACCCCGGCTGGTGGCCGTCACCGGAGCGAAAGCGGGTGAAGGTGCCACCACCGTCGCGCTCGGGGTCGCGCTCCACTTGGTGTCCGCGTCCGACGGTGGCACCGGCACCGGTCCCGGCAGCCGCCTCCGGGTGGCGCTGCTGGAGGGAGACCCGGGACTGGGCGATCTCGCGCTGCGGCTCGGCCTGCACCCGCCGGACGCCGCCGGGCTCACCGCGGAGATTCCGGACGTGGCGCGGATCACCCATCACGACGCCCCGACCGGCCTCGACGTCGTGCTGCCGCCCCGCCCGCTGGACCCGCTCACCCCGCTCGGCGGCCCCGCGTTGCTCGCCTTGGTCGACGGGTTGGCCCACCGGGTGGACGTGGTCGTCGCCGACGTGCCCATCGCGCTGGTGGCGGAGGCAGGTCTGGTGTCGACCGCCGACCACCTCCTGCTCGTGAGCCGGACCTCGCTCAGCAGCGTCAAGAACGCCAAGGTGATCGCCGAGCTGTTCTGCCAGCCGCCGAACATGCAACTGGTTCTGAACCGCTTCGCGGAGGGGCCGCACGGCACCGTGCCCGACCCGCACGACATCGCCCACGCCATCGGCCTGCCGCTGGCCACCGTGGTGCCGGCCGATGCGAACCTGGCGGTGACCCCCACGGCGGGCTCACGCCCGTTCCGCGAGGCGATGGCCCGCCTCGCCGGCTCCTGGTCGCGCGGCGCGCCCTCCTAGTCCCGGCCGGCACGATCGCGAGCCGTCACTCGCCGTGCCGTTGCTGCCGACGCTCCGGCCCTGAACGACCTGAACGGCACCAGGAACCCGTACGGCTCCCCGGAGCTTCGGTGGTGCACCCGGTGGGCCGCGGCCAGCCGCTCGAGCACGGGGAGCCCTCGGGGGAGCCGCACGAACCGGCGATGGGCGTAGAGGTCGTGCACGACGAGGTACGCCACTCCGTAGGCCGTGATGCCGGCTCCTACCGGCAGGAGCACCGCCAGAGCGGGCACAGCCTTCCCCGCGATGAGGACGGCGACCGTGAGCAGACCGAAGCACACGGGGAACAGGTCGTTTCGCTCGAACCGCCCGCGGCGAGCCCGGTGATGGCTCGCATGCCACGCCATCCCCGGCCCGTGCATCACCCAGCGATGCACGGCGTAGGTGATCGGCTCCATCACGGCGAAGGCCAGCAGGGCGATGGCCGCGAACGACCACCCGGGGCTCACGGCCGATCCTCGGTCGATCCCTGGATGCCGGCTCGCCACCACGACAGGAGCACCAGGGTGAGCAGGGCGAAGCCGAACGCGAAGTCCTCGACGGGGATGTCCAGCGGGAAGCGCCAGCCGGTGCGCATCGCCGGCGAGTACCACACGATGGGGGCCGACAGCTTGGTCAGCCACCCGTTGACCGGCACCATGAACGCCGCGCAGATGCCGATGGTCACCCAGTAGGCGGGTCGGCGGAACAGTCCGGTGCGCAGCACGGCGAGCTCGAGGGCCACGATCGCGACCACCGCGGTGACGGCGAGCGCCGTGTACTCAGCCACCGCCCCGCCCTCCCGAGAGATCGGCGCCCGCGCTGGCCGCCTCGATCGAGTGCTCGCCCCGCCGATCACGTGGCGCCGTCCCTTCCAGCAGGTTGCGTACGGCTTCGAAGGTCAGGAGCGCGCACAGGGGGATGGCCACGAAGAACACCAGCTCCTCCAGCGGCACCCCGAGCGGGAGCTCGACCCCGGTCACGTACCGCCGGTCGAACCACCAGTGCCCGCGGGCGATCGCCACCGCGTCCCAGACGTAGAAGACACCGACCACGGGCGCCAGCGTCCGCAGCAGCCGCCGGGGGCGCCGGTAGACCCGGGCCCGGAAGGCGAACTCGAGAGGGAGGGTCAGCGCGAGGCACAGACCCATCAGGGCGAGGTACTGGAAGCGGTCCATGGTCGATGGTCTGGTCGAGGGTGGATTTCCTGCCCTCCGGGGGTGGGACTGCGGAGCGTCCGGGCTAGAGTTTAGTGCTAAATACGTGCAGCGCCAACCGGCCTGCACTCCGGGCACCGGCCCGCAACTGCGAAGGACCACCTGTGACCCTCACCTTTACCCAACCTCCCGTTCTCCCATCCGGGAGTGCCCGGCCGGTCGCTGCTCCGGTCGCCGCTCCGGCCGCCATCCGGTACGCCGGAGCGAGGATCGACGAGCACCTCGGCCGCTTCCTCGCCGACCAGTACGCGCGCTGGACCGCGCTCGACCCCGACCTCGCCGCACCCCTCGAAGCACTCTCGGACGCGGTCCTCGCCGGCGGCAAGCGCCTACGCCCGGCCTTCTGCCGGCTCGGCTTCGAGGCCGGTGGGGCCGATCCCGACGCCTCTCCCGGACGCGAGCAGCTCGACGATGCGGGTGCGGCGCTCGAGCTGCTGCACGCCTTCGCCCTGATCCACGACGACGTGATGGATGGCTCGTTCACCCGCCGCGGCCGGACCACCACGCACGTGCGCTTCGAAGCCCAGCACCAGCTCCTGCGCGCCCGGGGTGAGAGCCGCCGGTTCGGGGAGAGCGTCGCCATCCTGATCGGTGACCTCGCGCACGCCTGGGCGGAGCACCTCGCCGGCAAGCTCCCCCCGGTCGTGCAGCCGCTGTGGCGGGAGATGCAGGCGGAACTGATGATGGGCCAGTACCTCGACGTCCTGCGCACCGCCCACGGCCGCCCCGGCGTCGCGCAAGCGGAGCGCATCGCCGTGCTGAAGTCCGCCCGCTACACCATCGAGTGGCCGTTGCGGATCGGCGCCACGCTGGCCGAAGCACCGTTCCCGATCCACCACGCACTCAGCACCTATGGCCGGGCGCTCGGGCTGGCGTTCCAGCTGCGCGACGATCTACTCGGCGCCTTCGGGCAGCCCGACACCGTCGGCAAACCGGTGGGCGCGGACCTGCGCGACGGCAAGCCCACGCCGCTGCTCGCCCTCGCCCTGGAGCGGGCCAGCGCCCATGACCGGCAGGTGCTCGAGACGGCCGGTGCGCCGGGCCTCGACGACGCCGCCGTGGCGGACATCCAGGCGGCCTTGATCCGGACCGGCGCCGTGGAGGCGATCGAGGAGCGCATCGAGCGGCTCGCCGGCGACGCGGTCCGGGCCCTCGCCATCGACTCGCTCCCGCCCCACGCGGCCCGATCCCTCACCGAGGCCGCGGCCTTCGTCGTGCACCGGGAGCATTGACGATGCGGGTCGCGATCGTCGGGGCCGGCCTGGGCGGGCTGTCGGCTGCCTGCCACCTCGCGGGCGCCGGCCACCAGGTGACGGTCCTCGAACGGGGCGACACCCCCGGGGGGCGAGCCGGTCGCCTGATCATCGATGGCTACCAGTTCGACACCGGACCGACGGTGCTCACCATGCCCGAGCTCGCCGACGAGTGCTTCGACGCCGTCGGGCTGAGCCGCCCCGACTTCGTGTCCTTCCGGAGGGTCGATCCCATGTACCTGGCCTCATTCGCCGACGGTACGGTGCTGCATGTGCGCCATGGGCGCGAAGCCATGGCAGCCGAGATCGACGAGGTCTGCGGGCCCCGCGAGGCCGCGGCCTTCCACCGGTTCTGCGACTGGCTGACCGCGCTCCACGATGTCGAGCTTCCGCACTTCATCGACCGGAACTACGACTCGGTGCTGGACCTGGCTCGGCCGCTGCGGGCCGGCGTGCAGTTGGCCCGCCTGGGCGGCTTCCGCCGCCTCGCCAGCAAGCTGGAGCAGTTCTTCGGCGACGAGCGCCTGCACCGGGTCTTCGGCTTCCAGTCCATGTACGCGGGGCTCGCGCCTTACGAGGCCCTGGCGCTCTACGGCGTCATCACCTACATGGACACCGTGGCCGGGGTCTACGTGCCCGAAGGCGGCATGCACGCGCTCCCCGCCGCCCTCGCCGCCGCCGCCGAGAAGGCCGGCGTGACCTTCCACTACCGCACCGGGGTCGAGCGCATCCTGCTGGCGCACGGCAGCAGCGGTCCGGTGCGCGGCGTGCGCCTCGACGACGGCGAGATCCTCCGGGTCGACGCGGTGGTCTGCAACGCCGACCTACCCGTCGCCTACCGCACCCTGCTGCCGGGCCTCGCCCCTCCCCGGGTCACCCGCAGGGGCACCTATTCGCCCTCGTGCGTCGTGTGGCACGTGGGCGTGCGCGGCGAGCTCCCGGTCGGCGCCGCCCACCACAACATCCACTTCGGCCGGCAGTGGGCCGGTGCGTTCCGGGCCCTGCTCGAAGACGGGACCCGGATGCCCGACCCGTCGATGTTGGTGACCATCCCCACCCGCGACGACCCCGCGATGGCCCCACCGGAACGTCACACTCTCTATGTGCTTGAGCCGGTTCCCAACCTCGACGGGCGCATCGACTGGCTCCGTGAGCGATCACGGGTGCGGGACGGCCTCTACGAGCGGCTCGCGACGCTGGGCTACCCCACCGACGTGGAGGTCGAGGCACTGGTCGACCCGCTCGACTGGGAGCGGCAGGGCCTCGAGCGGGGCACGCCGTTCGCGCTCTCGCACGCCTTCTTCCAGACCGGCCCGTTCCGGCCCCCGAACGTCGACCGGCGAGCGCCGGGCCTGGTCTTCAGCGGCTCCGGGACGGTGCCCGGGGTGGGCGTGCCGATGGTGTTGCTGTCGGGCAAGCTGGCTGCCCGGCGGGTGTCGGCCCTCGAAGCGTCGGGGCGCCGATGATCACCCTCGAGCAGTCCTACGCCGTGTGCCGGGACCTGAACCGCCGGCACGGCACCACCTACTACTGGGCCGGTTTCGTGCTGCCCGCGGTCAAGCGCCACCACGTGTGGGCGCTGTACGCCTTCTGCCGGTTCGCGGACGAGATCGTGGACGCGCCCGGCTGGCGTTCGGTCGATGACCGGCGAGCCGCCCTCGACCGGCTCGCCGAACACTTCTTCGCCGATCTGGCCGCCGGCCGCTCTGAGCACCCCGTCCTCAAGGCGGTGGTGCACACCGTGCACGCGTTCGACATCGACGCCGACCTCTTCCGCCGCTTCCTGCGCTCGATGGCCATGGACCTGACCGTCGAGCGGTACGAGACGTACGCCGACCTACAGGACTACATGGACGGCTCGGCGTCGGTCATCGGTGAGATGATGCTCCCACTGCTCGAGCCGTCGGGCACCGCGGCCGTCCGCCCCGCCCGCGCGCTGGGCGAGGCGTTCCAGCTCACCAACTTCCTCCGGGACGTGGGCGAGGACCTCGACCGGGGTCGGGTCTATCTCCCCCAGGAGGATCTGCGGGCCTTCGGCGCGGACCCGGCCCGGCGGCGGGTCGACCCGGCGTGGGTGGCGCTCATGCGCTTCGAGATCGAACGGGCCCGCGCCCTCTACGCCGAGGCGGAGCGGGGCATCGCGTTCCTGCCGCCCTCGTCGGCGCGCTGCATCGCCACCGCCAGCACGCTCTACGGGGGAATCCTCCGCGAGATCGAGCGCAATGGCTACGACGTATTCAGCATGCGGGCTCGGGTCCCGGCGGCCCGCAAGGCGGTAGCGGTGGCTCGGGCGTTGCTCGTCTCGCGGTGGCCCACCACGGCGGTGGTCAGCACAGAGCCCGTTGGCGGACCCACTCCGAGGTGAAGCCGGTCAGCACCGGAGGGGATCGGCGCAGATCGGCCGGCGTGCGGGAACCGGTCAACAACATCGCCAGCCGCAACTCATCCAGCAGCTGCTCGAGTCGCGCCACCAGCTCCTCGGTGCCGCGCACCGCCGCTCTGATCGCCACCCGGCCCACGCCGACCACCACCGCGCCGATCGCCAACGCTTTAGCCGCGTCGAGACCGGTCCGGACCCCGCCGGTGGCCACCACCGGCAGGCCGGTGCCACGGACCTCGAACACCGATGCCGCGGTCGGCAGCCCCCAATCGGCGAAGACCCGGCCTAGCTCCGCTCGGCGGTCATCTCCGGCTCGCGCTGCTCGGGCACCCTCGATCCGGGCGAAGCTGGTGCCACCCGCGCCCCCGACGTCCAAGGCGGCCACGCCGGCGGCAGCGAGAAGGCCGGCCGACTCTCGCGTCATCCCCGCACCGGTCTCCTTCACCAGCACCGGCACGGGCGACCAGTCCACGACGGCGGCGATCGCCCGGGCGAGCGAGTCAGTGCGGCGATCGCCCTCGGGCTGGAGCAGCTCCTGCACGACGTTGAGGTGAACGGTGAGCACGTCGGCGCGCACCATCTCGATGACCCGTAGGATCTCGTCCCGCCCGAGCGCCGGCGACCCGGGTTGATCGACCAGCTGGCATGCCCCGATGTTGGCGAAGACCGGCGCCGTTGCCGCCCGGGCCCGCACCGCGGTGTAGGTGGGGACAAGTTCGGTCGCGAGCAGCGCGGCCCGCTGACTGCCCACGCCCACCGCCAACCCGAGATGTTCCGCGGCCTCGCCCAGCACCGCGTTGACCCGCGAGGCATCGGGATACCCGCCCGTCATCGGTGCGAGCACCACCGGCGCCGCCAGGCGGTGCCCCAAGAGGGTGGTCGAGAGATCGATCTCGTCGAGCGACAGCTCGGGTAGCGAAGCCGGCACGAGATGCACGTCGTCCCAACCCGGGTCCAGGGCCGACTGCGAGCCGGAGCTCAGTGCCAGCGCCAGGTGGTGAGCCTTGCGGGCTTCGACGACTCGAGCGGTCGGACTGGGGTTGGTGGTGCCCATCGCAGCTCCTCATGGGGGCCTGATTTAGCGCTAAACTGTATCGGGTGTCTGCACGAATGAGACCTGGGTGAGCGAACCGCCCATCACCCTCGAAGAGGCCGCCCGCCGGCTCGGCGTCCACTACATGACGGCCTACCGCTACGTGCGCACCGGCCGGCTGCCGGCCAGCAAGGCCGACGGGATCTGGCTGGTCGACCCCAGCGACGTGCGCCGGCTGGGCCGACCGCGAGAAGCGCCGAGCGGTCGCGCCTCCCGCCGGCGCGACTACCCCCGGCGGCTCGCGGGCCGCCTAGTGGTCGCGGACGAACCAGGCGCGTGGATCGTGCTGCAGGACGCGCTGGCCGCGGGGATGCCCGCCGAGGAGCTGTATCTCGACCTCATCGCCCCCGCGCTCGCGGCCATCGGAGATGACTGGGCCGCGGGAACGATCAGCGTCGCCCAGGAGCACCAGGCCTCCGCGGTCGTGCTCCGGCTCATCGGCCGGCTCGGCCCCCTGTTCCGTCGCCGGGGCCGCACCCGGGGCACGGTGGTGCTGGGCGCACCGCCCGGCGACCACCACGGCATCCCCTCCGCCCTGGTCGCCGACCTGCTCCGCTCCCGGGGCTTCTCGGTGATCGACCTCGGTGCGGACACACCCGCGGAGTCCTTCACCGATGCCGCCGAACACGCCGAGCGGCTGGTGGCCGTGGGCATCGCGGCGACGCGCACCGGCAACGACGACGGGATCCGCTCCGCGGTCGCCGCGGTGCGCGATCAGGGCTTGGCGCCGATCGTCCTCGGTGGGGCCGCCGTACCTACGCCCGCCCGGGCACGCCAGCTGGGAGCGGACCACCACAGCGCGTCGGCGCCCGAGGCGGTCGAGCTGTTCGACCAGCTCGCCCAGCAGCGGAACCGGCCGGGTCGTGACCAGCCGGCGTGAGCGGACCTCAGGACGACCCGGCGGCCACCGTCCTCACCGCCGCCTCCCAGGCAGCACGAGCCTGGCCGAGCAGCACCCAGGGGTCCTCGTCGCCGACGGGACGGATCTCGAAGGTCACCGGACCCTGGTACCGCCCGGCGATGGCTCGGGCGCACCCCGCGAGCGTGGCCGCATCTACCGCTGAACCGGGGCAACCGAAGGCAGGGTGACGGTCACCCAGGCGAGCGGCGGCATCGGGTGCACCAGGGTCGACCACACAGTTCGAGACGTGGAGCAGCCCCAGCAGGCCCACCGCACCGGCCAGCTCGCGCGGGCCCTCACCGTTCTCGCGGAGGTGTGCCGTGTCGAGCGCGACCCATACGTTCGTGGCCCCCTGGTCCCGAGCCCGAGCCACCACCTCGACCACCTCGTCCACCGGCCCGAGCAAGGCCCCCTTGTACGCGCCCGGCACCGCCGCCGGTGAGGGTTGGCGATCGAAGGCCATCACGACCACGTCGAGCGCCGTCTCCCCCGCCAGCTCCACCAGTGAGCGCACCAGGGCATCACGGTGCCGGGCCCGCAGATCGTCACCCCCGGCCGGCGGCCGGGCGCGGGCCGGCGAGCCGGGCGCCTCGCCGGCCAGCAGCGGGTCCCGGCCCGACATCACCCCCACCCGCCGGGCGGCGAGCTGCTCGGCTTCACGCAGGCAGACCCGGAGGCGCTCGACGGCCCGCCGGCGCTCGCGCTCCTCGGGGTGCGACAGGTCGAACGGGTGCAGACGCTCCACGTTCAGCAACTGGGTCACGTACGCCCCGAAGGTGACGTCGAGCCCGGCGACGGCCTCGGCCACCCGCGCCCGCAACGCTCGCCCGTGCATGCGGGCCAACTCGACCGCGCCGAACCCTTCGCCGGGCAACCGGGCCAGATGGGGCACCAGGTAGTCGGCGGCGACCGCGCCACGGAGGGTCGACCCGTCGTTGCCCGGGCCGCAGAACAGCTGCGGGACCATCACCCCCAGCGGGTTGCCGGCCGGCGCCGGTGCCTCGCTCATCCGGTGGCCTCGGGGCGCACCGGCGTCAGCGGGGGGCGGCCGGCGAGCACCCTGACGATGTTCTCGCAGCACAGCTTGACCATCGCCGCCCGGGCCTGGGTGGTCGCCGAGCCGATGTGCGGGGCGAGCACCACGTTCGGCAGATCCCGCAGGCCTGCCGCCAGCGCCGGCTCGTGCTCGAACACGTCGAGACCGGCAGCAGCGATCGTCCCGTCCCGCAGCGCCCGCACCAGGGCATCTTCGTCGACCAGCGCCCCTCGGGCGGTGTTCACGAGCACGGCCGTGGGCTTCATGGAACCGAGCGCGGCCTCGTCGATGAGGTGACGAGTGGTCTCGCCCAGGGGGGCGTGCAGCGAGACCACGTCGCTGGTGCGCAGCAGCTCCCCGAGCGTCACGTACCGGGCCCCTGTCTCGGCCTCCGCCGCCTCGTGGCGCCGCCGGCTGGTGTAGCAGACGTCCATGTCGAATCCCCGGGCCCGGCGGGCCACCGCGGTGCCGATCCGCCCCAGCCCGACGATGCCCAGGGTGGCGCCGTGGACCGGGGCCCCGAGCAGCTGGGTGGGGCTCCAGCCGGTCCAGCTCCCGGTGCGCACCAGTCGATCGCCCTCGCCGACCCGCCGAGCCGCCGCGAGCAGCAGCGCCCAGGCGAGATCCGCGGTGGCCTCGGTGAGGACGTCGGGGGTGTTGGTGACCACGATCCCCCGTCGCGCGGCCTCGGCCACGTCGACGTTGTCGAACCCCACCGCGAAGTTGGCGACGATCGACAGCGACGGCGCGGCATCGAAGACCTCCGCGTCGACCCGGTCGGTGAGCATGCACAGCAGGGCGTCCACGTCGCGCACCCCAACCAGCAGCTCGCCACGGTCCAGGGGGGCGTCGGAGGGTGACTCCCGGACCTCCACCCCTGCGTCGCGCAACGCCGCGGTGCCCGGCGGCGGTAAGCGACGGGTGACGAGCACCGTGGGCACCCTGTGAGTCTGGCCATCTCGCCGCTCAGCCGGCGAACTCGACCGGGGCCCCGAAGGCCGCTCGCCGGGTCGCCCGCCGAAGCGCGCCGAGCAGCGGCCGACCGGCGACCACCAGGAAGGTGGCGGTAAACACCGCCCGGGGGATGTCGAAGCCCAGCGAGGTGGCCAGGTGGAAGGCCCAGAACCGCCTGAGGTTCTCGGCCAGCGGGGCACCCGGCACGAACGAGATGGCGGTGTCGCCACCGGCGACGAAGGGCCAGAACCACAGGTTGAGCAGCAGCCCGTACGCCAGCGAGGCCACGGCGGCGTACCCGGCGAGGAGCGCGATCTCCGCCCGGCCTCTGGCGGGGGGCAGGCAACCGGCGAAGAACCCGATCCAGGCCGCGCCGAACATCTGGAACGGCAGCCACGGCCCCACGCCTCCCGTGAGCAGAGCGGAAGCGAACAGCGTGAAGGCCCCGAGGACGAAGCCCAGTCCCCGGCCCAGTACCCGCCCGGCGGGCACGAGGAGGAAGAACACCGGCTCGAATCCGGCGGCGCCGCCGCCCGGGAACCGCAGCGCGGCCCCGCACGCCGCCAACACCCCGAGCAGGGCCACAGCCTTGGCGTCGATCAGGCCCTCCGCCAGTTCGCTCACCACCACGGCGATCAGGAGCGGCACGAGCAGTACAAAGATCCACGGGGCATCGCCGGCATGGGCCAGGTTCTCCGTTCCCCGGGGCGTGGCCAGCAGCGGCCAGCAGAACGCCACCAGCCCCAGCGCGGACGTGGCGAGCAGCAGGATCCACGCCCGCGGCCGGAGCCGCACCACCGCCGCCGGCCGACGGCTCGCCGGGGAGCGCCCCGCGCTCACGGCCTGCTCCCCGCCGCGGCCAAGGCCGCGTTGACCTCGTCCACGGTCAGCCAGGACGCCGGGGCGAGCACCTTGGCGACCTGGGGGGCGAACACCGGCGAGTGCACCACCACCTCCCGAGCCGGGCCATCCGCGACGACCTCGCCGGCCGCGAGGACCACCACCCGGTCCGCGACCTGCGCCGCGACCTCCACGTCATGAGTGGCGAGCACCACCGAGCGCCCACCAGCGGCGAGCTCGCGCAGCACCCCCACCAGCCGGTGCTTCGCCGCGTAGTCGAGCCCCCGGGTCGGTTCGTCGAGCAGCACCAGCGCGGGCTGCGCTGCCAGCACCACCGCCATCGCCACCGCCAGCCGCTGACCCTCGGACAGGTCGCGAGGGTGAGCCGCGGGGTCGATGCCCGGCAGGAGCCGCTCGAGCAACCGGGCGGTCGTGCCGCCGGCCAGCCGCAGGTCCCGATCCGCGGTGCGGCACTCGGCGGCCACGGAGTCGTGGAACAGCAGCAGACCGGGGTCCTGCGGTACCAGGCCGGCGAGACGCAGCACCTGCACGCCGGGGAGCCGGTGGGGTGCCTGACCACCGATCCGCACCTGCCCGCCGAGCGGGGCCCGCAAGCCGGCCAGGTGGGCCAGCAGGGTGGACTTGCCGGCGCCGTTGCGGCCCATGAGCGCGACCACCTCCCCCCGGCGCAGGTCGAGGTCGACGCCGCGCAGGGCCGGCAGCGCCCCGTAGGCCGCGACCAGACCGGCAACGGTGGCGACGGTGTCACCCACGACGACTCTCGGTGCGGGCGGGGGGAGCGCCGCGAGACGATCCCGCACCGGCGCGGCCAACCGGCGGGCGTCGCGCACCGACAGGGGTAGCGGATCCCAGCGGCACCGCCTCCCCAACTCGACCACCGGCGGGGCCACGGCGCTGGCCCGCATGACCTCGGCCGGCTCGCCCACCTGCGGGGGACACCCCGGGCCGGGGAGGTACACGACGCGGTCCGCGAACTGCACCACCCGCTCCAGGCGGTGCTCGGCGACGAGGACCGTGAGGCCGAGGTCGTGCACCAACCGGGACAGCGCGGCGAGCACGTCCTCCGCCGCGGCCGGGTCGAGCGACGAGGTGGGCTCGTCGAGCACCAGCACCCGCGGCGCCGCGGTGAGCACCGCGGCGATCGCCACCCGCTGCTGCTGCCCGCCGGACAGCTCGGTGAGGGGGCGATGACGGAGGTCCTCGAGGCCGAGCAGGTCGAGGGTCTCCTCCACCCGCCTGCGCATCGCCGCCGGCGGGACCCCGAGGTTCTCGAGGGCGTAGGCCAACTCGTCCTCGACCACGTCGGTGACGAAGCCGGCGGCCGGGTCCTGCCCCACCAGGCCGACCACGTCCGCGAGCTCCCGGGGTGGGTAGGCGTCGGTGCGCCGTCCGGCGACGGACACCGTGCCGGACAGCGTGCCGCCGGTGAAGCGCGGGACCAGCCCGTTGACCGCCCGCAGCAGGGTGCTCTTGCCCGACCCGGTCCCTCCCACCACCAGGCACAGCTCGCCCTCGGGCACGGTCAGCTGGACGTCCTGCAGCACGGGCGTAGTGGCGCCGGCGTAGGTGAACGACACGTGCTCGAAGCGGATCATGCCACCGCCTCCTCGGGGTGCGCGCCGAGGGGCGCCGGCTCGCCGGTGCTCCGGGACGGTCGCCGGATCTCCCCGGTGACCTGCGCCGGCGCCGGGGGTGCGAGATGGGCCGGGGCGAGGGCCCCGAGCACGCCCAGGGCCGGGATCAGGGGGAGGGTCGGCACCTCCAGGGGCTGCACGGACGGGTGCAGGGCGGTGCCGTGGCGGGCGGCGATGACCACCGTGACCAGCGCCGCGGCCCCGCTGGCGGCCGTGACCCACTCCGGCCGGCTCCACGGGTCCGGCCGATAGCGGGTGCGGACGCTGCGCTTCCCCGCGGTGACCAGGGCGCCGACCAGGGCCAGCGAACCGAACGCCAGGACCGGCAGCCCCAACCCCGACGGCGCGGAACCGTCGAGCAGTCCGTAGGTGCCGATCGCCACCGCCACCAGGCCTCCCAGGGTGAGTGCGGCGGAGGCGACCCGCGCCCGCGGCGGGACCGACGCCCGGCGGCCGTAGCCACGCCCGTCCATCGACGCAGCCAAGGCGATGGCGCGGTCGAGCGCGCCTTCGAGGACCGGCAGGGCGATGCCACGCCAGGACCGCCAGCCCCGGGACGGCCGGCCGCGCAGGCGCTGCGCCTCCCGCACCCGGCCGGCCGAGATGACGGCTTGGGGGGCGAAGGCCAGCGCGACGGTGAGCGCCACCCCGACCTCGTAGAGCGCCGCAGGCAGGCAGCGCAGGAGGCGGTAGGGGCTGGTGAGCGAGGAGGCGGCACCGAAGCACATCAGGAGCACCGCGAGCTGCAGGCCCTGCTGGAAGGCGAGCACCAGGGCCTCGGCGGTCACAGGGCCGCCGAGGCTGACCCCCGCAGCCCACCCGGGCAGCTCGACCTCGGGGAGGGTGAACAGCGTGGTGCCCGGCACCCGGTTCCCGAACAGGGCCCCGAACACCACCCGGATGACGATGACGATCACCCCGAGGCGCAGGAAGCTGCCGAAGGAGCGGGCCCAGGGTGCGCCGGTGCGGCGGGCGGCCACGGTGTAGGCCACGACGCTGGCGACCAGCCCCAGCAGCAAGGGGTTGGTGGTGCGCAGCGCGGCCGCGGCGAGCATCCCGGCCCACGCCCACCACGCCAGCGGGTGCAGCGGGCGGGGGACGCGGCTGGTGAGCCACCAGACGGGCCGGCGCACGACCGGCGGACCGGCTGGAGCGGGCGTCGGGGCGCGGCGGATCACGAGCCGCTGCTCCGCCGGAACCGCACGAGCGCGGCCGCGCCCACCATCACCACGACCGCCAGCCCCGCGACCGCTCCGGCGGGGACGCCGCCTTCGCCCGGCTCCACGCCGGCTGCCAGCTCACCGATCGGCGGTGCCGCCTCGCCGGTGCTCGCCGGCGGGCCCGTGGGGCTCGACGGGCCGGGGTCGGCGCCTCGCCCCTCCCCGCCTTCGGTGAGTGCGCTGGGCGGCGCCTCGGGCCCACCACCGGCGCCTGCTCCCGGGACCGCCGGGTGGTCCGCGCTCGGTCCGGTCGGGGCCGGACCGGTCCGGGGGGTCTGGGAGCCTGCCGCCCCGCTCCCTGCCGGCACGGTCGGGTCGGTCGCCGGTGGGCGGGGGAAGAGCGCGGCCCGGTCCGGGGACAGCCGGGGCGGCGGTGCCTGGGCTTCGGTGGCACGCACGAACCGCCAGCCCTCGATGTCCCCGTCCCGCAGTCGGCGGGTGAACGGGTTGCCGCTGCCGTACACCCAGTGCCCGTCGTTGCCCGACCAGTAGGACCAGTAGCGCACGGCCCCCGAACCCTGCGCGCACTCCGGTGCCTCGGGGTACCCGTCGAGGGCGCACAGCAGCCCGCTGGGCGCGTAGCGGGGTGGCGGGAGACCGAGCAGCGCGGCGCGCTCGCGCAGCAGGTCCGCGCCCCTGGAGCCGTCCGCGACCGTGAGGCACCGGACCGAGATGGTGCCCTGGGAGTCCGGTTCCGTGCCGTGGTCGACCACCACCGCCACCCTGATGTGGCCCGCGGGCGCCGATCCGCCGCAGAGCTCCGCCGCCCCCACGGGATCGCCGACCCCGAGGGCGGCCAGCACGGCGGCCAGGGCCATGAGTGCCCTCACCACCGCGCGCCGAGTGGAGCCCGAGCGCCTCGACGGTGGGCGGATCATCTGCACCCTTGCCTCCTCCGGGTGGAAGAGCCCGGAGGAGCCGGTCACCGGCTGATCCGAGCCCCATCTCCCGCAAACCTCGACGGTGTCCGATGGAGCGTTCGCTCTCGCAGGCATTCCGGCTTGCCGGGCAGCGAGCGTGCCCGGCCCACGGTTGCGGGTCAGCGCCGGACTTCGACCGGCTTCCCCTGCGAGGGCGCGTACCGGGTCGAGAACACCACAGGTGTGGCGGGCCCGTCAACCGCCGCCCCTCGGCTCCCTCCTCCAGCGCCACCACCTCGATGCCCATCGATGACGCCAGCCGACACAGCCCGTCCTCCTCGGCTCGACCACCGCCCGATCGGGGATTCACGATCAGCACGGGGGTGCCCCTGGCCTGGGCGCCGCGGGCCGCGAGCACGGTGCCGGCCGGGGGCGGCCGCACCCACAGCGCCGACCGGGTGAGCGCCGCACCGGCGCCGGCCAGCACGATGGTGACCGGCGCCTGCCAGCTCACCTCACGGGGTGGTGCGAGCCCGTCACCGCCGGGCAGCCTACGGGCACCGCGCGACACTGGCGTCGATGGGCCAGCACGACCCGGTGGAGCCGGTGCGGATCCTCTTCGTGTGCCTCGGCAACATCTGCCGCTCGCCCACGGCCGAGGCGGTGATGCGCCACCACGTCAACCGGGCGGGGCTCGACGACCGCATCGAGGTCGACTCGGCGGGCATCGGCGGATGGCACGTCGGTGAGCCGGCCGACGAGCGCGCCCGGGCCGAGGCCCGCCGCCGAGGCATCGAGATCACGGGCCGGGCCCGTCAGTTCCACCCTGGCGACTTCGAGTGGTTCGACCTCGTCCTGGCCATGGACCGCCAGAACCTCACCGAGCTCCACGACCGGGCACCGACCGTGGCCCACCGGTCCAAGGCCAGGCTCCTCCGGGAGTTCGACCCGCACGCCGACGGCGACCTCGAGGTGCCCGACCCCTACTACGGCGGCACCCGCGGGTTCGCCACCACGTTCGACCAGATCGACGCCGCCTGCCGGGGGCTGCTCGGGCACCTGCGCGCCGAGCGCCTGACGAGATGAGGGTGTCCGGGCAGGGCTGGCTCGCCGCCGAGGTCGGGCGGGCCCTTCGGTCGCGGGTGACCGCGGTCGAGCGGGTCACCGGCGGCGACATCAACGATGCCCACCGGATGGTGCTGGCGAGCGGGGAGGTGGTGTTCGTCAAGACCGACCGGGGCGGGCCCGCGGGCAGCTTCGCCGCGGAGGCCGCCGGGCTCGACTGGCTGCGGGAGACCCGCACCGTGCGGGTGCCCGAGGTGCGGGCGCTGCGCGACGGCGAGACCACCCTGGGCCGGAGGTTCCTGGCCCTCGAATGGATCGAGACCGCTCGTCGCTCGCCGGCGAGCGACGAGGAGCTCGGTCGTCGACTCGCCGGACTGCACCGGTCCGGTGCGCCCGGCTTCGGGTACGTCCACGACAACGTGATCGGCTCGCTGCCGCAGCCGAACGCGCCGCTGCCGACCTGGCCCGAGTTCTACGCGCATCGCCGCCTGCTCCCGCTCGCCCGGCGAGCCGTCGCCGCCGGTCGGCTGCCCTCCGAGTCTCTCGCGAGCTTCGACCGCCTGGTCACCAGGCTCCCGTCGCTGGCGGGGCCCGAGGAACCTCCCGCCCGGCTGCACGGCGACCTCTGGGCCGGCAACGCCCTGGCGGACCACACAGGCCGGCCGTGGCTGGTGGACCCGGCCGTCTACGGCGGCCACCGGGAGATGGACCTGGCGATGATGCGGCTCTTCGGCGGCTTCGACGATCGCTGCTTCGCCGCCTACCAGGAGGTCCACCCGCTGGCCGGAGGATGGCCCGAGCGGGTGGCGCTGTGGCAGCTGTACCCGCTGCTGGTGCACACCATCCTCTTCGGTGGCGGCTACGGCGCCTCCGTGCTGGCGACCCTCCGTCGCTACGTCTGAGGGCGCTCAGCTGAGCTGGAGATCGAGGGCGACGGGCAGGGCGCGATCCCGCCAGTCGTCGAGCAACCCCTCGTAGCGGGGCTGGTACTTGGTGTAGAGCAGCTCCCGAGCCATCGCCGCCTCCTCGCGATCGCCGGGCGCGTCGAGCACTCGGCCCGTGGCGGTGAGCTCCTGGTCGCCGATGCGGATCCTCGCCCGCGGGTCCGCCTCGAGGTTGCGCACCCAGTCGGTCGACCGCCCCGCCCCGGCCAGCAGGTACACGGTGGAACCGTCGCGCACGTACCACATCTCGACCCGGTGGTCGCGGCCGGTCTGCCTCCCGGTCGTGGTGAGGTAGCAGTAGTCGTCGTCCACCACGGGTCCGTGTCTACCCGCCTCGGGAGAGCAGGTCCTCATTTCTGACGGTCCGTCACGGACCGCTAGCGTCGACGGCCATGAAGCTCGGCCTGATGTGGGGCTACTGGGGTCAGCTCCCACCCCCCGACGTGATCGCCACCACCCAGGAGGCCGAGCGCCTCGGCTACGACTCGGTGTGGACCGCCGAGGCGTGGGGATCCGACGCGTTCACCCCGCTGGCGTGGATCGCGGGGCACACCTCGACGATCAAGCTCGGCACCAGCGTCGTGCAGATCGCCGCCCGCACCCCGACCGCCACCGCCATGGCGGCACTCACCCTCGACCACATCTCCGGTGGGCGGATGATGCTGGGGCTCGGCGTCTCGGGGCCTCAGGTCGTGGAGGGCTGGTACGGGAGACCGGCGGACAAGCCGCTGGCCCGCACCCGCGAGTACGTCGAGATCATCCGCCGGGTGCTGCGACGGGATGAGCCCCTCGACTTCCAGGGCGAGTTCTACCAGCATCCCTACCACGGGCCGGGCAGCACCGGGCTCGGCAAGCCACTCAAGTCGATCACCCATCCGCTGCGCCGTGACCTGCCGATCTACCTGGGAGCCGAGGGGCCGAAGAACGTGGCCATGGCCGCGGAGATCGCCGACGGGTGGCTGCCCCTGTACTACTCGCCGTTCCACCCGGAGGTGTACGCCGAGTCCCTCGCCGGCGCTCCCCCGGACTTCGACATCGTCGCCGGCGTCCAGGTCAACATCGGCGATGACCTCGAGGCCGCCCTGGCGCCGGTGAAGATGATGCTCGGGTTCTACATCGGCGGCATGGGGGCGAAGGGCCAGAACTACCACACCAAGCTGATGAGCCGCTTCGGCTTCGAGAAGGAGGCGGTCCAGATCCAGGAGGCCTTCTTCGAGGGCCGCCGTGACGAAGCGATCGCCCTGGTGCCCGCCGAGTTCGCCGACGCCATCTCGCTGTGCGGCCCGCCCGAGCGCATCCGCGACCGGCTCCAGGCCTGGGAGGAGAGCCCCGTGTCGACCCTGCTCGTCTACTCCCCCGGCATCGAGGGGTTGCGCACCGTCGCCGAGCTGGTGTTGTCCTGAGCGGCGGCGGGACGCCGGCTGGGAGCGCCGCTCGCGCCGGCTGGATCGTTCCCTCGCCGCGTACTCGCTACTAGGGTCCCGCGGCGGTGCGTGTCCTGTTGCGCCGCAGCGCCGAACCCGCGAGCGCGTCCCACACGTCGCTGCTGCACCCGGCCCGGCTGGTGGTGCTGTCATACGCCGCGGCCGCGCTGGTGGGCGCCGTGCTGCTGTGGTTGCCGTTCGCCACGGTGTCCGGTGAGGCGCCGCCGCTCGCCGACGCACTGTTCACCGCCGTGTCGGCCATCAGCGTCACCGGCCTGATCGTGGTCGAGGCCGACGGGTACTGGAGCGTGTTCGGCCAGGTGGTGATCCTCCTGCTCATCCAGATCGGAGGCTTCGGCATCACGACGATGGCGTCGCTGCTCGGGGTGGTGGTCTTCCGCCGGCTGGGCCTGCGCAGCCGGCTCAGCACGCAGGTGGAGCTCAACGAAGCGGGATTCGGGGGCATCCGCCACCTCATCGGGCGGATCGCGCTGTTCTATGCCGTGGTGGAGGGCATCGGCTTCGTGGCCCTCAGCACCGCGGTGTGGCTCACCACCCGTTCCTCGATCGGTGAGTCGCTGTGGTTCGGGCTGTTCCACTGCGTCTCGGCGTTCAACAACGCGGGGTTCTCCACATCGAACGACAACCTGATCGGCTTCGCCGGCAACCCGGCGGTGCTACTGATCGTGGCAGCGCTGGTGGTCGTCGGGGGCATCGGCTTCCCCGTGGTGCTCGACGTCGCCCGGCGAGGGGCGTCATGGCGGTGGTGGTCGCTGCACACCCGCCTCACGCTCTCCGCCACGGCGGCACTGCTGATCGCGGGCGCAGTGGCGATCGGCTTCTTCGAGTGGACCAACCGCGACACGTTCGGCGCGATGCCGGCGCCCGACCGGCTCGTCAACACCGTGTTCGCCTCCATCACCCCCCGCACCGCCGGGTTCAACACGGTCGACTACGCGCTGGTCCGCGAGCCGACCTCGCTGGTGACCCAGGCCCTCATGCTCATCGGTGGGGGGAGCGGCTCGACCGCCGGGGGCATCAAGGTCAGCACGTTCGCGCTGCTGGGCTTCGTGATCTGGTCCGAGGTGCGCGGCGAGCGCGACGTGGCGGTGTTCGGGCGCCGCGTCGACGAACGCGCGCAACGCCAGGCGGTGACCATCGCCCTGCTCGGGGTCGGCCTGGCGATGGCCGGCACTGTGGCGCTGGCCAGTGTCGGTGACCTGCCCGCCGACGCGGCCTCGTTCGAGACCCTGTCCGCGCTGAACACCGTGGGCCTGAGCACCGGGGTCACCCCCCAGCTACCCCTCGGGGGCAAGCTGGTGCTCACCGCGCTCATGTTGCTCGGCCGTCTCGGACCGGTCACGGTCGGCACCGCGCTGGTACTCCGCAGCCGCGAGACGCTCTACCGCTACCCGGAAGGGAGGCCCCTCCTTGGCTGAACGGGCTCGCCGCCGCGTCGTGCGCCACGACGAGGAGATGCTCGTGATCGGGCTCGGCCGTTTCGGCGGTCACCTCGCCCTGGAGCTCGTCGCCCTCGGCCACGAGGTGCTCGGCGTGGACGTCGACACCGACACCGTTCAGCAGTTCGCGCCCCTCCTGACCAAGGTCATCGCGGCCGATGCGACCCGACCCGAGGTGCTGCGCCAGATCGGCGCCACCGAGTTCAACCACGTGGTGGTCGGGATCGGCGACGTCGAAGCCAGCATCCTCACCACCGCGGAGCTGGTCGCGCTCGGCGTGCGGGACGTGTGGGCCAAAGCGGTGACGGACTCCCACAAGCGGATCCTCGAGAAGGTGGGCGCGTCGCACGTGGTCCTGCCCGAGCACGAGATGGGCCGACGCATCGCCCACCAGGTCACCGGCAAGATCGTGGACTACATCGAGCTCGGTGAGGGCTTCGCCCTGGTCGAGACCCGGGTGCCGAGGGAGCTGTGGGGCCGCACCCTCGGCGAGTCGCAGGTCCGCGCCCGCTACGGGGTGACCGTGGTGTTCGTCAAGCCCCGCGGCGAGCGCTTCACCTATGCCAACCCGGACTCGGTGCTGGACCAGGACTGCTTGGTGCTGGTCGCGGGCGACGTCGCGGCGGTGGAAGGGTTCGCCGAGCTGACCTGAGCTGACCCGGGCCCTCCACCGCACCTGACAGACCGTCAGACATCTGCCAAGGTGGAGGCATGCCCGACCATCCGACCCATCCCGACATCGACCTGGTGGACGGCGAGTTCTATGCGTCGGATCCTCAGGAGCTGTACGCCTGGATGCGCACCAACGCGCCGGTGTACTTCGACGAGCGCAACGGGGTGTGGGGGATCGCCAAGTACCACGACCTGAAGGCCGTCGCCCGCGACCCGGCGACGTTCTCGAACGCGGGCGGCATCCGCCCCAACTTCGATCCCCTGCCGATGATGATCGACATGGACGACCCCGATCACCTGCGGCGCCGGAAGCTGGTCAACCGGGGCTTCACCCCACGCCAGGTGCGCGATCTGGAGCCGAAGATCCGCCGGGTGTGCGACGAGATCATCGACTCGGTGTGCGAGCGCGGGGAGTGCGACCTGGTCATGGACATCGCCGCTCCACTGCCGATGATCATGATCGGCGACGCGCTCGGCGTCGCGCCCGAGGACCGAGCCGACCTGCTGCGATGGTCCGACGAGATGGTCTCCGCCCAGAGCAACCAGGCCAGCGAGGAGCTCATGGCGAAGGCCGCGGAAGCGTTCGCCAACTACACCGCCTACGCCACGAAGGTCATCGCGGACCGCCGGTCACGCCCGCCCGACACCGATCTCATGAGCATCCTGGTGCACGCCGAGGTCGACGGCGATCGCCTGGCGGACGACGAGCTGGTCCAGGAATCGCTGCTGATCCTCGTCGGCGGCGACGAGACCACCCGCCACGTGGTGAGCGGCGGCATGGAACAGCTCATCCGCCACCCCGACCAGCGGCAGAAGCTGATCGAGGACCCGTCCCTGCTCGGGTCCGCGGTCGAGGAGATGCTGCGCTGGGTCACGCCGATCAAGAACATGGCCCGCACGGTCACCCGCGACGTCGACCTACGGGGCCAGCGACTCCGGGCCGGCCAGAAGGTGCTGTTGCTGTACCACTCCGCCAACCGCGACGAGGACGTCTTCGAGGACCCCCAGACCTTCGACATCGAGCGATCCCCGAACGAGCACGTGGCGTTCGGGTTCGGTACCCACTTCTGTCTCGGAGCCAGCCTCGCCCGGCTCGAGGTGAAGGTGATGACCGAGCGCCTGCTCGCCCGGCTGCCCGATCTGGAGCTTGCGGGTCCGACCCCGCTGCGGCCGGCGAACTTCATCAGCGGGTTCGAATCCATGCCGGTCCGGTTCACACCCACCGCCCCGGTGGGCGCAGCCGCCTAGCACGACGGGGCCGGGCCCCGGCGCGCGGCGTCCGGTCAGCCGGTGGTGCCGCTCGTGACGTTGCAGGCGTCGAGCGACTCGGCGATGGCCTGCGCGAGCAGCTCGTGGGTCTCGTCGGTGGGGTGGATACCGTCGAGGGTGGGCTCGAACCCCTCCGCGCTCAGCCGTCGCAGGATGGCGTCGAAGTCGACCATGCGGACCCGCGGGTCGCTCACGCTGAGCTCGCGGATGTGCTCGTTGAGGGCCTTGGCGGCGCGCGCCGGTTCGCCGCCGTGGAGGTCCGGCGGGCGCTCGTTGATGGTCACCAGGTGGATGCACGTGGCGTCGGGGAATAGACCGACCATCTCGGTGAGCGCGGCCGCGGACTCCGCCGGCGGCCACCCCTGGTCGGCGTCGTTCGTGCCCAGGTTGATGACCACCTGGGAAAAGGGACGGGTCGACCACCGCTGCGCGGAGGGGAGTTGCTGGTCGATCCGGAAGCTCGCCTTCCCGTCGATCGACAGGTCGTAGGCGGCGCCGAGCTCGGCCCGCAGGGCTCGCTGACCCCGATCGGTGATGGAGTCCCCGAGGATCAGGACCCTGGGCCGGTCGTCACGGTGGTCGTCGATCACCCCTGTGAGGTAGGCGATGCGGATGGCGAGGACCACCAACACCACCAGACCGATCCCCACACCCAGGATGGTGGGGAGTCGGACCTCACCGCCGTCGCCGAGGAGACGGCCGCGACGATCTCGGGATGCCGCCACCCGCCACCGGTTCGTCACGTTCCACGTTCCTCCGACCACATCGCGCTGCCGACCATAGCGGGCGTCAAATGCCCGGCCCGGTCATGGACCGAACGGCCCACGGTGGCCCACTGTCGCCGTCCCCGGTCCGACGTCCCACCCCGGCGGACCGGTCCCCCGCGCCGCGGCGAGCCGGCGCCCTCACCGGCGGGCCCGGCCGGGGCGGTACGATCGCTCGACCGTGGATGCCGCAGCCCCCGCCCAGCCCGGCCGCAGGCCCCGCTGGCGGAGCCGCATCGCCGTCGCCGCTGGCCGGGCGGTGGCCGACGCGTCCCGGCTCAGCGGGCTCGGATCGGGCAGCGTCATCGGTGGGCGGGTCTCGCTCCTGCTCGACCGGCACCTCCTCGCCCACCTCACCGCCAGGGTGGGTCGCGAGGTCGCGCTGGTGAGCGCCACGAACGGCAAGACCACCACCACCCGGCTGCTCTCGGCCGCACTGGCCGCGGATCGACCCGTCGTGTCCAACACGCTCGGCGCCAACATGCCCCCCGGTCACGTCGCCGCGCTGGGGCGGGCCCGGCTCGACGCCACCGCGGTGCTCGAGGTCGACGAGCGGTGGCTCGGCGTCGTGCTGGCCGAGACCCGGGCAGGCACCGTGGTGCTGTTGAACCTGAGTCGCGACCAGCTCGACCGTTCCTTCGAGGTGCGCCAGATCGCGCAGCGATGGCGTGGCGCGCTGGCCGCCGACCCGCCCCGGCAGGTGGTGGCCAACGCGGACGACCCGCTCGTGGTGTGGGCAGCCATGGGGACCGACGCCACCGATCCGGATGCTCCCGGTGTGCACCCGGGTCGTGGATGGCGGACCATCTGGGTCGGCACCGGCGACACCTGGCGAGGGGATGCCACCGGTTGCCCCGCCTGTGGTGGTCGTCTCTCGTTCGAGGGCGGCGGGTGGAGCTGCCTCGGGTGCGACCTGGCTCGACCCGAGCCCGACCTGTGGCTCGACGGTGATGCGGTCGCCCACCGGGACGGGAGGCGCACCGCGCTCGAGCTGCGCCTCCCGGGCCGGGTGAACCGGGCCAACGCGGCCTTGGCCCTGGCCGCTGCCGAGGCGATGGGTGCCACCCCCGAGGCGGCTGCGGCCGCGATGGCGGACGTCGACGACGTGGCGGGCCGCTACCGCACCGTGACCGTCGACGGTTGCCGGGCGAGGCTCCTGCTGGCCAAGAACCCGGCAGGCTGGCGCGAAGCGCTCGACATGCTGGCTCCCCCACCGCAGCCGGTGGTCGTGGCCATCAACGCTCGGGTCGCCGACGGCCACGACCCCTCCTGGCTGTGGGACGTGCCCTTCGAGCGGCTCCGGGGCCGGCGGGTGGTGGCGACGGGCGAGCGCCGCCACGACCTGGCGGTGCGGTTGCGCTACGCGGCGGTAGATCACGTGGTCGCCGACACTCTCGCCGCGGCGGTGCAGGCCGCGGGCAGCCCCGCGGTGGACGTCGCCGCGAACTACACCGCGTTCCAGGACGCGCTGGAGACGCTCCGCTGATGGGGACGGGGACCGGTGGCGACTCGGCGGTGCGCCTGGTGCAGCTCTACCCCGACCTGCTCGGCACCTACGGCGATGGTGGCAACGCCACCGTCCTGGCCAAGCGGTTGGCGTGGCGCGGCATCCCCCACGAGCTGGTGACCGTCGAGAGCGGCGCGCCGATCCCGGAGCAGGGTGACCTCTATCTGCTCGGTGGGGGCGAGGACGGCCCCCAGGTCGAGGCGGCTCGGGAGCTGGCCGAGCAGGGGGCGCTCCATCGGGCGGTCGAGCGGGGGGCGGTGGTCTTCGCGGTCTGCGCCGGCATGCAGATCCTGGGCCACCAGTTCCCCGACGCTGTCGGGCAGCCACGGCCGGGGCTGGCGCTGCTCGACGTGCAGACCGTGCGCCTGCAGCGCCCCCGCGCCGTCGGGGAGCTGCTCGTGCAGCCGGATCCGTGCTGGGGGCTGCCCGAGCTCACCGGGTTCGAGAACCACGGGGGGCGCACCCGGCTCGGTCCCGCGGCCCGGCCTCTCGGGCGGGTGGAGGTGGGGGAAGGGAACGGCTGGGGTGAGGAGGGCGCGGTCAGCGGGCGGGTGGTCGGCACCTACCTCCACGGGCCGGCGCTGGCGCGCAACCCGGCTCTCGCGGACCTGCTGCTCGGCTGGGTGGCCGGGGAACTGGCTCCGCTGGACGACCGTGAGGTCGAGATGCTGCGCGAGGAGCGGATCCGGGCGGCCCGCCAGGGGGAGCTCCAACCCCGCCGATCCTGGAAGGACCTGATCCGGCGGGGCTGAGTCCAGCGGGAACGGTCAGCGGAAACTGGCGAAGGCGGGCGGTGCGGGATGGTGGTCGGGTGCCACCAACCCCCGGCGGCGGAGCTCGGGGATGACGCCCTCGCCGAACCAGTAGGCCTCCTCGAGGTGCGGGTACCCGGAGAGGATGAACTCGTCGAAGCCCAGCCGGTGGTACTCCTCGATGCGGTCGGCCACCTCGGTGTGGCTGCCGACCAGGGCCGTGCCCGCTCCGCCCCGGACCAGCCCGACCCCCGCCCACACGTTGGGGTACACCTCGAGCTGATCGGTCCGGCCCCCGTGCAGCGAGGCCATGCGCTGCTGGCCCACCGACTGGGTGGCGGCGTAATCGGCCTGGGCTGCAGCCACCGCTGCGGGGTCGATGCCGGCGAGGAGGCGCTCGGCCTCCGCCCAGGCGTCCCCGGCGCGCTCGCGGGCGATGACGTGGAAGCGGATGCCGAACCGCACCGACCGACCCTCCGCGGCGGTCGACGCCCGGACCCGATCCAGCCGCTCGGCCACCATCGCGGGCGGCTCGCCCCAGGCCAGGTACACGTCCGCGTGGCGGGCCGCGACGGCTTCTGCCGCCGGCGAGGCGCCGCCGAAGTAGATGGCCGGGAGGGGGTCGGGAACGGCACGGCTGGTCGCGCCTCGCACCCGGTAGTAGCGGCCCTCGAAGTCGAACGGCTCCCCGGACCACGCCCCCCGCAGCACGGTGAGGAACTCGTCGGTTCGCTCGTACCGCTGGTCGTGGTCGAGCCAGTCGCCGAACCGACCGAGCTCAGAGGTGTCCGCGCCGGTGACGATGTTGAGCAGGAGGCGACCACCGGACATGCGCTGGTAGCTCGACGCCATCTGCGCCGCCAGCGTGGGCGACAGCAGCCCGGGCCGGAACGCCACCAGGAAGCGCAGGGTCTCGGTGTCGGCGAGCAGCGACGCGGTGGTGACCCAGGCGTCCTCGCACATGGTGCCGGCCGGTGTCAGCACCCCGGTGAATCCGAGACGTTCGGCCGCCCGGGCGACCTGTGCCAGGTAGTCGTGGTCGGGCTGGCGGCGGTGGGCGGCCTCGCCGGTGGGCATCAGCTCCCGGCTGTCACCGCCCGTGGGGAGGAACCAGTGGAGGGTGATCGGCGACACGGCGCCATCTTGGCAGCCGCGCGCACCCTCGGTTTGCGCTCGACCGGCCCGGCCCGACCCGACGCCGGGGCCGGGTCAACGGCTGCCCGCGGGCGAGCACGCCGGCTCGACGCCGGCGAGGGCGAGGAGCACCGCCAGCTGGCGGGCCGCCACGCCCTCGTCGAGGGGGGCCAGGTACGCGGCCCGCACGTCGGCGAGGACGCCCGCCAGAGGCGTGCCAGCCACCTCGGGATCGAGGGGCTCGAGGATCGATCGGTTCTCCGTCATGATCCCTCCGAGGGCGCTCCGAGGCGTGCGGCCCCTCCCACATGGCCGCTCACGGCGGGCCCGACCAACCCGTCCTGGCCACGATGCCACAAGCTGGACGATTTGGAAAGGCCCCTTTTCACCTCTTCGACTCCCGAACGTTCATCTCTCCAACTGCCGAACTGGCATGTCAAACGCGTGCCAGGGCACGCGTTTGACATGCCAGTTCGTATGGGAGCCGAGTCGGTGTGGGAGCGAGTCGTGCGGGACCCGGGTTGGTGCGGGACGTAGCCTGAGTCCGTGACCGATCAACGAGGCGGGCAGGCTCGGGGCCGAGCCCACGCCCCGCGGCCACCACGGGAGCGGCTCCACCGCGGTCTCACCCTGAGCGAGCGGCGGGCCCAGCGGCGCCAGGCCCTGCTCGACAGCGCCCTCGAGCTGTTCGGCACCAAGGGCTACGCCGCCACCTCGATCGAGGAGCTCTGCCGGACCTCGTTCGTCAGCACCCGCTACTTCTACGAGGAGTTCCAGAACCGCGAGGACCTCCTCGCCTCCCTCTACGAGGACCTCCTGGCTCGGGCCTGGGAGGAGGTCCTGGCAGCCGAGGTGGAGCCGGGGCCCGACTACCTCCGCCGCGACACCCGCGCCCGGGTGGGGGCCTTCGTCCACGCGCTCCTCGACGATCCCCGCGCGGCGCGGATCGTGTGCCTCGAAGCCGTGGGCGTCAGCCCCGCGCTCGAAGCTCGCCGGCGCTCCGCTCATCTGCGGTACGCCGAAGCGCTGGCCAACTTCTTCCTCGACTACTTCCCCGAGGGCACCGACCCCGGGCACGACTTCGAGCTCGTGGCCCTCGGCATGGTTGGCGCCATCAACGAGATCATCATCGACTGGATGGAGCGCGACGAGCCCGGATCGCTCGACCAGCTCATCGACGTGGTCTGCGAGCTGTTCCTGGTGCTCGGGACGTCGAGGTGGGGCAACCCCGAACGCTGGGGCACACGACCCGCACGCTGACCCTCGCGGGCGACCGTCCCGCCGCCGTCCGTCACGCCAGCGGTGCGTCAGTGCCGGGATCGATGACCGGGCCGCCACTGCGCACCACCACCGGGGTGCCGCGGGGGATCAGGGGGAACAACCAGTCCTGATCCGCGTAGCTGGTGCGCACGCAGCCGTGGCTGGCCGGGTAACCGGGCACGCTGGTCGAGCCGTGCACCGCGAACCCTCCCTTGAAGTACATGGGGCGGTACAGGATGCCGAGCGGGGCGTGCTCCGCGGCGTCGATCTTGCGCTCGACGGCGAACTCCCCCACCGGTGTCGCGGCCACCGCGGTGTACCCCGCCGGGTGGCGGTAGGCCTGGTTGTTGCCGCTGGAGATGTTGAGCGCCGTGACGCTGTCGTCGAGCAGCACGAACATGATCTGGCGGTCGAGATCGATCTCCAGCCGGGGCGCCGGGCCCCACGGCAGCGGGCCCGGGCCCCGGAGCGGGGCGAAGACCGCGCCCATCGTCTCGGGCCCGGCGATGCCGTCCCGGCCGAGCCCCTCGTGCTTCTGGTACGCCATCACCGCGGACGACGTCTCCGCCGTGTAGGTGCCGTCCACCGGGCCAGGCCGGAACCCCAGCTCCGCCAGTCGCTGCTCGAGCGCGAGCACCTCCGGCCCCGCCGACCCCGGGCGGTAGGTGGGCGGGGGTGGCGTGGTGGTGGGGGGCAGGGTGGTCGTGGTCGGGGGCGCGGTGGTGGTCGTCTCGACGGGCAGCGAAGTCCCAGCCTGATCGGGGCCGGAAGGAACAGCCTCGTCCCGGTCGCGGGCCGAGCAGGCCCCGAGCACCAGTGCCAGCGCCGTGACGATGGCCATGAGGCCCAGTCCTGGGATGGCACTCAGCGGCCGGAAACGCCACATGAGCGCGCCAGGGTACGCGGTGGGCTATCCAGTAGGCATGGCACGACCCGAGACCAACCGCCAGCTGGTGCTGCGACACCGACCCGAGGGCCTCCTCTCCGAGGGTGACGTGGAGCTGATCGAGGCTCCGCCGCCGGCGCTCGACGAAGGCGAAGCCCTGATGCGCACGGTGTACCTGTCGATGGACGCCACGGTGCGAACCTGGATGAGCCGTGCCGAGGGCTACCTCCCCCCGGTGGAGCTCGGGGAAGTGGTGCGCTGCAGCGGGATCGGGCAGATCGTCGAGTCCCGCTGCGATGCCTTCGAGGTGGGCGACATCGTCTACTCGATGCCGGGCTGGCAGGAGTACGGCATCTGCCGCGACGACGTGTTCACCACTCGCCTCGAGCCGGGCACCCCGCTGCTGCCCATGATGAGCGTCTTCGGGGCCACCGGGGCGGCGGCGTACTTCGGGCTGCTCGACATCGGGCAACCCAAGGAGGGCGAGACCGTGGTGGTGTCGGCCGCCGCCGGGGCCACGGGGTCGCTCGCGGGCCAGATCGCCAAGATCAAGGGCTGCCGGGTCGTGGGCATCGCTGGGTCGGACGAGAAGTGCGCCTGGGTCGTCGACGAGCTGGGCTTCGACGCGTGCATCAACCACCGCACGCAAGACCTTCCTGACCGGCTGCGCGAAACCTGCCCCGATCGGGTCGACGTGTACTTCGACAACGTCGGCGGAGCGGTCCTCGACGCGGTGCTCGGCGCGCTCAACATGCACGGCCGGGTGGTGCTCTGCGGGGCCATCGCCATCTACAACGAACGGGGTAAGCCGCCCGGGCCGTCGAACTACCTGAACCTGATCTCGCGCCGAGGACGGATGGAAGGCTTCATCACCCTCGACCACTGGGACCGCTTCCCCGAGTGCTTCAACCAGCTGCGGGCATGGGCCGAGGCCGGCCTGCTGCGCTGGCGGGAGCACATCGTGGACGGTCTCGAGCAGGCACCGAACGCGCTCAACATGCTGTTCACGGGCGAGAACATCGGCAAGGTGGTGGTCAAGGTCGGCCCCGAGCCCTGATCGAGGCCCCGACGGGGCGCTGGCGGGTAGCGTCGTCGGCCGATGAGCGGAGACGCCGCCCAACCGCCACCCATACCGCCCGACGACGCGTCGGGGGCGTACCGCGAGCTGCTCGGCCTGCTCGCCGACCTCGAGGCCAGCTTCGACCGGCCGGGGCGGGGGTGGGACGACGAGGTCACTCGCGCCGAGGGCTACGTCCACCTGCTCGACCTGCTGGCCACCGGGCTGGAGTTCTTCCTCCACGGCGACGCCGACCGGCCGGCGTTCATCCGCATGATCACCCCTGTCCGCAAGTTCGGTGGGGACAACACCGACTCGCTCTACCACCTGGCGCTGCTGAACCCGACCCGCAGCTACCGCATCACCGGCCGGCGAGGCGACGAGTGCTACCTGGGTTTCTGCGTGTACGGCGGCCGAGCCGACGGCAGCCCGGCCGAGCGGGTGGTCGAAAACGTTAACCACACCGCCTTCGCACCCGGCCCCGGCGACAGCTTCGAGCTGATCCTGAGCGCCCGTCCCGAGCTGGAGCCGGCGATCGAGCTCGCTCCCGACACGATCTCGGTCATCGCCCGCCAGTACTTCTTCGACCCCGCCACCGAGCGACCGGCGTCGTTCACCATCGAGGTCGTCGACGGCCGTGGCGAACCCGCACCGGTGGCTCCCCCGCCACCGCTGTCGTTCGCCGCCGTCGCTGACCGGCTACGAGCGGTGGCCAACCACGTCCGGGGCTGGACCGGCCTGGCACCCCTCCCCGCACCCGACTCACCGGACGCCTTCAACACCATCTGCGAGCCGCACCAGGCCGCGGGACCGTGGTCCACGCCGGACAACCTCCACGCCTACGGCTTCTACCGGCTGGAACCGGGGCAGGTGCTCGAGCTGCGGGGCCGGTCGCCGGAATCGGTGTGGTGGGGGGTGCAGGTGTGGAACCAGTACATGCAGTCCTACGACGCCCGCTACCACCGGGTCTCGCTCAACGCACGCCAGATCACCCTCGAGCCCGACGGGTCGTGGAGGATCTTCGTGGGGCCCGACGATCCCGGCGAGCCGAACTGGGTGGACACCGCCGGCCACCTCACGGGCTTCGTCTACTTCCGCTGGCAGCTGGCGGACGGCTCACCTTCGCCCATCTCGGCCGCGGTGCGCCGCGTGGGCTGAGCCCCGGTTCACCAGTGGCGGAATGGCTCAGCCGAACTCGACGGTGGCCAGCGCGGCGTTGACCTCCGGCACCAGCACCGATCGCAGCACGTAGCTGCCGATCGCCACGTACAGGCAGAACGCCCGCCCGGCGTGGGTGAAGAACCGCTGGCAGCCCGCCTGCCCGCTGATGGTGCGCTGCATCTGGCGAGGGTCGAAGTCGGACTCCCGCAGCGGCCAGGGGATCCCCGAGTGTCGGAACAGTGCGGTGGACGCTTCGGCGGGGTCGTGCTCGAGCAACGAGATGAAGACCCCGCCCCGACCCATGAGCTCGACCGCCCCCCCGCCGTAGTCGCCGCGCACCGCGGGCAAGGGGAAGTTCGCCAAGTGCAGGATCGGGGTGGGTGTCTCGCCGGGACCCTGCGCCCCGCCGCTCAGCGGGGACCGGTCGCTCCCGCCCCCGGCGAGGGTGAGGGCTGCCTCGGCGTCGCGCCGGTAGATCTCGCCGTCCCAGCCCCGCAGCGTGGTGGCAGCCAGGCCGAATCCTTCGAGTCTCATCTGCTCCGCTCCACCTACTCAGCTCCGCTCCGCCCACTCATCCGGGGTGTTCGTCCTCCGGCGAGGCCAGCTCGGTCACGATCCGGTCCGGGTAGAGGCTGGCGTGCCCCGGGGTGATGCCGGCTCGCAGCAGCTCCTCATCGGCACGGGCTTCTCGGGCCGGGCCGTCGAGCCGACCGCGCCGGCGTGCCGTACCCGGCGGGCCCGACCCCAGGCCCGCATCGCCGGCTGCCTGCCGCAGGAGGTTGGCCACCTGAGCCCAGGTGGCCGCCGCGCCTTCGCCGACGATCCGCCCCTCCGGCCCGTCGACCAGGATGAAGTACGGGCTGATGGGCACGCCGTAGTCGGCGAACGCCTGGCTCGACATCAAGGTGACGTGGCCGGCGGGTGCGAGGTTCGCGACCGCGGCGGGGCTCTCCTCCTCCGGGCCCTTGGTGACGATCACCAGCCGGGTGTCGCGGCCGGGCAGCTCGTCGGCTTCCCCCCCGGCGAAGGCTCGCCAGAAGTCGGCGCAGGTGCCGCACCCGGTGGAGAGGAAGGCCAGCAACGTCGTGTGCGCCGCGCCGACCACTCCCACCGCCTTCGCCCGACCGTCGGGGGTCGTGCCGGCCAGGTCGTGGGCCGGGGTCGAGTCGGGCCGGGGCTCGGCCACCCCATCGCGGGTGCGGATCCGGTCCCGGTCACCCAGCACCACCGGGGACCGCACCCCACCCTCCTCACCGGGGGCTTCGTCGTCGTCGTACACACCGGCACCGAGCTCGTGGAGCCGCCGGAGGATCTCGGCGTGGCTGCGGAGCAGGCCGACCACCAGCACCCCGAGCAGCGCCACCACGACCGCCAGGGCGATCACCAGCGCCACCACGATCAGCTCGACCTCCCGGCGCCGCGGCTCATGGCACCACCACCCGGCGGCAGGCGAGCAGCGGGTTGGTCTCGTGGCCCGCGCTGTTGATCGCGTACACGCACACCTGTCGGCTCCCTGCCGCCGCCGCCACCGAGAGGTCGAAGCCGTGGTTCGGCCCGTACAGGGGATATGCGGCGCCGACATCGGGGCGAGGGCGATCGGCGAGTCCCTGGCCCGCCCAGCGGCCGTCCACGTACACGTGCACGCTGATCGGCCCGGCGACGTCGGGGTCGATCGTCCACCCGGTGACCCGCAACGACCCGACACCAGTCGCGACGCCGTCGAGGGAACCGAAGGGCGCACCGCCGACGAAGACGCTCCGACAGCCGATGAGGGGGTTCGTGGTACCGGCACCGATGTTGATGCCGTACACGCACACCTCCCGCCACCCGGCGGCCACGGGCAGGGTCAGCTCGAATCCCCGCGCCGATCCGTAGCCGGGGTGGGCGGCGGCCACGTCCGGCCGGGGCTGGTTCGCCACGCTCTGCCCGCCCCAGCGCCCATCGACGTAGACGTGCACCGTCACCGGCGAGTCGCTGTCGGGGTCGAGCACCCAGCCCGAGACCTTCACGACCCCCGGGCCGGCGGCCACGCCGTCGAGGGAGCCGAACGGGTTGCCGGACCGAACGTTCACGGTGCGGCAGGCGATGAGCGGGTCGGGACCCGGCCCGATGTTGACCGCGCTGATGCACACCTGGCGCGTCCCTGGTGTGGCCGGCACGGTGCCGGCGAAGCCGTGCTGGGAGCCGTAGGCGGGGTACGCCGCGCCCACGTCAGGTCGATCGAGGTCGGCGTCCAGCGTGGCTGCGAGCTGGCCGTCGACGGTCACCCGCACCTGGGTGGGCGCCACGGTGTCCGGATCGATCACCCAGCCTCCCACCGCGATCCGCCCGGGCCCGGGCGCGACCGAGTCGAGCGACCCGAACGGGACGCCGATCTCCACCGTGCGGCAGGCGATGAGCGGGTTGGTGGTGCCGTCGCCCACGTTGATGGCGTACACGCACACCCGGTGCCGTCCTGGTCCGAAGGGGAAGGTGACGTCGAAGCCGTGCTGGTTTCCGTACCCGGGGTAGGCCGCACCGACGTCGGGGCGGGAGCGGTTGGCGATCGCCTGGGTGACGTACTTGTCGTTGACGTAGACGTGAACCGTGACCGGTCCGGTGGTGTCGGGATCGATTGCCCACCCGGTCAGGCGGATGGTGCCCTCTCCGACCGCGACCCCGTCGAGCGAGCCGAAGGGGTTGGCCATTCGCACCTGGCGGCAACCGAGCAGCGCGTTCTCGGAGCCCGCGCCCTTGTTGATCCCGTACACGCACACGTTGCGCACCCCGCCGCTGGGGGCGGGCACTGTGAGGTCGTAGCCGTGCCCGTTCCCGTAGCCGGGGTACGCCGCGCCCACGTCCGGGCGGGATCGGTCGGCGAGGCCTTGGCCCGCCCAGCGCCCGTCGACGTAGACGTGGACGTCGACGGGCTCCTGGGTGTCGAAGTCGAGCGCCCACCCTTGCACCCGGACCCCACCTGCGACCTCGACCGCCGAGTCGAGCGAACCAACCGTGCGGTGCAGGCAGGGCCGGTCGTGGCCGGCGGTGGCCTGGTCGATGCGCAGGGTCGTGGTGCAGGAGGGCTCGATGGCCCAGGGCGGCACGCAGGTCACCACCCGGCAGACGATCGGGCCCAGGCAGGGCACGTGCTGGTTGCACTGCCCGTAGCGGAACATGGTGCAGCCGGACTTGCGGTTGTTGCAGTCGCCCTGCGCGCAGCCACAGCCCGTGCCCGAGCAGGAGCCCGAGCAGATGCCGTTGGCCCCGCAGCCGCACCCGTTGCACGGCGCGTTGCAGTCCATGTAGTAGCGGGGCCCGTTGCAGAAGGCGGTGCCGTCGGCCTTCCACCAACCACCGAGCAGGGTGCCTGGCGGACAGGTGTTCTGCCCGGTGAGGGTGCAGCAGAACTCGGTGTAGCCGTCGCAGCACAGCGCGCCGCAGTCGCAGTTGGAGCCGTTGCAGTTGCAGATGGCGGCGTACGCCGTGGTGGGCCGCAGCGCGTAGGTGACGGGGTTGACGGCCAAGGCGCTGCCCACCACTGCCGAGCGGGCGAAGAACCCTCGGCGGTCGAAGCGCCGGCCGAGGTAGCGAGCGACGGTGTCGGCGAAGCGGGTGGAGGGTGGCGTCCTGGTGGTCATGGGCGAGAGGGCTGCGAGGTGGTGCTCATCGGGCGGCGGGCGGGCCGATGCGGAACTCCTGCACGGCGGCCCGCGCCGGAACCCGGCGGGCGGACACCAGGGTCGCCGGCAACACCGTGTGGATGGCGACCCCGAGCCAGGTGCCGACGGCCACCAGGGCCAAGAGCGTGACCTGTTGCAGGGGCCCGCCGGCGTCGAGCCCGGCCAACCCCGGGGCGGCGGCGACCGCGGCCCCGGCGGCGACGGCGCCGGCGGTGAGGTCGGCGGTCACGTGGACTCTCGTCGCGGGGGCGGACAGCCGACCGAAACAGCCACACGACGAGGCCTGCCCACCGCGCACCAGCCGCCAGGCGACGGCGGCGAAAACCAGGTAGAGGCCGGCCACGGCGGCTGATGCCACCCGGCCGCCGAGCAGCGCGGCGGCGAGGCCGGTAGCCAGCTCGAGCAGGCCGACGCCGCGAGCGAGCCAGGGGGCAGCGGGCATCCCGAGCGCTCGGAGCATCCCCTGGGTGGCGCCGGGGTCGGCGATCTTCATCGCCCCCCCGACCGCGACGACCCCGGCGACGATGGCGAGGGGGGCGACCAGCTCCGTCACGGGGGTCATGGTAGGCGCCGCGGCGCGCTGACCGGGCCGACGGGGAGCACTAGCCTCCCGCCAGTGACCCGGGCCGTGCTGCTGCTGACCTGCCCGGACCGGCCGGGCATCGTCGCCGACGTGGCCCGCTGGGTGGCCGAGGACGGCGGCAACATCGTCGACGCCGGCCAGTACAGCGACACCGAGCACGGGCTGTTCCTCCAGCGGGTGGAGTTCGAGCACCCCGCGGACGCCACCGCCCTGCGGGCGAGCTTCGAGCCGGTGGCCGAGCGCTGGTCGATGAGCTGGCAGCTCCACGTCCCCGGCCCCGCACGCCTGGCGGTGCTCACCTCCCGCGAGCCGCACTGCCTGTACGACCTGCTGGGGCGCTGTGCCACCGGTGACCTGCCCGCCGAGGTCGTGGCGGTCATCTCGAACCACGATCTCCACGCCCCGATCGCCCGGCGCTTCGACCTCGCCTTCCACCACGTCCCGGTGGCGGACGAAGGCGGGGCGAGCCGGGTAGACCAGGAGCAACGGGTCGTCTCCTTGCTGCGCGAGCTCGAGCCCGACCTGGTGGTGCTGGCCCGCTACATGCGGGTCCTCTCCCCGGCGTTCTGCGAAGCGTTCGGCGAGCGGACGATCAACATCCACCACTCGTTCCTGCCCGCGTTCGCCGGTCCCCGGGCCTACCACCAGGCCTGGGAGCGGGGGGTGAAGCTGATCGGCGCCACTGCGCACTACGTGACCGCCGAGCTCGACGCGGGGCCGATCATCGCCCAGGACGTCACCCGGGTCTCCCACGCCGATGACCCGGCGACCATGGCTCGCCGGGGCCGGGACCTCGAAGCGCTCGTCCTGGCCAGGGCCGTGCGAGCCCATCTGGAGCACCGGGTGATCGCCTACGCCAACCGCACGGTCGTGTTCGAGTAGACGGTCAGGGCCGGCACCCAGGGCGTTTCCAAGATCACCCCTTGCGGTTTCCGCTCCGCTGAGGCAGGTTTGGGGGCGACAGGATCGAGGAGGACCCCGCGATGGGCTCTCACCCCCCGCCCGCTCGGCGGGCCAGCCTTCGATGGCTCCGCAACCGCGACCTGCGGCAGCGCCGTCGCCGGGTGCAGGTCACCGTGGACGGTGGGCGCCTACTCGCCTTCGCCCGCGGGCTGCGCTGGTGGCACCATTTCCTCCGGCCCAGCGAGGCGGTGCTGCACGTCGGGCGGCGCGACCTGGCGGTGTGGGTCAGCCTGGACGACCACCACCCGCCCCACCGTGATCGGCTCCGGCGGTGGCACGTGGTGCTGGTCCTCGAGCCACCAGGTGCCCGCACTCGACGACCGAGCGGCGATCCGGTGATCGACCTGCGGGAGGTGCTCGACCTGCGACCGGAGGGCTGCGAGCCCGCCTCCGACTCTCTCGACCCGGCGCGACCCGATACCGGCGCGAGCGAGCCCGGTGATCGGGCGGGGGACACGGCGAAGAGCACCGAGCGACCCTGAACATCGGATCCTGCAAACATGGCGGGCGGTGCGCCGGCCCGGTCCGCCCGGCGCACCAGGGGGAAGCACTGATGCACGCACGCACCACCAGCCGGCTCATGGCCCTCCTCGCCGGATTGGCGCTGCTCCTCGCGGGGTGCACCAACGACGGTGAGCGCTCCGGCCCCGCCGGCAGCACCGATGACCGCCCGGAGCGGCGGGGCTACGAGGCCACCATCCGCCGCACTACCGACGGCGTCGCGCACATAACCGCCGGCGACCTGGGGAGCCTGGCGTTCGGGCAGGGCTACGCCAGTGCCGAGGACCACTCCTGTGACCTGGCGGATCAGGTCCTCAAGATCCGCGGTGAGCGATCGAAGTGGTTCGGGCCCGGCGAGAACGACCGCAACCTGACGTCGGATTTCGGGTGGCTCGCGCTGGGCATCGACGCCCGTGCCCGGCAGGAGTGGCCCGACAAGAGCGACGGGGTGCACGAGCTGTTCGAGGGGTTCGCCGCCGGCTGGAACGCGTACCTCGAGGACGCCGGTGTCGACGGCATCGACGGGTGGTGCGCCGGGCAGCCCTGGGTGGCCCCGATCAGCGCCGTGGACGCGTACGCGTACGCTCGATCCGTCGCCCTGCAGGCCAGCGGTGCCCGGCTGATCGAGTTCATCGCCGGGGCCCAGCCGCCCGCCGTGACCGCTGGTGGGCCCTCCGGCGACGCGAGCGCACCCCCCGGCGAGGGAGCAGCCACCGCCTCGCACCGCGGGCGGGCACCGACCGACCTGGCCGTGCTCGGCGCGGCCCCCTCCGCCAGCAATGCGTGGGCGATCGGCTCCGAGCGGAGCGCCGACGGCGGCGGCCTGCTGCTCGCCAACCCGCACTTCCCCTGGGAGGGGGAACTGCGGTTCTGGGAGGTGCACCTCACCATCCCCGGCGAGCTGGACCTCTACGGCGCGCAGCTCGCGGGGCTACCAGGCGTCGGCATCGGCTTCACCGAGAACTTCGCCTGGTCGCATACGGTCTCGGCGGGCAACCGCTTCACCGCCTACACGGTCGACCTGGTGCCGGGGAAGCCCACCAGCTACCTCTACGACGGCGAGGAGCGACCCATGACCTCGCGAGCGATCACGGTCCAGGTGCGCCAGCCCGACGGCACCATGGGCAGCGAGACCCGCACCTTGTGGTCCACCCACTACGGCCCCGTGCTCGACTTCCCCGGGGTCGGCTGGACCGAGAGCACCACGATCACCTACCGGGACGCGAACATCGACAACGACGAGTTCGTCGACCAGTACCTGGCCATGAACCGAGCCGCCGACCTCGACGAGTTCATCGCCGCACACCAGACCCACACCGGCGTGCCTCTTTTCAACACCATCGCTGTCAGCGCGGACGGCCGGGCCTGGTACGCGGACACCTCGGCCACCCCGGCACTCTCCACCGAGGCGATCGCGGCCTACGAGGAGGCCAAACGCACCGACCCCATGGTGGCGATCGCCGCCCAGAACCGGGCAGTGCTGCTCGACGGGTCGGACTCGCGGTTCGAATGGCTCGACCTACCCGGCGCGCGAGATCCCGGCCTCGTGCCCTACGCCGCCATGCCCAAAGTCGAGCGACGCGACCACGTCTTCAACGCCAACGACAGCTACTGGCTGGCGAACGCGACCGAGACCCTCGAAGGCGACTACTCACCCCTGCACGGCCCACCTCGCACCGCGCGCTCGCCGCGCACCCGTGAGAACGCGGTGGTCCTGCGCGACACCAGCGCATCGGGCCCGGCCGGCGCGGACGGTCGGTTCGACCTCGACGAGCTCGCAGCGGCGTCGCTGGCCAACCGGGGCTACACCTCACGGGTGCTCAAGGACGGTGTGGTGCAGCGGTGTCGTGGCGCGGCCACCGTTGCCGTCCCCCCGCTGACCGACGGAGGCACCGAGGTGCTGCCTGCCGCGACGGTCGACCTGCGCGACGCCTGCGAGGTGCTCGACCGCTGGGACGGGCGCTACGAGCTGGACCGGGTCGGTGCCGCGCTGTGGCGAGAGTTCATCGGGCGCTTCGAGCCGGCACAGCTGCTCGGCGATACGCCGGGACTGTGGGCCGAGCCCTTCGATCCGGCCCGCCCGGTCGACACTCCCGCCGGGTTGGCCCCCACCACCGACGCCTCCCCTGACCCGGTGCTCGTGAACCTCGCCCGGGCCGTGCAGATCTTCCAGGCTGCGGGCCATCCCCTGACCGCGAGCCTGGGGGAGCTGCAGGCCGCAGACCGCGCCGGCGTACGGGTCCCGATCCACGGCGGCGACAACGCCGACGGGGTGACCAACGTCGTCGGTTACGGTGCCGGCTCCTCCACGATGGAGCCCACTCCCGGGCGGGGACCGACCGTCGCCCCCCGCTCGGCATTGACGGCTGACGGGTACCTGATCAACAACGGCACCAGCTTTCTCCTGGCCGTCCACTTCGGCCCCGATGGGCCCGAGGCGAAGGTGTTCCTGACCTACGGGCAGACCCAGGACCGGACCTCGCCGCTCTTCGTGGGGGCGACCGAGCGCTTCTCGGCCAAGGATTGGCGGACCGTCGTGTTCAAGAACGAGGACGTGGCGTCCGACAGGAACCTCCAGGAGAAGACCGTGCGCCGCTGAAGCACAGATCCCCGGCTCCACGCTGGCGCCGTCCTAGGGTTTCTGCACGCACGCGGTCTGCTGCGGCCGGCTCCCGAGGAGCGCCCGGTGGACCGGCACGCAAGGGGGTGCGCGATGAGCAAACGACGGAACAAGCGCTCACCGGGGGGTGCCGGTGGGCGCGACGGATCCCGCGCCGAGCGCCGGGTCCGCGACGAGCAAGCCGTCTCCCGGGTGCGCCTGGGCGACGAGAGCGCCTGGCGGGGGCTGGTGGAGAACTGGCTCGACTTCGCGTTCGATCGGGTCACTCGGCGTGGGGTCAACGCCCGGGACGCGGCCGGGGTGCTGATCAACGCCTTCGGGCAGGTGCGCGACCAGCTCGACGACGGAGCCGACACCAGCTTCGCGGCCCGGGTGGCGCAGGCCACCTCCGGGACGGGCAACAGCACGATCGGTGCCATCACCCCCACACCCCCCTCGGATCCCAAACGGGCCGCGGGGCGGATCACCCGGGGGACGGACGCCACCGCGCTGGCCAGCGACCCCGACGTCGCCGCGCTGCTGTGGGAGACCGCGGCGGTGCTGGGCGCGCCGACCGCGGAGGTCCTCGACCTCCACTGGCGAGGAGGTCTCGACGCCACCGAGATCGCGGCCGCCACGGGCGCGGACGTCGGTGCGGTGGAGGACCGGCTGGCCAAGCTGCCCACCGGATACGCCGCCGCGCTGCGCACCCGGCTGCTGTGGCTCGGGGGAACTCCCGCCCACGACCAGCTCGCCGAAGAGCTGCGGGCCGAGGGCGCGACCAGCTTCGATCCCACCGCCAGCCGACTCATCCACCGCCACATCCGCGCCTGCGCGACCTGCCGCGGCCGATCGCTGGTGGCCCTGCCCGCGGTGGAGCTGTTCGGCACCATCCCCCTCTCCCCCGCTCCTGGTGACGTGCGTGAGCAGGTGCTCGGTGCCGTCACGGCTCCGGCCCCGCCGGCCACGACGACCGGTGAGGACGCCTCGCCGGCCACGGAGGCCCTCACCGGTGCGCCCCTCGCCGGTGCGGCCCTCGCCGGCGAGACGCTCGAGATCCCCGGCGCGGCGGCCGAGACCTCGCAGGATGCAGCATCAGAGACCCCCCGAGAGCCGGAACCTCCCGCGACCACCGAGCTCGAGCCCTCGATGACCTCGGAGCCCGCCCTCGCCGCGACCGCGGCAGCCGCGCCGGACGGGGGCGCGGGTGCGGGTGGCGCATCCCGCGACGGTTCCTCCGGTCCGGTCCACACGCCGGTGGCCAGCCGCCGGGCCGGGACCCTGGAGTCGGGCAGAACGAAGCGGTGGGTGGGCATCGGCATCGCGGCGGCGATCCTGCTGGTGGCGGTGATCGCCCTCGCCAGCCGGTCAGGTGATCAGGACACCAGTCTCGACACGGCCGCAGTGGCGGAGGACTCGACGACCACCACGAAGCGCTCGACGACGACCTTCGTCACCTCCTCCACCGTGCCGATCACCACCACCACGGCGCCGACGGCGGAGACCACCACCACGACCCTGCCTACCACGACCACCGCCGGAGGTGGGTTCTTCCCACCACCACCGCCGCCCGAGACGACCACCACCACGGTCATGCGGGTAAGCATCGCCAGCTTGAACCTCAATCCGAAGAAGGTCGCGAGCGGTGAGTGCGCCACCCTCACCTGGGAGGTGAGCGCGACGGGTCCGGTGACCGTGAGCGTCTCGGGTCCCGGGGTGTCCTCGAGCCTGCTCGGCGGGTCCGCCCAAGCCTGTAGCGCCGGTGTCTACAGCCTGACCGTCACCGGGAACGGCGTGGTCCTCGCCAGTCGCACCCAGGAGCTCACGGTCAAACCCTGACCAGGGGCGGGATGCCCCGCGGATACCCTCCGGCCGTGATGCGCGCGTCGACCAGCCCACGATGGTGGCGTGCCGTAGGCCTGCTCATCACCCTGGCGCTGACCCCGGGCGCGCTCGCTTGCTCGGGCTGGGATGCGGCCACGGCACCCACCACGACCACTGCGCCGACCGACGACGCCTCGACCGCCCCCCACCCGGCCGACAGCGGTGGCTCGCCGCCGGCGATCGACACCGTGTCGGACATGCCACCGGTGGTCGATCCCGCGAACCTCTACAGCGAGACCGCGGCCGGCAAGCTGCAACCCTGGCTCGCCGAGGTCCCGCTGAGGGTCTACGTGCCGAACGGCCGTTCCAACGACGTGACGGTGATCGACGTCGCCACCAAGCAGGTCATCGGCACCTTCCCGGTTGACGCCGAGCCCCAGCACGTCGTGCCTTCGTACGACCTGCGGACGCTGTGGGTACTGAGCAACCAGGGCTACTCGCTCACCGCGATCGACCCGCCGAGCGGCGAGCCGGTCGCCACCCTGGCGGTCGAGGATCCCTACAACCTCTACTTCACCCCCGACGGGAGCGAAGCCATCGTGGTGGCCGAGGCGCTGCGGCGGCTGGACTTCCGCGACCCGCACACCATGGCGCTGCACCGCAGCCTCGAGGTACCCGACTGCGCGGGGATCAACCACATCGACTTCTCCATCGACGGCCGCTACCTGATCGCCACCTGTGAGTTCGCCGGACGCCTGGCGAAGATCGACCTGCTCGAGCGGCGGGTGGTGGGGATGCTGGAGCTCAGCGGCGGGGGGATGCCCCAGGACGTCCGAATCTCGCCCGACGGCAAGACCTTCTACGTGGCCGAGATGATGCGCAACGGCGTGTACCTGATCGACGCGGCCACCTTCACCGAGATCGGCTTCGTGGAGACGGGTGTCGGCGCGCACGGCCTGTACCCCAGCCGGGACGCGACGAAGCTCTACGTCATCAACCGGGGATCGAACCGGGTGCCCGGCCCGCCACGAGGGCCGGGGAGCGTGGCGGTGCTGGACCTCGCCACCAACCAGGTCGTCGACCGCTGGGAGGTGCCCGGCGGCGGCAGCCCCGACATGGGCAACCTGACGCCCGACGGCCGGGAGCTGTGGCTGGGTGGTCGCTACGACGACGAGGTCTACGTGTTCGACACCACCACCGGGGCGCTGGCGGGACGGATCCCGGTGGGGAAGGGCCCGCACGGGCTCACGGTGTGGCCCCAGCCGGGGCGCTACAGCCTGGGGCACACCGGCAACATGCGCTGACCCCGCCCTGGACTGGCTCGGCTCGACCATCACCAGCCGACCCCCACGCAGCCCGGTCCCCCTACCCCAGGTCGAAGCGAGCCCGGTACGCGCTGAACCGCTCCCGCACCTGCTCCGCCGCCAAGCCGAACCGGGCGAGGTCGTACTCGTGGCGGCCGAACCGCCCTTTGGGGTTGGCGGCCACGTACGCGTCCATCGCTGCGTGCGCCTCCGGGTCGAACGGCCAGCCCAACCAGCGGTACAGCTCGGAAGCCACGCCGATCGGGTCGGCCGCGAGCGCCCGGTAGTCGACGTCGTGGAACCGCTCCTCACCGGCGCGCGGGCGGAAGTCGACGAAGCGGTCGATCATCGTCGCCGCGAGGTCGAGCCATCGCTGCCCGATGTACGCGTCGAAGTCGTGGTCGGTGCCCAGACCGGTGAGCACCGACACCAGGCTGCACAGCGAGGCCACCACCTCGGTGGGGTCGCGGTGGGTGCACACGAAACGGGCGTCGGGGTACACCGTGTCCAGAGCATCGAGCGCCAGGTTGTGGCAAGGGGACTTGAGCACCCAGCGACCAGGCCAGGCCCACTGCAGCGTCTGCAGCATGGTTCGGTGCCACTCGTACGCGGGCACCATGTCGCAGCTCTGGTGCCACTCGCCATAGGCAGGCAGGTTGGCGAGGGTCTCGTAGTGGACGCTGCGGAAGTCCTGGCCGAGCACGGTCACACACTCGGTGGGGCCGTCGGCCGCCTCGTAGTGGATGGCCTTGAACTCGGGGGCCGACGTGTACAGGGCGTCCATCTCAGCCTGCGCGGCCGCCACCCGCGGGTCGCCCTCGACCGTGGCCGGGTCGGGTGGCGGGACCGCTGCGAAGGCCTCCCAACGCAGGAGCGAGCGATTCCGAGGATCGGCGTCGAGCAGGTAGCTGAGCAGCGTGGTGCCGGTACGGGGCAGGCCGAGGATGAACACGGGCTGCTCCACCGTGGACCGGGCAGCTTCGGGGTGGGTGCGGTGCCAGTCGACGACCCGGAGGCGGTTGGTGAGAGAGCTGCCGATCTGCGCGGCGAGGATCAGCTCGCCGACCTCGGTGAGCCGGGCGTCGCCGTTCGCGGAGTCGACGAGCACCGCCAGGCCTTCCTGCCAGGTCGGCGGGCCGAGATCGTCGAGCCCGGTGGCGGCGCACGCCGACTCCAGGAGCTCCTCGACGGCCAGCATCGCCGCAGCGTAGGGCGTCAGGTCCCTCGCTCGCGGCTGTCGCGCAGCAGCACCTCCTGGGCGATCGTGGCCGCGTGGGTGCCGTCCTCGGTGAACACGTGGCCGATAGCCAACCCCCGGCCACCCACGAAGGTGTGGCAGGTGAAGTCGTGCAGGTGCCAGCGATCGGCCCGGATCGGGCGGTGGAACCAGATGGTGTGGTCGAGGCTGGCGGTGAACAGGACCTGGTGCAGCACCTCCTCGGGCTCGCTGGCGAGCGGGTGGGCGCGCACGACGGCGTCGGTGGGCAGATCGTCGGAGAGGTAGGCCAGGGCGGCGCGGTGCAGGAGCTGGTCGCCGTCGAGCTCGTCGAGGACCCGCAGCCAGGCGGCGGCCCGGCCGGCACCGGAGCGCTCACCCGGGGCGATCCGCGAGGGGGGCACGAAGCGGCGCTCGAACACCGGGCTCCAGGAGCTGGGCTCCAGCTCGCCGGGCACCGGCAGCCCGGCCGGGAGCGACACCGTCTCGATGTCGTCACTGCGCTCGGCGGCCTGGAAGGAGGCCTCCAGGTTGAGGATGGCCCCGACGGCCTGACGAGCCACCACCCGGCGAGTGCAGAACGACCGGCCGTCGCGGATGCGGTCCACCTCGTAGCGCACCGGCTCGGTGTGGTCGCCGCGGCGGATGAAGTAGGCCCGCAGGGAGTGCACGTCGAAGTCCGCGGCGACGGTCGCCGCCGCGGCCCGCAACGCCTGTGCCACGATCTGACCGCCGTAGAGCCCTCCCCAGGGGTAGCGGGGGCCGGCCCCGACGAAGGTGTCTCGCCCGTGGTCCTCGAGGTCCAGGATGTCGGTGAGCTGCACGCCTAACTCCTGCGGTGACCCGTATCGGCCGGAGCCGGGTTCGCCGGGCACCCTAGGCGACTGCACGCCCCCCGCCGGAAACGCGAGGCTGGTGCGATGCGCACCACGCCGGCCGTTCCACGCCTGCCGGTCGGGCGCACGATGGTGCTCGCGACGACGTGGGTCGTTACCGTGGGTTCCTCCGCCGTGGTGCTCTCTTCGATCCTGGGCTTCACGTGGGGTCCTACGCACGCCGCCCTGCAGATGGTGTTGCCCTACTACGTGCTGGCGTCGTCGGCGGCGCTGGGGGTCGCGGTGTGGTTCGGCCGGCGCCGGCTGGCCGTGGTGGCCGGACTCACGACCGTGGCGGTGTGCACGATGATGGTCCCCCTCGCTGTGGGATCGAACGCAGCGGAGGGGTCGGGGGCGGCCACGCTCGACGTGTACGTAGCCAACCTCCGCTTCGACAACCCCACCCCTGAGCGCGCCGTCGACCAGGCCCTGGCGTCGGGCGCGGACGTGCTGGTCCTGATCGAGCTCACCCCGGCCTACGTCAAGCTGTTCCACCGACGCGGCGCGGACGAGCACTATCCGTTCCAAGAGCTGGACGCGGCCCGCGACACCTACGGCACGGGGATCTTCTCGCGCCTGCCGCTGCGGGAGGCCCGGGTGGAGAAGGTCGGTGGCATCGACATGCCCACCGGCGCGGTGCGGGTCGGCGATCGGGACGTGGAGGTCTGGGGAGTCCACGTGGGTGCCCCCACCGGCGAGGGTCAGGTGCAACGCTGGGAGTGGCGACTCGGCCAGCTCCGCCGGTTCGCGACCCGCCTCGACGGGCCGACGGTGATCGCGGGGGACTTCAACGCCGGTCGCTGGCATCCGGCATTCCGGTCACTGCTCGAGCGTGGCGTTCTCCGGGACGCCCACGAGGCGGTCGGTCGGGGGCTCAGCTCCTCGTGGCCGATGGAGGGTCAGGGGTTGCGAGCCCTCGGCCCCTTCACCCGGCTCGACCATGCCCTGTTGCACGAGGTCGATGTGGTGGGGGTGCGGGATCTGCCCGCCGCGGGCAGCGACCATCGCCCGTTCGTGGTCACCCTCGCGGTGAGCACCGACCCCTGAGACCCCGCAAACCGCGAACCGGCATGTCAAACGCGTGCCCCAGCACGCGATCCACCTGCCATTTCGATGGCGACCCGCGGCCCCTCCCACCTACCGGCATGTCAGACGCGTGCCCCAGCACGCGATCCACCTGCCATTTCGATGGCGACCCGCGGCCCCTCCCACCTACCGGCATGTCAGACGCGTGCCCCAGCACGCGTCTGACATGCCAGTTCGTGCGTACCGGGCCCCCATCCGGCGGATGAACTCGAGCGAGTAGGTCGCCCAGCGGTCGTCGAGCTCCGACAGCACCGGGATGGTGACCTCCTCGACCGTCTCGAGCTCGGCGCCGCGGGTGGCGTGCACGAAGCACTTGTTGAACGGCAGGTTCTGCACCCAGCGGGTGCGTTCCTCGCTGTAGACGATCTCGGGGAAGAAGTACGGGTCGCGCCACTCGGTGTACATGTCCGACACGGACAGGAACCCGTAGAAATCGTCGAAGCCGACGTGCTGGGGCTGGGACTCGACGTTCTCGCCCATGTGCCACTTGCCGACCGCCTGGGTCACGTAGCCGGCGTCGGACAGCAACTGCGCGAGGGTGATCTCACCGGCGAGCCCACCGGGCTCGCCGTACATCGGTGGGCGCAGCAGGCCGTGGCGCATCGGCAGGCGACCGGTCAGCAGCGACGCCCGCGACGGCGTGCAGGAGGGCTCGCTGTAGCAGGAGGTGAGCAGCAGGCCACGCCGAGCCAGCCGATCGATGTTCGGCGTGGGGGCCCCGACCGCCACCCCACCGCCTTAGCACCCGAAGTCACCCCAACCGACGTCGTCGAAGTAGATGAACACCACGTTGGGTCGCTTGCCGGTGGCGCCACGGTAGGCGTCGAGCCTGGCCGCCACCCGCGCCTCCTGGTCGGGCAGCACGAAGCGGGGTTCGAGGTGGTCGGCTTCGCGGACCGTCTCCGCGACGACGGGATCATGAGCCATGGGATCGGGTCCTTCCTGTTCGGTCGGCGCAGGTGGGGCCGGTGACCGGGGGGCCGGTGACCGGGGGCCGGGGCCGGCGCTCAGGATCGGGACCGCCGAAGACCGGGGTGGCGGCTGGCGAGCATGGGCACCAGCAGCTCCTTCGGGGTCAGGGAGGCGGCGAAGGCGACCACCCGGTTGGCGGTCCCGGGTATGGCCACGGTGCGGCCCCGGTCGAGGGCGTCGACACCGACCCGGGCCACCGCGTCGGCGCGCTCCCACATGAAGCTCGGCAGCGCGCTCTCATCCTCACCGGTGAAGCCGGCCACGTCGCTGAACTCGGTCTTCACCGGCCCGGGGCACAGGGCGGTGGCGGTGACGCCCGTGCCGCGCAGCTCGCCACTCAGGCTGCGGGTGTAGGAGAGGACGAACGCCTTGCCCGCCGCGTAGCCGGCCTGGCCGGGCAGCGGCTGGAAGGCCGCGGTGGAGGCCACGTTGAGCACCGCCCCCCGGCCCCGCTCCACCATCCCGGGGAGGAACCGGCTGCACAGATCGACCACCGCCACCACGTCGACCTCGACCATGTTGATCTCCGCCTCGGGGTCTGATCGGGCGACCGGGCCGACGGTCGAGAGCCCGGCGTTGTTGACCAGGATGTCGACCGTGACCCCCAGGGCGTCGATGCGCCCGGGGAGCTCGGCCCGTGCCGCCCGGTCGGCGAGGTCGGCGGGGAGCACCTCGGCTCGGACGCCCTGCTCACGCAGTTCGGCGGCGAGGGCGTCGAGTCGGTCGGCCCGGCGGGCGACGAGGGTGACCCCGTGGCCACGGCGGGCCAGATCACGGGCGATCTCGGCGCCGATGCCGGAGGAGGCGCCGGTGACCAGTGCGGTGCGATCAGGGGCGGGGGCGGGAAGGGTCATGCCGAGACGCTACCCACTCGAGCAGCGGGTCTCCCGGCCGAGTCACGGGCCGGTGGCAGGGTCTCCCGCGACCTCAGCTGGGCTCGATGAAGATGCACTCCCCGGGGCACTCCTCCGCCGCCTCGATGACCGCGTCGAGGTTGCCATCGGGGATGGCGACGATGCCCTGCGGGCCGCCGGGGTCCTTCTTGACCCCGCTTCCGTCCTTCACGTAAGCGAGGCCGTCGTCGAGCAGCACGAAGATGTCCGGCGCGATCTCCGCGCAGATGCCGTCACCGGTGCAGAGATCCTGGTCGATCCAGACGCTGTAGCTCATGGCTCCTCGCTGGTGGGAGAGGGCGGGTCGGACGATTGTGGTTCGCCCGGCACCGGGACCGCCAGCCGGCGATCGGGCCGCCGAGCCCGACGGTCGCGGGCGGGCCTTCGATGGGTGCCCGGGCGATGCGTACCCGGGCCGAGGTGACCGGACCGACCGGTCAGGTCGGGATCAACACATCGAGGGAACGGTCGCCGACCCCCGGAGAGGGTCGGCCGTGCGGACGACATCACAGATGTCGACCACGTCGTCGGGGGAGGGCTCGGTGATGGTGACCGGCTGGCCCAGGTCGAAGAAGTCGACGGTCATGGTCATGGTCATTCCAAGATCGGGCATGGCGCCGAGCCCTTCCGATCCGGGGCCTGTTCCCTCGAGGCCATCGAGCGCGCCGAACAGCGCGCCGAAGAGCTCGCCGAAGTCGTAGGTCATCGCGACCCGCCGGACGTACCCGTCGGCGTCGAGGTAGACGTCGACCGGGAACGTGACGTCCCGAAGCGCCTGGTCGACTTCCCCACCAACACCACCCAACAGCTGCTCCATGCGCTCCCGGTCAGCGCCGGATGCACCCAGCGCCCGACCGACCGATACCACCGCCTGCACGTGCGTGGTCTCGACCCCGTCGATGACCTCGGCGCCGACGGTGGTCAGATCGGCACCGACCCCACGCAGGTAGCCGAGGATGACGGAGGGATCGGTGAGCGGGTCGCCCATCGGGCCGGACAGACCGAGGTTGTCGAGCGCGCCGAGCCGGGAGCCGTCGACGCGGAGCCACTTGCCGGCGATGGACGGGTCGAGCACGCCCATCATGGGCATGCGCAGGTAGGCGACGTCGCCGGTCCTGACGACAGCCGTATCCGTGTTGACGAGATCGCCGAACACGCCCTGACCGCCAGCCACGCCCTCGAGGCCCTCGAGGAAGGGCATCTCGGTACGCATCGTGAGCGAGAAGAGCTGACGACCGTTGTCGTACGCACCCTCCCCGGACGTCGTGACCGACAGGGAACCCGGGACGGAGGTCGGCGCACCCACGGCAGACATGTCCATCGACATCGTGACCCGGAACCTGCCGGTCGTCGCAGCAGCGGTGCGGTCGGCAGCGGCGGCGAGCGCCACCGTGTCGAACGCCCGCCCGGCACCGCCGTGGCGCTCGGCGACCGCCGGCGAGTCCGGGTCGGCGTCGGTGTCCACCTGGACGTAGGTGCCTTCCTTGGTGGCACACGCGGCCAGTAGTAGGCCCGCCGCCAAGACGACCACACAGCGTCGCAACATGACCACACCGTACCCCGCGGGGCTGGTGACCATCCGGAGGGGCGCTGGCCGCCACGGCGCGTACCATGCCCGGTCGACGCCCGGGAGCGGCGCACCGCGCACTCCCGAGGACGTCATGCCCTCGTAGCTCAGGGGATAGAGCAACGGTTTCCTAAACCGTGTGTCGCAGGTTCGAATCCTGCCGGGGGCGCCACGTCGCAGTGTCGCAGGGAAGAGACGGCTCCTCTCGCCGGCATGGCGTCTCTCACGCCGGGCGCCCCCCGACGGCAGGGGCCACCGGGAGCCCTGCATCGCTCGCCAGTAGACCACTGACCATCCCGGAGATGCAACTGACCACGAGTCCATTTCAAGGTTGTCGCGCAACGCCGAGCACACGCAGATACGACTCTGGTTCTACGCAACGTCGGAGACCGCCTCGGCGAAGTACCGGGCGGCCGCCAATTGGTTCTCAGTGCGCTCGGTCGACAACGGCGGAAGGCCAGCGGCCATGAGAGCGCTCGCCACGGTCCGAGCCACGCTCTGACGCTGCTCGAGAAGTCGGACGACCTGACCGAGCGCAGTTGAGCCGGTGCCGCTGTGCTCCTTCGCCTCCGAGACTCGGCTGTGAAGGCTGTGCTCGCGACCACGGGAAGGTGTCGTTTCCACCGGCTGGCCGAACGCGCAGCACGGCAGCCGACAGACGAGCTGGCCGCGCAACGAAGGAACAGCCATCAGACGCGACCACTCCAGCGCTGAGACGGATCTGCCCGGATGCGGGACGGACACGCGACCGTCAGGGACCTTCGACGGGCGACTGCCATCCGCCCTCGGCTCCTGGTTCCTCACTTTGGACGCGCAGACGAACGATTCCCCTTCCCCGAGGCCGGGGCCGTCACGGGTCAGACAGCGCTCCACCGCCTTGTAGTTGCGGGCGTCCACGCGAGGGATGAAGCCGTGGCCGAGGTCCATGCCAGCTCCGATGCCGTTGTGCAGACGTTTCTGCGACATACTAGCTGACGAACATCCGTTGAATCACAGGACGGTAAGAAGGAGCGGCCGATGGCAACGATGAGCGGGGTGCTGGACGAGCTGATCGAAACGCACGTCATCGACGTTGGCGACGTCGCTCGGATCACTGGCGCGACTCCGAGGAGCGTCAGCCGCTGGGCCACCTCGAAAACCCACCCTCGGCGCGAGGCCGAGGATCGACTCCTCGAGTTGAAGGCCGTCGTCGACGTACTCCGCTCCGTTCTTCGGGACGAACCAGCTCGGCTGTGGCTTCGTAGCCCGAACCCAGATCTCGATTGGCGGAAGCCCTTGGAGCTGATCGCCGAAGGCGAGTACCACCGAGTCATCGCGTCGGTCCTCGCCATGGCCGAAGGCGTGACCGCATAGCTGCATGGACGTCGACCCGACTCGTGTCGCCGCGGCAAGGCTGTCGCCGTTCAGCGGTGAAGGCTGGCGCCACCTGAGCCCCCGCCTTGACCCGCTGAGCGGTGAGGGTGCCCGGCTGCATGGCGGTCGCTTCAACCCGGCCGGCAGCTTCCCCGTTCTCTACATCTGCCGCACACGTCCATGCGTGGTCGCCGAGTTCCAGCGCTTGGGCGAGCGGCAACCGATCGGCGTCGATGGGCTCTTGCCGCGCCATCTGTATCGCTACGACATCCGCCTCGATCGTGTGCTCGACCTCACGGACGCTGGCACGCGACACGAAGTCGGGATTGGTCTCGATGTGCTGACCGGTCCGGACTGGGCGACCTGCCAAGACCTCGGTGCGACTGCGCACACCCTCGGGATCCAGGCCGTCCTGTCGCCGTCTGCTGCCGGTGTCGACGACGTGCTCGCCGTCTTCGTCCAGCACATCGGGCTCGGGACCGTCGAGCCCACACTGGTCGAGGAGTGGCGCACCATCGACGATCTCGGCACCCCGTGATCCCCTCAGGCCGTCGGTCGCAGCAGGGACCCGAGACGCCCCGACACCAGAGCTCGTCGTGAAGCGAACGCTGCACGTAGGCGCGTTGTTCGGCACCCGCTTCGCGCGTGATGGCCCAGACACCTCGCGCATGGACACCATCGAAGGCTCGCACGATCTGCCCATCCCGAACCGAGGGCTCCGATGAGGGTCCTAGGCTGGGACGATGGCAAGACGAGGCCGGCACCGCAAGGGTGGCCGGGTCACCCCCAAGGGGACCCGGCCGCTGTCGTACCAACTGCGCCAGCCCGGCGAGACGGGCTGGCACGACCCGGAGCCCGACCTGCTGCGCAACGTGCGCCGCGCCGCCGCCGACGACGATCCACTGCCGCTGTTGGCGCTGGCCAGCTCGCTGCTCGGTGCTGTTGATCCTCGAGGGGTCGACCCGTTCGAGTCCCCCGAGCCCAGAGCCGATCACCTCACGCGCGACGAATTGATCCACTCGTTCCTGGAGGTCGACCGCCCGGAGACCTCCGTGCTCCTGGCCGCCATCGCCGCCCTGAGCACCGACGACGTCGAATCCCGGCGCATCACCCGGGTCCTCGACCAGCGAGGTCACCGGCTCCCGGCGTGGCTGACCACCATCGGCGACTCCCAGGCCTACCAGACCATCGAGATGGTGCACGTGCTCGGCGACGGCGACAACGTGGTCGTGGGGGTGCGGCTGCCGAGCGGCCACGAGCTCACCGCCGTGGTCTACATCGACCACAACCTGGGCACCATCGTGAAGGACGCGTTCGTGGTCCCCGAGCCCATCGGCGAGCTCACCGAGATGATGCGGGCCACGGCGAACGACCCGGACACGACCTTCTCGGAGATACCACTGGCCGACGCCAAGGCCCGCATCGTCGAGGCGATCGAGCTCGCCTCGATCACCTACCCGCCGTTCGAGAGCGACACCTGGCCAGCGTGCCGCGCCCTGGTGGAGTGGATGGCCGGCCTGCTGCCCGCCGGTGGCCGGGGCTACGAGCGGCCGGTGTGGACGGATGACGACCGCCAGGCCCTGACCGACCGGTTCTTCGCCTCACCGGTCGGCGCCCCCCTTGACGACCGGGATCGGCGGGATCTGCTCGACACCTTCCTGTGGTTCGGCTGCGACTACGGCCCCGGCGACCCGATGCGCTGGAGTCCCGTCGCGGTCGAGATCCTCCTCCTCGACTGGTTGCCCCGCAAGGTGATGGCCGGGCAGGCCTTCCTGGCGAAGGCGCCAGACCTGCTGCGGGCCTTCGTGCGCTTCTGCCATGCGGAGCGCGCCATCCCCTCCTACCTCACCGACCAGACGCTCGACGCCATCGACCGCTCGGAGCCCGAGTACCGCCGCGCCATCTGCTCCCGTCGCCCGCAGAGCCCCGCTGCCCTCCTCGCCGGCCTCGGCGCGTTCGACCCGGAAGAGCCCGGGGATCGCCCCGGTGACGAACCCTGGTACGAGGGCATCAGTGACACTGACCCCTGGGAGTACGACTCGTTCATGCGGGGGCTCCTCGAGCAGGCGGTCGGTGGACCCGAGGCACTCGACGCACTCGACGACGCCCCGCTGCCCGACGAGCCGTTCGACTGGTCCGGTATCGCCGAGGACGTCCACCAACGGGTGGCCGAGGTGCTCGCGGGATGCGACCGGTGCTGCGATGAGCTGCTCGACGTGGAGTACCGCACCGCGGCCCGGCGGGTGCTGGCTCGCATCGCCCGGCGGGGACCGGAGGTGTTCCGGCGCCGAGGGAGGGCGGACACCGCGGCGGCGGCCATCTGCTGGATCGTGGCCCGGGCCAACGGCCGATTCGACCAGCGGATGGGTGGTCTCACCCAGAAGGCGATGCTCGCGCACTTCGGACTCACGGGCAGCAGCTCCCAGCGGGCCGGCACCCTGCTCAAGGCGGGTGGCTTCCCCACCTCCACGTTCGACCTCACGCTCGGTTCACCCGACTACCTGGTCTCGACCCGCCGGCTGGGCATCATCGACATCCGCGACCAGCTCGGCGAGGGCCGCTGATCGCCACCGGCATCCCTGCCGTCCCCCGCCCAGCGCGGCCCGAGTGTCACCCCGACGAGCGATTACGCGCACCGGAAAGCCACCGAAGGTTCGCTCTCCCGTAGGCCGATGGAGGGCCGGATGTCAGCTTCGCCTGCGATGGTGCGCTCATGGCCGCACGGACGCCGACCCTGGTCCACGTCATCGGCACTCCGCGAGGAGGCACGCACATCGTGGGACGGGTGATCGGCGCACTGCCCGGCGCCCTCTACGGCGGGGAGCTCACCTCCCTGTGGCGGTCGCTGCGGCGGGACCCCGATCTGCGCTGCGCGTGCGGCGATCCCACCCGCGCCTGCCCGGTATGGGCAGACGCCACCGATCTCGCGCCGGCGGAGCTGGATCGCCTGCTCGCCCTCCAACGCCAGGTCGCTCCCTCCGACCGGAGCTGGCGGCGGGCCCGGGCAGTGCTCCGCCGGCTCGGCGCCGGTGACGAACCCACCGGCGCCGAAGCACGCTACCTCCGCCGCCTGGAGAGCCGGGTCCAGGTGCTGGCGTGGGCGAACGACGCCCGGCTGGTCGTCGACGTGTCGAAGAACCCCACCGACGCCGTGCTGACCTCGCTCGCGGGGACGATCGGCACGCTCGTGGTACACGTCGTGCGCGACCCCCGAGGGGTGGTCAACTCGGTGCGCCGGCGCGGGAGCGCCGGTCCCGACACCGACGCCCGGGTGGCTCTGGCCTGGCTGGCCCAGCACACGACGGTGGCCCGCATCGGCGACGCGATCGGTCCCCGCTACGTGCAGGTGGGCTACGAGGCGTTCTGCGCGGACCCCGAGACGGCCCTCGCCCCCGTGCTGGATCAGCTCGGGTTGGCGAACTCGGATTTCCCGGACACGGCGTCCCCCGACTGCCCGGTGTTCTTCCACAACCCCGCACCGGGCGTGCCGGGTGGACGCCAAGGTATACAGGTGCGACTCGACGACCGCTGGCGGCGGGAGTTACCCGCCGCCAGCCGTCTGATCGTGCGATCACTCACCTGGCCCTGGCGAGCCGGTGAGACCGAACAGCCGGAGCGCTCCGGTCAGCCTCCGCGATCCGGTCGGCTCACGCCTCCACCACCGCCACCGCGGCGCGCTCGAGCTCTGCCCGCACCTGCCTGACCGGCACTCCCCGCCCCAGGGCGTCCCCCGCGGCCCGCAGCAGCCCCACGACGAACGAGGACACCAACGCGGGATCCCGCCGGGCTCGCCCCCGGGCGCGAGCGCTGAGCGCCTCGGCCACGATCGGCTCCACCGTGGCGTACAGCCGTCGGTGCTCGGCCACGACCGCCTCGAACACCTCCGGCCGGAGATCACCGAGGTTCACCGCGATCCGGGTGAAGAGTTGGTGGTCGGGCTCCAGCAGGTAGTCGAGCTGGAGCCGCAGCCAGCGCCGGAGCCGCAGTGTGGGCGGCCCGGTGGAGCGGGCGATCGCCGCGCTGCGCTCCACGAGGGCGGCGTTCTCGCGCCGCAACCACGCCAGCAGGATGTGGTCCTTATCGGGGAAGTATCGGTACAGCGAGCTGCGAGCCAGCCCGACCCGCTCGGCGATGTCGGCCATGGTCACCGCGGCGAACCCCCGCTCCGCGAACAGCTCGGTCGCGGCCCGCACCACCGCCTCCTCCTGGTGCGCCACGTGCGCAGCGATGCTGGGCCCGGTGATGCGCGGCACGCCTCACCCCGCGTTGATGGCCACGTCGTGCAGCCGGTGATCGCGTAGCTCCAGGCGCCGGTCGGCGAGGTCGAGCTGGGCGGGGTCGTGGATCACCACCAGGGTGGCCACCTCGCGTAGGCGGGTCTCCTGCGCGAGCGCCTCCATGATCTGGCGGGAGCGTTCGGGGTCGAGCGCTGCGGTGGGCTCGTCGGCGAGCACCACCGCGGGTTGGCCCATCAGCGCCCGCCCGATGGCCACCCGCTGGCGCTCCCCACCCGACAGGTGCGAGGGCAGGTGGTGCAGGCGATCACCCAGACCGAGCTCCCCCAGCAGGTCCCGGGCCCGGCGCCGGGCGGCCCGGTCGAGCCGACCGTGGACGTGCGCCACCAGCTCGAGCTGCTCGACCGCGCGCAGGGAAGGGAACAGCTGCGCGCTCTGGTGCACGAAGGCCACGTGGTCCCGTCGCAGGCGGGTCCGCTGGCGGACCCCGAGCGCGGTGGTGGGTTGCCCGGCGACGGTCACCTCGCCGCGCGACGGGCGGCGCAACAGGCCGGCCACCGAGAGCAGGGTCGACTTCCCCGAGCCTGATCGGCCGGTGACCACCACCAGCTCGCCACGCTCCAGGCTCAGGTCGACCCCGTCGAGGATCGTGAGGGTCTCGTCGCCGTCACGCACCTCGACGCCCACACCGGACAGCTGCAGAGCGCTCGTCCCCATCGTCACGCCTCCACCGAGAGGGAGATGGCCGGGTCGATGCGGGTCAGCCGCCGCAACGCCACCAGGCTGCCCGCCATACCCGTCACCGCGAGAGCGAGGGACGACGCGCCGACCGAGCCGGCCGCCAGGCTGAACGGCACGTCCTCGCCCACCAGGCTGCCGAGACCAACGCCCACCAGCGTGCCCACCGCGATCGACGCCGCCAGCACCACCGCGAGCTGCCCCAGGGCGTCGCGCACGACGTACCAGTTGGAGGCCCCAATGGCCTTCAGCAGGCCGATCTGGCGGGTCCGCTGGACGGTCCACACGGTGAAGAACGCGCCCACCACCAGCGCGGAGATCACCAGGAGGAACCCCCGGATCAGGGTCATGGTCGCGGTCTCCGCGCTGTAGCCGGGCGAGCCGTTGAACGCTTGGGTCTTGGTGACCGTGTCGGTGCCGGCGGCGACGTCGAGGGCCGCGGCGTCGAACGGCCGGTCGGCCTGGAGAGCGATGGCGGAGAACCGCCCTCGTGGGTCCTGCCCGTAGACGAGGCTCTGCCACGTAGCCAGGCTGGTGTAGGCGATGGGCACGTGGCCGTAGGTGCCGCCGAAGGTGAAGCCCACCACCGGCAGCGACCGGTCGCTGCCGAGGATCTCGAGCCGGTCACCGAGTGCCATCTCGCCCTGCAACTCCTCGCTCAGCACCAGCCCCCCGTCGAGCGATGAGGCGTTCGGGTCGGCCTCGGCGGCCCCGGCGGATTCCTCGGCGAGGAAGCCGTGGGGGTCCACCCCGAAGAGAGCCAGGTCCACGCTGGTACCCGGGCTCGACGAGGCGTTCACGAACGACACCCCGATAGGCGTGGCCCGGAGATCGGGAACGTCTTCGAAGACCTGCAGGGCGTCGGGGCCCAGCACCGAGCGGCTGAAGGAGCTCTCCGCCCCGCGCTGGAACGCCAGGTGCGAGATCGGCAGTGCTCGCAAGCCGGAGATCCCGTCGTCGACCAGGCCGGTGGCGAGTCCCGACAGCAGGGTCGACAGGAGCGCCACCAGCGCGATGACCGAGCCGATCAGCACGAACCGCCCCCTGGCCACCCGCAGGTCCCGCAGTGCGAGGAACACCTGCACACCTCCTCGTTGTCGACGTGGTGTCGCCAACATATCGACGCTGTGTCGCCATCGACAACCCGCACCCCTCGACCCGCCCGTCGAGGATCGGGCGCGGCCGGTCAGGGCGTGTGCCCGGCGGCGCGTACCGCCCACCGTGGCGCGAGCGCGGCGAGGCCCACCAGCACGGCGATCAGGGCGTACAGCACCCAGCGTGTGGAAGCAAGAGAGGCCCAGTCGGCGAGTTCGCGAGCGTTGGTCAGCAGCAACAACCCACCCACTGCCAACCCCATCGCCCTCGCCGGGATGAACCGGATGGCCAGGGCGGCCACGGGGGCGGCGACGATCCCGCCCCCGAGCATGGCGAGGATCACGCCGAGATCGAGGCCCCCGCCACCGAGCGCGCCGAGCAGGGAGCCGGCCGAGACCGCTGCCACCGCGACCTCCGCGGTGTTCACCGAGCCCACGGCGAAGCGGGGCCGCAGACCCCGCTGCAGCAGGAACGGCGTGACCACCGGCCCCCAGGCGCCGATCAGGCCATTGGTCACCCCACCCGCCGCGGCGACGAGCCCGGTCCCGCGCTGGTCGAACGCCGGCACGCTCGGTGGGTCGTGGGCGTAGTCGTCCACACCCTCCCGCGGGGTGTCGGCATCCGGCAGCGGGCGGCTGAAGCGCAACAGGATCCGCAGCCCCACCACCACCAGCATCGAGGACAGGATCGGCCGGAGGGTCTTGCCGTCGATGTTGGCGAGCACCGTCACCCCGATCACCGCGCCCAGCGATCCGGCGACCGCCAGCCGGATCACCAGGCGGTGGTCGATGTTACGGAAGCGCCAGTGGGAGACCGCGGCGGCGAGCCCCGTCGCCACCTTGGCCAGGTTCACCGTGGTCGAGGTGGTGGCGGGGCTCAACCCCGCACCGAGCAGGATGGTCGACGACGTCGGGCCGAAGCCCATGCCGAGGGCGCCGTCCACGAACGACGCTGCGAATCCTGCCAGGGCGACGAACACCAGCTCGTGCATGGTCTCGCAGCTTAGGTATTTCCCACTATCTTGGTCAAGAAGATGGGCAAATGGCGGCGGGCCCTGCGGGATCCCCGGGAGTCGAGGGAACGCCCGGCGTCGGCGTTCAGCGTGCGGGAGACCGCAGTGGCCCCACCAGCGGGGTCGTCGACACCACGCCTGGCAGGCGATGGTGCACGAAGTCCCGAACCGCCCGGTAGACCCGTCGGCTCTGGTCCGCCCAGGGCATGAGGATCGGGAACACGTGGAACATCCCCTGTTCCTCCATCGCCACGTGATCGACTCCGGCCTCCGCCAGGCGTTCGACGAACCGGCGGATCGGGTCCCGAAACATCTCCTCGTCGCCCCAGGCGACGAAGGTGGGCGGGTAGCCGCGCAGGTTCGCGTTGACCGGTGAGACGAACTCGCTGCTGGCATCGAAGCCGTGCAGGTAGGCCGAGGTCGGGATGTTCCACGGCAGGACGTCGAACGACGCGTTCTCCGTGACCGAGGGCTCGTCGAGCTTCAGGTCCACCTCCGGCGAGAACAGGATCATCCCGCCGGGAACCTGCCCGATCGCCGACCGCACCAGTGTGAGCATGGCCGTGCTGGCCACGCCTCCGCCGCCCGAATCACCGGCGAGGAAGATGCGATCCGGTTCGATGCCGTCCGCGACCAACGCCTCGAGCACGCGAAGCGCGTCCTCCACGTCTGTCGGGAACGGGAACTCGGGTGCCAGCCGATAGTCGGCCACGAAGACCTCACATCCCGTCTCCCGGGCCAAGGTGGCGGTGAAGTACGCGTACATCCGAGGCGACGTGCCGATGTAGCCGCCGCCGTGGAGATAGAGGATGGTGGCGGGTGGCCGCCCGGCGCGGGGCCGGTACCAGATCCCGGGTACGCCACCGACGCTCGCCTCCTCGGTGTCGACGTCCAGGGCGCTGACCACCGGGGGCATGACCAGCCCGCACAACGAATCGAGCAGCAGCTCGATCGAGCGGAACTCCTCGATGGGCAACGACGACGAGTAGCCCATGAAGGTCCGGACCACCTCCCGGGTGACCGAGGCTCCGAGATTGCCCATGAGGGTGCCCGCACCCTGCCAGGGGCGACGGAAGGGCACCCGGGCCAGGGCGTTGATCGACTGTTGCGCCAGGCCCACCACGTCCACCAGCGCGATGGGGGCGGGAGCGGTGCGCACCTCGGGGCGATTCCCCATCACCATGCCCTCGCCAACCCCCTCGTCCGGCAGCGTCCGCAGTCTGGCATCTCGACCCGATCCGCGCTCCGCTCCCGCGTCGCTACCGACGGAGGGCCCCGGCAGGTGCGATGATGCTCCCGCTCACCGGAACCGAGGGGGGAACTATGGGGACGGATCGGAGGGCCCGCCGCGCGGTACCGGCCGCGCTCGTGCTGGCACTGCTGCTGGGCGTCGCGGCCTGTGGCGGCGGCTCGACGGACGGCACCACCACCGCCACCGCCGGGCCGGGAGCCGACGTCACGCTGCCCAGCGAGGGGCCACCGCGCTCGGGGGGGAACTTGCGCTTCGCGCTGGCCAGCGAGTCGGACGGCTGGAACCCCACCGTCAACCGCTGGGCCGGGGACGGCACCGAGGTGGGTCTCACGATCTTCGATCCCCTGGCCGCCTACGACGCGGAGGGCATGGCCGTGCCCTACCTCGCCGAGGCCTTCGTCCCCAACGCGGACTTCACCGAGTGGACGATCCGGTTGCGTCCCGGCGTGCGGTTCCACAACGGCCAACCCCTCGACGCCGGTGCCGTGATCCGGGCTATCGAAGGGCACCAGCAGTCACCGTTGACGCGCAACGCCATCGCGCCCGTGAGCGGGGTGTCCGCCCCCGACCCACTGACCGTCGTGGTCACCATGCGCGAGCCGTGGTCGTCGTTCCCGGTGGTGCTCACCGGGCAAGCCGGCGCGGTGCCCGCCCCCACCCAGCTCGACGACCCCGACTCGAGCCGCCACCCGGTCGGCACCGGCCCGTTCCGGTTCGTGTCGTGGACCCCGGACAAAGAGCTGGTGGTGGAGCGCAACCCGGACTACTGGCGCCGCGACGAGGCCGGCCAGCCGCTCCCCTACCTGGACCGGATCGTCTTCCGGCCCATCACCGACGACTCGCAGCGAGTCAACGCCTTGGAGACCGGCGATGTCGACATGATCTGGACCAGCGCCGCCACCTCGGTCAAGCGGCTCCGGGACCTGGCCAGCCAGGGGCGGATCCAGCTCGTCGAGCAGCACGGCCAGACCGAGGTGAGCTTCGTGATGTTGAACCTCGCCGCGCCGCCGTTCGACGACATCCACGCCCGCCGGGCCGTCGCCACCGCCACCGACGCCCGATCCTGGGTCGACGTGATCGCCGAGGGGGTGACCCAGCCCGCCTACACGCTGTTCCGGCCTGGCTCGAGGTGGTACAGCGACATCCGGCTCCCAGCCTTCGACCTCGAGAGCGCACGGGCCGAGGTCGCCGCCTACCAGGAAGCCACCGGCCAACCGCTCTCGTTCACGCTCTCGGTCGGGGCGACCTCGACCGCCAGGCAACAGGGCGAGTTCCTCAAGGCCGCTTGGGAGCAGGTGGGCATGCGGGTCGACATCAAGCAGGTGGAGGCCTCCACCTACATCCTCGACGGCGTGCTCGGGAACTACCAGGCCATCCTGTGGGCCCAGTTCGGCTCCCCCGACCCGGACTACGAGCAGGTCTGGTGGCTCTCGGAGACCTCCGCGCCGGTGGGCTCGATCAGCCTGAACTTCCCCCGCCACGAGGACCCGGCCACCGACGCCGCGCTGGCCCGGGCTCGCTCGACCCAGGACGTCGACGAGCGGAAGGCAGCGTACGAGGAGGTGCAGCGCCGCTTCGCCGAGGACATCCCCTACGTCTGGCTCGACTACTCGCAACCCGTGGTCGGGGCGTCGACCAGCGTGCGGGGGATCACCAACGGCCCGCTCCCCGACGGGCAGCCCTCCTGGCCTATGGGCGGCCCGGGAAGCTTCTCGATGGTCACCCGCCTGACCCAGACCTGGCTGACCGGCTGACCGGTTGACCGCCTGACCGGCCCCTCCCGCGACGGCCACGCCCGCGGCTCATCGCCGCTCAGAGACGATCGACGATCGCGGCCGCGAACTCGCTGGTCTTGACCTCGGTGGCCCCCTCCATGAGGCGGGCGAAGTCGTAGGTGACGATCTTCTCGGAGATGGTCTGCTCCATGGCGGCCACGATGTCGGCTGCCGCATCGCCCCAGCCGAGGTGCTCGAACATCATCACCCCGGAGAGGATCACCGAACCGGGGTTGACCTTGTCCTGGCCCGCGTACTTGGGGGCGGTGCCGTGTGTGGCCTCGAAGATGCCGTGGCCGGTGACGTAGTTGATGTTGCCGCCGGGCGCGATGCCGATGCCGCCGACTTGTGCGGCCAGTGCATCGGAGAGGTAGTCGCCGTTGAGGTTCATGGTGGCGATGACGTCGAACTCGTCCGGTCGGGTCAGCACCTGCTGGAGGGTGATGTCCGCGATGGCGTCCTTGACCAGGATGCGATCGCCGGGGTTGCCCCCGCAGTCGTCCCAGCCCACGGCCACGTCGGCGAACTCCTCGCGAGTGAGCTCGTAGCCCCAGTTGCGGAAGGCGCCCTCGGTGAACTTCATGATGTTGCCCTTGTGCACCAGGGTCACGCTCTTGCGGCCCCGGTCGACCGCGTACTGGATGGCGGCCCGGATCAGACGCTTCGACCCGCTCTCGGACACCGGCTTGATGCCCACCCCCGAGTCGGGCTTGATGGTCCACCCGAAGGCGTCGTGGAGCAGGTCGATGAGCTTGGTGGCCTCGGGCGTGCCGGCCTTCACCTCCAGGCCGGCGTAGATGTCCTCGGTGTTCTCCCGGAAGATCACCATGTCCACCAGGTCGGGACGCTTCACCGGCGAGGGCACGCCCTCGAACCAGCGCACCGGTCGCAGGCACACGTAGAGGTCGAGGATCTGGCGCAGTGCCACGTTGAGGCTGCGGAAGCCCTCGCCCACCGGGGTGGTCAGCGGACCCTTGATGCCGATGAGGTACTCCTGGAAGACCTCCACCGTCTCCTGGGGCAACCAGTCACCCGTCTCGTTGAAGGCCTTCTCGCCCGCCAGCACCTCCTTCCACTCGATGCGGCGCCCGTGCTTGGCCGCCGCCGCGTCGAAGACGGCCTGGGCGGCGGGCCAGATGTCGACACCGGTGCCGTCACCCTCGATGAAGGGGATGATCGGGTGGTCGGAGACGTTGAGCGAACCGTCGGCGTTCTGGGTGATCTTGTCGGCCATGGGCCGAGGCTACCGGCGGCAGCGCCGACGGGGCAAGACAAGTTCAAGACAAGTGTCGGCGCCCAGGCCCGGTGCGGCCCGTCGACCGACCCCTCGTGAACCGGGGCGGGTCAGGGCTGCTCGGCGCTCCCCGCGACGAGGCCCAGGTTGGCGTAGATCTCGCGGGTGGCGCGGGAGCGGTTCAGTGTGTAGAAGTGCACGCCCGGCACGCCCTCCTCCAGCAGCCGCTGGCACAGGTCGGTGGCGATCTCCACCCCGATGGCACGCACCGCGGCCGGATCGTCGGCGACGGCCTCGAAGCGGGCCGCGAGATGCCGGGGGAACTCGGCCCCGGCGAGCTGGGCGAAGCGCTCCACCTGCTTCGCGTTCGTCACCGGGATCACCCCGGGGATCACCGGCTTCGAGCATCCCAGGGCGTCGAGCTCGTCGATCATGCGCAGGTACGGGTCGGGCTCGAAGAAGAACTGGGTGATGGCGAAGTCGGCCAGGGCCAGCTTCTCGGCCAGGTGCCGACGGTCGCTCTCCCGGTCCGGCGAGCGGGGATGCAGCTCGGGGTGTGCGGCGACCCCGATGGAGAAGTCGTCGTGCTCCCTGATCAGCTCGACGAGCTCATAGGCGTAGCGCAGGTCATGGGGGTAATCGTCCACGCCCGCCGGTGGGTCGCCGGCCAGCGCCAGCAGGTTCCGGATCCCGGCCTGGTGGTACTCCGAGATGATCTGCGAGAGCTGCTCGCGGGTGTGCGCGATGCACGTGAGATGCGCCATCGCGGTCATCGTCGTCTCCCGTTCGATGTGCACGACGATGTCGCGGGTGCGATCGCGGGTCGATCCACCCGCGCCGTAGGTGACCGAGACGAAGGACGGATGCAGGGGCTCGAGCTCGCGGAGCGTCTTCTCCAGCTCGCGGGCGGCTTCGTCGGTCTTCGGGGGGAAGAACTCGAACGAGAAGGTGCGGCCGGCCGCCAGCAGGTCCCGGATGTACGTCACGAACGAGAGGCTAGGTGGTCAGGGGACGATGCGACGAAGCATCGTCTGGGTCGAGGTGGCGACCAGCCGGCCACCCGACCACAGGTCGGTCTCCGCGTAGACGTGACCCGATCCCACCCACCTGGCCCGGATGTCGGTGAGCACCCATTCCGCAGGAACCGGCTCGAGGAAGCTGATCGACAGGTCGAGGGAGAGGAAGAACATCGGCATCTCCCCGGGGCGGCCCTTCACCCACACCGCCGGACCCGGCAGGTCCGCGAAGGGCAGCAGCCCCAAGGGGTCGATGGAACCGTCCGGGCACCGAGGAGTCTCGAGGTAGCGGTTCCAGCGGACGTGGCGCGCCGGCTGGTCGGGCGTCCAGCCCTCGACCCACGGCACCATGCCGATCACCGAGCGGACGTCGAGGTGGTCGAACAGCGGCGGCGGGGGGATCGGGCCGCCGTGAGCGGGCACGCCGAAGCCGCTCTCGCTCGAGAGCTGCTCGGGCGGCGGCACGTCGGGGTGCCGGGCGTCCAGCCAGGCCGGGGACTTCCCGTCCGCGGTGAACACCACGGTCAGGTCGATGGCGGCGTGGTCCTGCTGCACGCAGGTGCCGGTGACACGCACGTGCGCGCTGCGCTTGCCCTGCCGCAGCGAGACCACGTCGAAGAGCAGGTCGTTGCTCGGCGGGGCGAGGAACACCGCGTGCGCCAGGCGCATCGCCAGCTCCGGCCGGTCGGTGGCCTCCCGAGCGGCGCGGAGACCGGCGGCCACCAGCATGCCGCCGTGCACCCCGCCCGGTGTCGACCAGGTGGGAGGGATGTGGGCGTCGAACCGGCCCGGGAAGCCCGGCGATGGGGTGACCGCGGTGGCAGCGGCGAAGGACTCGGGCATCGGCGGGACGCTACCGACCGGCCCGCCGCTCGGCGGCATCCACGGTGTTCGACATGAGCATGGCCCGGGTCATGGGACCGACCCCACCGATGCGGGGCGACAACCACCCGGCGACCTCGGCCACCTCGTCGGCGACGTCGGAGAGCAGCTTGCGCCCCTCGAAGCTCACTCCGGCGGCGACGACGACCGCCCCGGGCTTGACCATCTCCGCGGTGATCAGCCCCGGCGAGCCGGCGGCGGCGACGAGGATGTCGGCCTGGCGGGTGTACGCGGCGACGTCGGCGATGCCGGTGTGGACCACGGTCACCGCCGCGTTGGCGTTGGGTCGCTTCAGGGAGAGCAGGTTGGCGAGCGGCCGGCCGATCGTGAGCCCCCGGCCCACGATCACCACGTGGCGCCCGGCGATCGGGATCTCGTAGTGCTCGAGCAGCCGCTGGATGCCCGCCGGGGTGCACGCAAGCGGGGCGTCGATGCCCTGCACCAGCTTGCCGAGGTTGACCGGGTGCAGGCCGTCAGCGTCCTTGGCGGGGTCAACCTCCAGCAGGATGGCCTCGTAGTCGAGGTGAGGCGGGAACGGGTACTGGACGATGAAGGCGTCGACCTCGGGATTGGCGTTGAACTGGCGCACCGCCGTGAGTACTTCGTCGTGGGTGGCGCCGGCACCGAGATGCACCTCGAAGGAGGCCATGCCGAGCGCTTGGGAGTCGCGGTGCTTCATGGCCACGTAGTTGGCCGAGGGTGGATCGTCACCCACGAGGATGGTGCCCAGCCCGGGCCGGATGCCTCGCTCGGCGAGCACCGCGATCCGCGCCGCGAGCTGTTCCTTGATGAGGGAGGCGACCAGCTCCCCGTCGAGCGTCCGTGCCGTCATGCGATGGCGAACCTAGCGTTTGTCCCTTCGTCCCCCCAACCGGCCCCCTCCCCAACCAGCCCCCTCCCCAACCAGCCCCCTCCCCAACCAGCCCCCTCCCCAACTGGCATGTCAAACGCGTGCCAGAGAACGCGATCCACCTGCCAGTACACCCACCACCGCCAGCCTCCCCATCCAACCGGCATGTCAAACGCGTGCCAGAGCACGCGTTTGACATGCCAGTTCGCGAGGGCGAGGGCATGGGTGAGGGTGAGAGCGGACGCGATGGCAGGGGTGAGGGCGTGGGCGGAGAGGGGCGGGAGATCTCGGTGGGATGTCAGCGCCTGCTTCTGGCCCGCTCAGTGGCGGAAGTGGCGCTCGCCGGTGAACACCATCGCCAGACCGTGCTCGTCGGCGGCGGCGATGACCTCCTCGTCGCGGATCGACCCACCCGGCTGGACCACGCAGGCCGCGCCCGCCTCAACGGCGCCGTCGAGCCCGTCGGGGAACGGGAAGAAGGCGTCGCTGGCGTAGACGCCACCGGCAGCGCGACCCGCGGCCTTCTCGCACGCCAGGCGGCCCGCGTCCCGCCGGTTCTGCTGGCCGCAACCGATGCCCACTGCCTGGCCGTCCTTCACCAGCACGATGGCGTTGGAGGTCACCTTCGCCACCACCTGCCAGGCCAGCTCGAGATCCGCCCACTGCTCCGCGGTGGGCACCGCCTTGGTGACCACCTGCCACGCGGAGCGGTCGATGGTGACCCGATCGGGGGTCTGCACGAGGAAACCGCCGTCGATCTGCCGCAACCCCGTCGTGAGCGGCGACGGCGGGGCGGCCTCGAGGACCCGAAGGTTGCGCTTCTCGAGCAGGCGCACCAACGCGTTCCCCTCGAACCCCGGAGCGATGAGCACCTCGGTGAACACCGGCGCCAACGCCTCGGCCATCCCGGCGGTGACCGGGCGGTTCACCGCCACGATGCCCCCGAACGCCGACACCGGATCGCACTCGTGCGCACGCCGGTAGGCCGTCGTGATGTCGTCGGCGACCGCGACCCCGCACGGGTTGGCGTGCTTGATCACCACCGCCGCCGGACGATCCCCGAGCGAGTACACCAGCCGCCATGCAGCATCCGCGTCGAACACGTTGAGGTACGACATCTCCTTGCCGCCGTGCTGTACCGCCGTGTCCCACCACCCCGACGCTCCTCGCGTCGTGTAGCGAGCACCGATCTGGTGGGGGTTCTCCCCGTAGCGCAGCACCGCCCGCCGCTCGATGGTCAGCTCGATCCGCTCGGGCAGCTCGTCCGGCGCAGTCGATGGCCCTGCCCCTTCGACCTGCTCTTCCAGCCATCGCACGATCTGCGCGTCATACGCCGCGGTCACCCGGAAGGCGTCGAGCGCCAACCGGCGGCGGGTCGCCTCGGACAGGGAACCGGTGCTGCGCAGGTCAGCGAGTACCAGCTCGTACTGCGAGGGGTCGGTGACGACCCCGACGTGAGCGTGGTTCTTCGCCGCCGCCCGGACCATCGCCGGCCCTCCGATGTCGATCAGCTCGATGGACGGGTCCGACGAGAACGGATAGAGGTTCACCACGACCAGGTCGATGGGCTCGATGCCGTAGCGCTCCAGGTCGGCGCGGTGCTCAGGGTTGCTGCGATCGGCGAGGATGCCGCCGTGGACCTTCGGGTGCAGGGTCACGACCCGGTGACCGAGGATGGCGGGCACCCCCGTGAGATCCGCGACATCGGTGACCGGCAGACCGGCCTCGGCGATCGCCCTCGCCGTTCCCCCGCTCGAGATCAGCTCGCAGCCCGCGTCGTGCAAGGCACGGGCGACATCAACGATACCGGTCTTGTCGTAGACGGACAGCAGAGCCCTCACTGCACCGAACCCCTCTCGAGGATCTCCTTGACGGTCTGGACGTAGAGCCGCCGCTCGACGGCCTTGATGCGCTCGTGCAACGTGGCCTCCGTGTCGCCAGGCTCCACCGGCACCGCTTCCTGGGCCAGGATGGGGCCGGCGTCGACTTCCGCAGTGGCCACGTGCACCGTGCAGCCGGTCACCTTCACCCCGGCCTCGAGTGCGTCGCGTACCGCATGCCAACCCTTGAAAGCCGGCAGCAACGCGGGGTGGGTGTTCAGGATGCGCCCGTCGAAGACCTCGAACATCGCCGGCGCGAGGATGGTGCCGAACCCGGCCATGACGACCAGGTCCGTGTCGTACTTGTCGAGCACGTCGAGGATTTGGCGGGTGTAGGCGTCGCGGTCGAAGTCCGCGCCGTAGCTCGACCGCTCGACGAACTCCCACGGCACACTGTGGCGCTCGGCCACCTCGGTGGCCCCGCACGGCCGGTCGACCACCACCACCTCCACCGGGATCCCGGCGTCGAGCATGGCGTCGAGGATCGTCCCGCTTCCCGAGGCCAGCACCGCGACCCGCATCGAGATGCACGCTACCAGCGCGACGCGAGCAGCCATCCTGATCGGCGCCGCCGCTCATGCACCACGGTCCCGATCCCGCCGATGCCTGCGCCGAGCGCCGCCGAGCCAATGGTCAGGCCCAGCCGTGCTCCCGCACGATCCCGACCATGAGCTCACCCGCCTCGGTCGGGTTCCGACCGACCTTGGCGCCAGCGGCCTCCAGCGCCTCGATCTTCGCCTGAGCGGTGCCCTTGCCACCCGACACGATGGCCCCGGCGTGGCCCATCTTCTTCCCGGGTGGCGCGGTGACGCCCGCGATGTAGGACACGACCGGCTTGGTCATCTTGGCCCGGATGAACTCGGCGGCTTCCTCCTCGGCCGACCCGCCGATCTCGCCGATCATCATCACCGCTTTGGTGTCGGGGTCGGCCTCGAAGCGCTCGAGACAGTCGATGAAGCTGGTGCCGGGTACGGGGTCACCACCGATGCCCACACAGGTCGTGACCCCGATGTCCTGCAGCTTCAGCTCGTAGAGGGCCTGGTAGGTGAGCGTGCCCGACCGGCTGACGATGCCCACCGGCCCGCCCGGCTTGGCGATGTGCCCTGCGGTGATGCCGATGTTGCACTTCCCCGGGCTGATGATGCCTGGGCAGTTGGGACCGAGCAGGGCGACGTTCGGGAAGTCGCGCTTGAGCTTGTTGTAGAACCACGCTTCGTCGTGCGCGGGCACGCCCTCGGTGATGCAGACGATGAACTCCACTCCGCCCTCGGCGGCTTCGATCACCGCATCGCGGACCCCTGGCGCGGGGATGAAGATGCACGACGCGTTGGCTCCCGTCTCGGCTACCGCATCCGCCACCGAGGCGAAGATGGGGATGCCTTCGACATCGGTGCCGGCCTTCTTCGGGTTCGTCCCCGCGACCACCTGCGTGCCGTAGTCGCGATTGAGCAGGCCGTAGTAGCGACCCTGGCTACCGGTGAGGCCTTGGTAGACGACCTTGGTGTTCTCGTCGACGAAGATGCTCACGAGGGTGTACCTCCGGCCAGCGCGACGGCGGTGCGCGCCGCCTCCAGCATCGTGGGCTGCATCTGCAGCTTGTCGGACAGGTGCGGTTCGAGGATCTGGCGACCCTGGTCGGCGTTGGTGCCGTCGAGGCGGATCACGATCGGCGCGGTGATGTCGACCCGCGACAGGGCCTCCACGATGCCGTTGGCCACCTCCTCGCCCCGGGTGATCCCACCGAAGATGTTGATGAAGATGGACTTGACGCGTGGATCGTTGTTGATGATCTCGAGCGCTCCGGCCATCACGTCGGCGTTGGCACCCCCGCCGATGTCGAGGAAGTTCGCCGGCTCGCCACCCACCTGGTTCACCACGTCGAGCGTGCTCATGGCCAGGCCGGCGCCGTTGGCGATGATGCCGACGTAGCCGTCGAGGCCGACGTACTGCAGCCCCTTGTCGTGAGCGGCCTGCTCCCGCTCGTCGCGGACCTGGGTCAGCTCGTAGTCCCCCCACTGGTGGCGGAACGCGGCGTTGTTGTCGAGCGTCACCTTGGCGTCCAGGGCGTGGACCGAACCGTCGGGCTTCAGGATGAGCGGGTTGATCTCGACCAGGTCCGCGTCACCCTCGGTGTAGGCCCGGTAGAGCTTGAGGAGGATGTCGACGGCGCCGTCCTCGGCCGCGGGGTTCAACCGTGCCTGTTTGACCCAGGCCCGGCAGGTGGGCTCGTCCAGGCCCTCCACGGGGTCGATCCACACCTTGGCGATGGCGTCGGGGTCCTTCGCCGCCACAGCCTCGATCTCGACGCCGCCTTGGGCGGAGAGCATGCCCAGGTGCTTCTTGGCCGAGCGGTCGAGGGTGAAGCTGGCGTAGTACTCCTCGGCGATGTCGGACGCGTGCTCGATCCACAGGATCCGGACGATGTGCCCCTTGATGTCCATGCCGAGGATGTTCTGCGCGTGCGTGCGCACCTCGTCCTCGCTGCTGGCGAGCTTCACCCCACCCGCCTTGCCCCGACCCCCGACGTGCACCTGGGCCTTGACGACCACCGGGTAGCCCACGGCTTCGGCAGCGGCCACCGCACCCTCGACGGAATCGACCGCACGCCCCTCGGACACCGGGATGCCGAAGCCGGCGAAGAACTGCTTGCCCTGGAATTCGAGAAGGTCCACGGCCCGACAACCTAGTCAGGTTGCAGACAAGCGGCCCAACCGGCTCTGACGCCGCATCAGCACCAGCGCAAGGCGCGCCCGCCCCCGAACCGGCAGCGGAATTGCACACCAGAGCACGCGTTCGACCGGCCAGAACGCGAGGAGCTGGTCAGCCGCGCTCGCGCTCGTCGAGGGCGGCCTCCAGCCAGGTGGTGATCCGGTCCAGCGGGGCACCAGGAGTGAAGACCTCCGCCACGCCCTGCGCCTTGAGCGCGGCGACGTCGTCGGGGGGCACGATGCCGCCGCCGAACACCAAAACGTCGTCGAGCCCGCGGGCGGCGAGCTCCTCGAGCACCCGAGGGAACAACGTCATGTGCGCACCCGAGAGCACCGACAACCCGACTGCGTCGGCATCCTCCTGACGAACGGCCTCGGCGATCTGCTCCGGGGTCTGGAACAGGCCCGTGTAGATCACCTCGAATCCCGCGTCACGGAGCGCGCGGGCGATGACCTTGATCCCCCGGTCGTGCCCGTCGAGGCCGGGCTTGGCCACGACGACTCGGAACCGGCGCTTCACGCACGGGATACTAGGAGGGTGAGCCCGGTGAAGCAGTCGGATGGGCGGAGCGTGGCCATGGCCGTGGGCGGCGTGTTGATCGCCCTCGTGGGCTTGGGCCTGCTCCTCGCGTTCGTCTTCGCGCTCCAGCGGGGAACCGAGTCCGGCAAGGTGGAGGTCCAGCTCGGATCGCGGACCTTCGACGCCGGATCAGCCGAGCAACGTGCCGCCTCGATCGCCCGAGAAGGTCCGATCCTGCTGCCCGACCCGGCGAGTGGCCAGCGCGACATCTACCTGCAGCACCTCGGCGACGACGCCCAGGACGGGTGGCTGGCCTTCGACGCCCGCGAGATCGACGCCACCCGCGAGTGCACGCTGCGCTGGGACGCGGCGCGAGGGCTCTTCGAGGACCCCTGTGACGGGTCGACGGTGCCTGCGGACGGTGAGGGCCTGCGTCATTACCCGGTGGTCGTCGACGACGCCGGCAAGCTGGTCATCGACCTCAACCGCGCCCCGGAGACGGGAGATGACACCGCGCCGTAGGCGGGCACACCGTCAGGCGAACAGCTCCAGCAGCTCGCGCTTGTGCACCTTGTTCGTACCGGTGCGAGGCAGCTGCTCCACTGCGACGAAACGCTTCGGCACCTTGTAGTCGGCCAACCGCTCCCCGAGCCACGCGCCGAGGTCGAGCGAGTCCAGGGTGACACCGGGCTCGAGTCGCACCGCGGCGACCGGGATCTCCCCGAGCTTCTCGTCGGGCAACCCCATCACCGCCGCCTCCAGGACGGACGGGTGCGCCTCGAGGGCCTTCTGCACCTCCAGCGCGTACACCGAGAAGCCGCCGTGTTTGATCACGTCCTTCTTGCGGCCGACGAACAGCACGGTGCCGAACGGGCCTCTGCGGGCCAGGTCACCGGTTCGCAGCCAGCCATCGTCGGTGACGACCGCTGCGCTGGCCTCCGGCGCGCTCCAGTACCCACGGATGACCCCCGGGCCCCGCACCCACAGCTCGCCCACCCCGCCCGGTCCCACGTCGTGTCCGTCGTCGTCCACCACTCGCATCTGGTAGCCGGGCAGGGCGAACCCCACGGACTCGCCGAGGCCGACGTCGAGCAGCGGAGGCGACACCTTGGCCGCCACGCCCCCCGCGGTCTCCACCATGCCGTAGCCCTCAGCGAAGATCGCCTCACCGACCGGACCGACGAACGGGATGGTCGCGCTCGCTCCCAGCCGCTTGAACGTGCGGGCCAGATCGGATGGCATCACGTCGGCGCCCGAGCCCCACAGTCGCACCGAGCTGAGATCGCGCTCCTCGGCACCTGCTTCGAGCATCATCCGGTACATCGCCGGCACGCCGATGAACAACGTCGCCCGCCGGGTCTCGATGGCGTCGAGGACCTCGTCGGGACGGAAGTGGGGGATGCTGTACGTGGGGATGCCCGCGCAGGCGTAGGCCAGGAGCACGATGAAGCCCATGATGTGGGCGATCGGCAGGCTGAAGACCGCCTCGTCCCGGCGGAGCCATGCCGGCCAGGCGGCCGCCGCCACCACCGTGCCGATGAGCGCCCGGTGGGTGATCTCCGCCCCCTTGGGGGTACCGGTGGTTCCCGAGGTGTAGAAGAGCGCCGCCACCTCGCCGGGATCGACGGGCACCGCATCCCCCAGCGGGGCGGCACCGTCGACCTCACCGGCACCGTGCAGGATCAGCGACGCGCCCGAGTCCCGTACGACGTGGGCGACCTCCTCGGGGCGCATCTTGTGGTTGACCGGGACCGGGATGCCTCCTGCCCGGGCCACGGCCAGACAGAGCAGGAACGTCTCGTAGCTGTTGGAGGTGGCCAGCACCACCCGGTCCCCGACGTCGATGCGCCCCGCCACCCCGCCTGCCCACCGGTCCACACGCTTGGCCGCCTGCCGGTAGGTGACCCGGAGGCCGCCGTCGGCCTCCTCCACCAGGCGGCGGTCGCCGTGCAGCTCGGCCAACGAGCTCATGATCGTGCCGAGCGTCTCGTCACGCCGGATCACGAGCCGTGCCCGTTTGAACATCTTCATGCCGACCTCCGGCCCCAGCCCTTCGGGCATGATCACCGACGGGCCCTCGCGGCGCCAGTCGGGGCGACGACCGGATCGCCCGGCTCCACCTCAGAGCTTCTCGAGCGGTGCCCAGGCGAGCAGCAGGCGCCGCTCCCCCGCCTCCCGGAAGTGCACGACGGCCTCGGCCTTGTCGCCGCTGCCCTCGAGCCCGATGATCACCCCCTCGCCGAACTTGGCGTGCCGAACATCGTCCCCCACCCGCAGCCCGAGAGCGTCGGCGCCGCTCGGCTGGGGACCCCTCGGAGCCAGGGCGGCGTCGACCACCCGCTCCCGGTGCTCGCCCCACGACCGTGCCCCGCCCGCGCCACCCGCCCCGCGCCAGGCACCGCCGGGCGCACCGTACGAGTCGCCTGCGTAGCGCCGCGACGGCCGCCGACGCCCCTGCACCTGCTGGACGAGTGCCTCCGGGATCTCGTCGAGGAACCGGCTCGGTGGGTTGTACTGGGTGCCCCCGTAGAGCGTGCGGCTCCAGGCGTGGGTGAGGTAGAGGCGCTCCATCGCCCGGGTGATGCCCACGTAGCAGAGCCGGCGCTCCTCCTCGAGCTGGTCGGGCTCACCGATCGAGCGCAGATGCGGGAACACGCCGTCTTCCAGCCCGATGAGGAACACGACCGGGTACTCGAGCCCCTTGGCCGAGTGCAGGGTCATGAGCACCACCGACGAGTCGTCGTCGTCGAGCTCGTCGGTGTCGGCCACCAGGCTGATCTGCTCGAGGAACTCGTCGACCGACTCGAACTCCCGTGCCGCGCCCACCAGCTCAGCCAGGTTCTCCAACCGGCCCTCGGCCTCGATGGAATGCTCGGCCTCCAGCTCCGCGACGTAACCGGAACGGGTGACCGCCGCCTCCAGGAGTGGCCCGGGACCCTGGGGGACCATCTCGGCGAGGTCGTCGACGAGCGCCAGGAAGGCCTCGATGCCCCTGCCCGCTCGTCCGCTGACCCCGGCATCGGCGGCCCGGCGGAGCGCGTCGATGAACGGCAACCCCCGGGCGTTCGCCCACACGTCGAGGCGGGCCACCGTGCTCTCGCCCACCCCTCGCTTCGGGGTGTTCAGCACCCGCTTGATGCTGACCTCGTCGAGTGGGTTCACCGCCGCCCGCAGGTACGCCAGCGCGTCCTTGACCTCCCTGCGATCGTAGAACCGCGTGCCGCCCACCACCTTGTAGGGGATGCCGACCCGCATGAGGTGCTCCTCGACGACCCGGCTCTGCGCGTTCGTGCGGTAGAAGACCGCTAGGTCACCCCAGCGGTACTGGCCACCGTCGTGGAGATGGGCCATCTGGTGGGCGATCCACTGCGCCTCATCGGTCTCGTCATCGGCGTGGTAGCGCACGATGGGCTCCCCGGAGCCGGCTTCGGTCCACAGCTCCTTCGGTTTGCGCCCGAAGTTGTTGGCGATGATCGCGTTCGCCGCGTCGAGGATGGTCTGGGTCGAGCGGTAGTTCTGCTCGAGCACGATCACCGTGGCATCCGGGAAGGCGTCCTCGAACGCCAGGATGTTGCGGATGTCGGCTCCTCGCCACCGGTAGATGGACTGATCCGAGTCGCCGACCACGAAGACATTGCGGTGTTCGGCCGCGAGCTGCAGTACCAGCTCGTTCTGCACCCGGTTGGTGTCCTGGTACTCGTCGACGAGCACGTGGGAGAACCGGCGACGGTAGTGATCGAGCACGTCCGGGTGCTCCCGGAACAGCCGAGCCGTGGCACCGAGCAGGTCGTCGAAATCCATGGCCCCGGCCCGCTGCAGCCGGCTCTGGTACTCGCGGTAGATGTCGGCGATCTTGCGTTCGAAGATCACCCGGGCCTGCTCCGCGTACTCGTCGACGTCGATGCCGTCGTTCTTGGCCGCACTGATCGTCGCCTGGACCGACCGGGGCGGGAACCGCTTCGTGTCGAGCCCCAGGTCACGGATCACGTAGCCCACCAGGCGCACCGAGTCCGCCTGGTCGTAGATGGTGAACGACGACGGGAACCCGATGAGGCCGGCTTCGCGGCGCAGGATCCGCACACAGGCGGAGTGGAAGGTCGACACCCACATCTTCTCCGCCACGGGGCCGACGAGGCTGCCGACCCGCTGGCGCATCTCGTCAGCGGCCTTGTTGGTGAAGGTGATGGCCAGGATCTCGAACGGGGAGACCCCCCGGTCGCGGATCAGGTGCGCGATGCGGTGGGTGAGCACCCGGGTCTTGCCCGACCCCGCCCCGGCGATGACCAGCAGCGGCCCGTCGCCGTGCGTGACCGCCTCGCGCTGCACCGGGTTGAGCCCCTCCAGCAGATCGGGGCGGCTCGGACCACGGGGCTCGTCTTCGGCAGGGGTGGTGTCGGCGGGGACGATGTCGGCCATGCCCCGACCACCCTACCGGCGCCTGCTGACAGGGTCGGGGGCGCTCGCGGCCTTGTGGGTCGCCACTCGCCGACGCACCTCAGCCGTGGCCGAGGAGCTGGCGCCGGAACAGGTCCAGCACCTGTTCGAGGGCGTCGCGGGTGGGATGGCCGGGCTCGTCGACCAGGTGCTCCGTGAGCACCGAGTGCGCATGCTTCGGGATGCCCCAGGGGTTGCCGGGGGAGGAGTCGATCTCGACCCCCACGAAGCCGTCGCCCAGCTCCCGCCGGAGCGTCTCGAAACGCTCCCGCGGCGCGAGCTTGTCGCACGAGAACCGCAGACCCAGCACCGGGGTGCCCGCCGCGACCCGCGCCTTCACCGCCTCCAGCTCCCCGTCCGACACGCCGAGGGCCGCTCGTCCCTTCCTGGTGAACGCGATCGGCAGGGACGGCTGGCTCAGCACCGGGGCGATCACCTCCGCACCGGCCATCATCCCCAGCGCGAACCCCCCGGTGAAGCACATGCCCACCGCACCCACCCCGGGGCCGCCGCACTCGGCGTACGCGTGGTGAGCGAGAGCTCGCAACCAGTCGCTCACGGGTGTACGGGCCCGGGTGGCGAAGGCCCGGAACTCCCGGGAGATGCACCCCGGCACGATGGCCCGCGCGTAGGTGGCCGGGCTCGGATCGGCCCCCGGGACGCCGAAGAGCTGCGGCATCATCACCGTGCAGCCGATCGCCGCCACCCGGCGGGCGAAGGCGGCGACCTTCGGGGTGATGCCCGGCATCTCGGCCATCACGATGACCGCCGGCCCCTCCCCCTGGCGGTACACGTATCGGGTCTTGCCGGCGTGGGAGAACGTCGTTCGCGTGAAGTCCTGCAGGGGATCGGGCATCGCCGCACGCTAGCGAGGTGATCCGGGCGGCGCGCCGAACGGCAGCGTCGGACTCACTCCCACTCGATGGTGCCCGGTGGCTTCGACGTGATGTCGTAGGCCACCCGGTTCACGCCGGGCACCTCGTTGATGATCCGGCTGGAGAGCCGCTCGAGCAGGTCGTAGGGGAGCCGGGCCCAGTCGGCGGTCATGGCATCCTCGCTGGTGACGGCCCGGATGATGATCGGGTGGGCGTAGGTGCGCTCATCGCCCATCACGCCGACACTGCGGATGTCGGGCAGCACCGCGAAGGCCTGCCAGATGTCCCGTTCGAGGTCGGCCTTGCGGATCTCCTCCCGGACGATCGCGTCGGCCTGCTGGAGGATGGCGACCTTCTCCGGAGTGACCTCACCGATGATGCGCACCCCCAGCCCGGGACCGGGGAATGGCTGGCGCCAGACGATCTCCTCCGGCAAGCCCAGCTCCTCGCCGACCCGGCGAACCTCGTCCTTGAACAGGTTGCGCAGCGGCTCGACCAGCTCGAACTCCATGTCCTCGGGGAGGCCACCGACGTTGTGGTGGCTCTTGATCCGGGCGGCCTCGCTGGTACCGGACTCGATGACGTCCGGGTACAGCGTGCCCTGTACCAGGAAGCGGGCGTCCTCGATGCCCCCCGACGCGTCCTCGAACACCCGGATGAACAACTCGCCGATGGCCTTGCGCTTCTCCTCCGGGTCGGTCACCCCGGCCAGCCGCTCGAAGAAGCGGTCGGCAGCCCGCACGTGGATCAGCTCCATGCCCTGGTGGCGCTGGAAGGTCTCCACGACCTGGTCGCCCTCGCCTTGGCGCATCAGCCCGGTGTCGACGAACACGCAGGTGAGCTGATGCCCGATGGCCTTGTGGACCAGCGCGGCCGCCACGGCCGAGTCCACCCCTCCCGACAGCCCGCAGATGGCCCGCCCCGAGCCGACCTGCTCGCGGATCGCCTCCACGGAGGTCTCGATGATCGAGGACATGGTCCACGTGGGCAGGGCGTCGCAGGCGTCGTAGAGGAAATGCTTGAGGATGTCCTGCCCGTGCGGGGTGTGGACCACCTCCGGGTGGAACTGCACGCCATAGACCCCGCGGTCGGCGTCCTCGAACGCTGCGGCAGGCACCGCGGCGGTCATGGCCGTGGTCTCGAAGCCGGGCGGCGCCTGGGTGATCGAGTCGAAGTGGCTCATCCAGACCTGCTGGCGCGCCGGCTGGCCGCCGAACAGCACGCCCTCGTTGAGCACCTCGAGGTCGGTCTTGCCGTATTCCCCCCGACCGGTGTCGGCCACCTCGCCGCCGAGCTGCAGCGCGATGAGCTGAGCGCCATAGCAGATGCCGAGGATCGGCACGCCGAGGTCGTAGACCGCCGGGTCGATCCGCGGGGCACCCTCGACGTGGACCGACTTCGGCCCGCCGCTGAAGATCACGCCTGCGGGCTGGCGGGCAGCGAGCTCCTGCGCCGAGATGGTGTGGGGGACGATCTCGCTGTAGACGTGCGCTTCGCGCACCCGGCGGGCGATGAGCTGTGCGTACTGGGCGCCGAAGTCGACGACGAGGACGGTGTCGAAGTGCTGCTCGCTCACCTGGTGTCCATCAGTGGCCCATGCCCACGTGCTGGGCTCGCTGCAGCGACTTGCCCTCGGTCTGCAGCGCCGGGGCCACCATCACCTCGGCCTTCTGGAACTCCTTGACCGACTCGTACCCGCAGGTGGCCATCGAGGTACGGAGCCCGCCGAAGAGGTTCATCCGGCCGTCGTTCTCGTGCGCGGGACCGACCAGGATCTCCTTCAGCGTGCCTCTGATCTCGGTCTTCACCCGGGCACCACGAGGAAGGGTGGGATGGAAGGTGGCCATGCCCCAGTGGTAGCCCCGCCCTGGTGCCTCCTCGGCAGCGGCGAGCGGCGAGCCGATCATCACGGCGTCGGCCCCGCAGACGATGGCCTTGGCGATGTCACCACCGGTGGCCATGCCTCCGTCGGCGATCACGTGCACGTACACGCCCGTCTCGTCGAGGTGGCGCATCCTCGCCGCCCGGGCGTCCGCGATGGCGGTGGCCTGAGGGACGCCGATGCCCAACACCCCGCGGGTCGTGCACGCGTGGCCGGGACCGACACCGACCAGGATCCCCGCCGCGCCGGTGCGCATCAGGTGGAGCGCGGCCTGGTAGCTGGCGCAGCCGCCGACGATCACCGGCATGTCGAGCTCGCGCACGAACTTCTTCAGGTTGAGCGGCTCTTGGGTCTTGGAGACGTGCTCGGCGGAGACCACCGTGCCCTGGATGACCAGCAGGTCGAGCTCCGCCTCGATGAGGTACTTGGCGAACGCCTCGGTGCGCTGGGGAGTGACCGACGCGCACGACACCACCCCGGCGTCTTTGATCTGGCGGATGCGCTCACCGATCAGCTCGTGGCGGATCGGCGCGGCGTAGATCTCCTGCATCCGCCGGGTGGCCTTCTCGGCCGGTAGCGAGGCGATCTCCTCCAAGTAGGGTTCGGGATCCTCGTAGCGGGTCCACAGGCCCTCGAGGTTGAGCACCCCCACGCCTCCGAGCCGACCGATCTCGATCGCCGTGGCGGGGCTCACCACCCCATCCATGGCGGAGGCCATGAGCGGCAGGTCGAAGGTGAACGCGTCGATCTCCCAGCTGATGTCGACGTCCTCGGGATCGCGGGTTCGCCGGCTGGGCACGATCGCGATGTCGTCGAACCCGTACGCCCGCCGACCTGACTTGCCGATGCCGATCTCGACCTCAGCCACTTGGCAGCCCCTTCAGTTCCGTCGCCGGGCTCCGATGCCCGGGCCCTGCGCCTCCAGCCCGCTGAAACGACCAGTCTACCCCGAGCCTCAGGAACCCCCGGTGAGCGTCTTGAGCACCTGCTTCGCCACCGCCACGTTCATCTGGTACACGGCGCTGCGACCCTTCTCGCTGACCTGGCGGAGCACGCTGCCGCCGCTGAGCGCCTCCATCGTGTCCAGCCCCTCCACGAGGGCCCGGGAGGTCGCATCGGTTGCCTTGTAGCCCATCGCGGTGAGCGACTTCACCAGCTCGTTCTGGGCCACCGGCTTCGGCGCGGCTGCGGCGATGATCCGCAGCGCGTCCTTGGTCAGCTCGGCGCCCTGGGTGATGGCCTGGCTGACGGAGATCGTGCCGTCGTCACCGGCCTCGAGCGAGGCGAGCCAGCGCTTGACCTGCGCGACCAGCTCCTGCTGGGTGTCGGCCTCGAAGATCAGCTTCGGCATGACGGCACGCTAGTCGCTGGACCGGTTCGAGCGTCCCGGCCAGCCGGCCAGGATGTCCCCGCAGAACGCGATGACGGCGCTGGCGAAGGCGTGCGGCGCCTCCCAGGGCACGAAGTGGCCGCACTCGCGCAAGAGGAACGGCCCGACGTGGTCCGGGAACGCCTCGGCGGCGTCGAGATCGAACCCGTTCGGGATGACGTGATCGGAAGGGCCGTACAGGATGAGGGCCCGCAAGTCGGGGTTGGGTGCGAGTACCGACTCCTCACTGCGCGCGGCCGGGTCGAAGAAGGACTCGTAGGCCCGGAAGCTCGCCCGCAGCACCCGCGCGTCGGCGAACGGCTCGGTGTGGAAGTCGACCGCGTCCGGTCCGAAAGCTCCCTCATGAGCCCAGAAGCGGGAGGTGTAGAAGGTGGCGATGTAGCGCCGCCGCTGGTCGGGTGTGGCCAGCTCGGCCGCAAGCCCGTCCGCGTCGGTGCCTTGGCGGACGAAGTAGTCGTGCGCGCTGCCACCGACCGGTCGCCCAGCGTGCCGGCCGATGCCGGGCACGGGCGCGTTGAACAGCACGAGCCGGTCCGCGAGCTCGGGCCAGCGCAGCGCCAGGTCCTGGATGACGGCCCCGCCGAGGTCGCCACCCGCGAGCACCACCTGGTCGTGCCCCAGGCCGTCGGTCAGGAGAGCGTGGAGATCCCTCGAGTGGGCGGCGACGTCGCCGAAGCGATCCGGCCCATCCTCGGAGTCGCCGAAGCCCCGCAGATCGGGGACGACGACCTCGAAGCCAGCCGCAGCCAGCGGCCCGACGACCCGCCACCAGATCCGCTTGGTCTCGGGCCAGCCGTGCACGAGCAGCAGCGGCACCCCGCCCTCGCCCTCCCGGACGTACGCCTGCCGGAACCCACGACCGGTGTAGGTGTGCACGGGGAACCGGCGGTTGTCCAGATCGCCCGGCGCAAGCGTGTTCAGCGGCACCGCGCTCACCGTACTCACCCCGCCGTCCCACCGCCCGCCGTCCCACCTTCCTCTCCCGCCGCCCACCCGCCCAACTGGCCGCGGCTCTGCATGCTCGAGCACGCGTTCGACCTGCCAGTTCGGGGGGGGTGAGGTGAGCCGGTTCGAGGGGGCAGGCGCTGGCGTCCGATCAACGCCAGCGGGTGCCCGTGGCCAGCGCCAGCAGGTTGCGCAGCATGTGGGCGGTGGCTCCCCAGATGGTGTCGCCCACGATCTCGAAGAAGTAGATGGGCCGGTCGAGCGGCGGGAGACCCCAGCGCTCCTCCCGGTACACCCCGTCGAGGAGCAGCTCGTCGAGCGGCACGTGGAGGATCAGCTCCACCTCGGCGGGGTTCGGCTCCAGCGTCGGCCTGCCGGGGAGCACGCCGACGAAGGGCACGATGAACGAGCGGCTGGTGACCGTCTGGAGGTGGTCGAGCTCACAGATGATCTCCACCGCCGAACGGTCGAGCCCCGTCTCCTCGCACGCCTCCCGCAGCGCCGTGTCGAGCAGGTCTTCACCCGGCTCCTGCCCGCCACCGGGGAAGCTGACCTCGCCCCGGTGCGAGCGGAGGTGCTGGGCACGCCGGGTGAGCACCACGTGCACCTCGCCGTCGAGCTCGTAGAGGGGAGCGAGCACCGCAGAGGCCCGCACCCCGGTGCCTTCCAGTAGCGACGGGCGAGGGGGACCCCCCGCGGCCAGCGAGGCCCGGATCCCCTCGAGAGTCAGGTGCCTTGCCTCCACCGGAAGGGCGTGCCACGGCGGGGGACCGCCGAGGCGGCTCGACGCCGGCCTGGGGATGAGCTGTGCCCCGCCCCGATCGCTCATCGAACCCGGTGGCGGGTCACGACGGGGGGGTGGCGTCCACCAACTGGCGCAGCAGGTCCGGGAGCCCACCGGTCTTGAGGTTGGCCATGACCCGGCCAGGCGGCGTCTCCCCTCGCTCCCATTCCATCCACCACGCCAGCAGCTTCTCGGGATCGGGAGGCGGTCGCTCATCCATGTCCGGCATCGTACCGAGCCCCTACGCTGCCGCAGGTGGCCGACGAGGTGGTACCGGGAACCACGACCGGGGCGATACCCGACGAGCGCGCTGGCGCCGCGGCCCCCGACCCTCACCACCTCCGCCACACCATCGAGCACGATATGCGCAGCCCCGACAGCTACCTGCCGATCCTGCTGCTCGCGCTCGGGGTCATGGTGTCGTTCCCACTCGGGGCGTGGAGTCCCTTGCTCTTCGGCTTCGTCACCCTCCCAATGACGCTGGCCATCGTGTTCCTGTCGTTCTGGCGGAGCAACGCCTCCCGACGCACTCGACGGGTCGTGTTCACCCTGTCGGTGGTCGGCACCGTCGCCGCCATCGTGGCCAGCATCATGCACCACGGCAGCTACGACGACCGCTCCCTCCTGGTCGTCATCTCGTCGCTGTCGTTCGCGCTCCTGCTCATCCTCACCCTCCCGGCCATCCTCGCTCGGGCGTTGCAGCATCGCACCGTCAGCCTCAACACCCTGGCCGCCGCGCTGTCCGCCTACCTGATCATCGGGCTGTTCTTCAGCGCCTTCTACCGCTGCCTCGACGCGGTCGAAGCGGGCGCGTTCTTCGCTCAGATCCGCGATCCGAACCTCGGGAACTTCCAGTACTTCAGCTTCGTGACCCTGACCACCACCGGCTTCGGTGATCTCACGGCGGCGACCGCCCTCGGGCGGGCCGCGGTGATCTTCGAAGCCGTCGCCGGCCAGGTGTTCCTGGTGACCATGGTGGCCCGGGTGGTGTCGAACCTGGGCCAGGAACGCAGGCGCCTCCCCGAGGACTGATCCGCCCGGAGCACCCACGGGCCCGCACCGGCGCGCCGGACGCGACGTGGCCGGCCCGCTGGGCCGGCCACGTCGAGCACCAGGAATGGGCTCAGCGCCTCACATCATGCCGCCCATGCCGCCCATGCCACCCATGCCGGCGGCCGCCGCCGGGTTCGGCTCCTCGGGCTTGTCGGCCACGAGGGTCTCGGTGGTGAGCAGCAGACCGGCGATCGAGGCCGCGTTCTGCAGGGCGGCCCGGGTCACCTTCGCCGGGTCGATCACCCCCGCCTTGAGCAGGTCGACGAACTCGCCAGTGGCCGCGTTGAAACCCGTGGTGCCGGATTCGGCCTCGGTCTGCTGGACGATCACCGCACCCTCGAAGCCGGCGTTGTCGGCGATCAGCCGCGCCGGGGCCTCGAGCGCCCGGTGGATGATGCGGGCACCGGTCGCCTCGTCGCCCTCGAGCGACTCGGCGAGCTTGGTGACCGCCGCCCGGCTCCGCAGCAGCGCGGTGCCACCGCCGGCGACCACACCTTCCTCGATGGCCGCCCGGGTGGCCGACAGCGCATCTTCGATGCGGTGCTTCTTCTCCTTGAGCTCCACCTCGGTGGCCGCGCCGACCTTGATGACGGCCACGCCACCGGAGAGCTTGGCGAGGCGCTCCTGGAGCTTCTCGCGGTCCCAGTCGGAGTCGGTCTCGTCGATCTCGCGCTTGATCTGGGCGATGCGGCCCTTGACGTCCTCCTCGGTGCCGGCACCCTCGACGATGGTGGTGTCGTCCTTGGTGACCACCACCTTGCGAGCCCGGCCGAGCAGGTCGAGGGTGGTGTTCTCGAGCTTGAGGCCCACCTCCTCGGAGATGACCTGGCCACCGGTGAGGATCGCCATGTCGGCCAGCATCGCCTTGCGGCGCTCGCCGAAGCCCGGGGCCTTCACGGCCACCGAGTTGAAGGTGCCGCGGATCTTGTTGACCACGAGGGTGGCCAGTGCCTCACCCTCGACGTCCTCGGCCACCACCAGCAGCGGCTTGCCGGTCTGCATGACCTTCTCCAGCACGGGGAGCAGGTCCTGCACCGAGCTGATCTTGCCGTTGACGAACAGGATGTACGGCTCGTCGAGCACGGCCTCCTGGCGCTCGGGGTCGGTCACGAAGTACGGCGACAGGTAGCCCTTGTCGAACTGCATGCCCTCGACGAAGTCGAGCTCCATGCCGAAGGTGTTCGACTCCTCGACCGTGACCACCCCGTCCTTGCCAACCTTGTCGATGGCATCGGCGATGACCTCACCGATGGCGGGATCGGCAGCGGAGATCGAGGCCACCTGAGCGATCTCCGACTTGTCCTCGACGTCCTTGGCCTGGTCGCGCAACGCCTCGACCGCAGCCTCGACCGCCTTGTCCATGCCCCGCTTGAGGCTGAGTGGGCTCGCGCCGGCGGCCACGTTGCGCAGCCCCTCACGCACGAGGGCCTGGGCCAGCACGGTGGCGGTGGTGGTCCCGTCGCCGGCGATGTCGTTGGTCTTGGTGGCGACCTCCTTGACCAGCTGGGCGCCCATGTTCTCGAACGGGTCGTCCAGCTCGATCTCCCGGGCGATCGACACCCCGTCGTTGGTGATCGTCGGTGCCCCGAACTTCTTGTCGAGCACCACGTTGCGGCCCCTGGGGCCGAGGGTCACCTTCACCGCGTCGGCGAGGCGATTCACACCCTCCTCGAGGCTGCGGCGGGCATCCTCGTCGAACTTCAGGATCTTGGGCATCGGTCAGCTCCTACTTGGTGACGACGGCGAGCACGTCGCGGGCGTTGAGGATCAGGAGGTCCTCACCGTCGAGGGTGATCTCGGTACCGCCGTACTTGCTGTAGACGACCGTGTCGCCCACCTTCACGTCGAGCGGGATGATCTCGCCGGTCTGCTCCGAGCGGCGACCGGGGCCCACCGCCAGCACCTCCCCCTGCTGGGGCTTCTCCTTGGCGGTGTCGGGGATGACCAGGCCGCTGGCGGTGGTCTCCTCGGACTCACCCGGCTTCACGACGATGCGGTCTTCGAGGGGCTGAAGGTTCATGTGCACGCCTCCATTCGGCGAATCCGGTTGGCACTCTCTTCGCTGGAGTGCTTAGCACTCTACGGGTTCGAGTGCTAATCGTAGGCAGCCGAGGTCGGCGAGCACAACCCCCGGAACCGGCTAACAGTCGTGCAGTACGGCCCGGAGGGTGTCCGGGTCAATTGCGTCTGCCCGGGGGCGACCGCCGGCGAGGGCCTCGGTGCCCACTTCACCGACCCACCGTCGCCGAGACCGTCGGTTCCCGGGTACCGCTCGAGCGGGTCGGCACGGCCGAGGAAGTCGAGGCGGTGGTGGTGGTGCTGCTGAGCTCGGAGACCGCCTACGTGATTGCTCACGTCATCGCCGTCGACGGCGGGCCTACCGCCCGTCACCCGCCAGGGGCGTGGCTTCCCCGTCTCGCCTCCTCGATCGTCGCGACGTCGATCCGGCTCATCGTCATCATCGCCCGCATCACCCGCTCGGCGACGAGCGGGTCCGGATCGGCAAGCCCGTCGAGCAGTGCCCTCGGGGTGATCTGCCAGGCGAACCCCCACTGATCGGAACACCACCCGCACTCGCTCTCCCGACCTCCTTCGGCGACGAGGGCGTCCCAGTAGCGGTCGGTCTCGGCCTGATCCTCGGTCACGACCATGAAGCTGACCGCCTCGTTCGGTCGGAACTGTGGGCCGCCGTTGAGACCGACGAAACGTCGGCCCAGCACGGTGAACTCCACGAGGAGCTCGTCACCCGCCGAGCCACCGGGGTAGTCGGTCGGGGCTGACCGGATGCCGTCGACGTGGCTGTGCGGGAACGTCGAGGCGTAGAACTCCGCGGCTCGGCGCGCTTGCCCATGATCGAACCACAGGCACGTCACCAGCTTGTCGTCGACCGTCACTGGTGCGTCGTCATCGCGCATCCCCCTGTCTACCAGCCGGGAGGGCTGCCACCCCTATCGCCAGCCGATCCGCTTGAGCGCCCGCAGCGACGCGGTGAGCACCGCTGCGTAGCCCTCGTCGCCGAGGGCCGCCACCGGCGGAGCCAGGTTCGCGAGCCGCTGGCGGGCAACGGTCTGGGCCTCGGTGTACTTGAGCAGGCCGTGCGCGCCGTGACGCCGCCCGAGACCGGAGTCGCCCATCCCGCCCATCGGGGCGTCGACGCTGCCCCAGGCGGCGGCGTATGCCTCGTTGACGTTGACGGTGCCGGCGCGCAGGCGGGTGGCCACCGCCGTGCCCCGCCGGGCGGACCGGGTCCACACGCTGGCGTTGAGCCCGTAGCGGCTGTCGTTGGCGCGGGCCACGGCCTCGTCGTCGTCGGCGACCCGGTAGATCGACACCACCGGACCGAAGGTCTCCTCGGCGAAGCAGGCCATCGGCGGGGTCACGTCGGTGAGCACCGTGGGCTCGAAGAAGTACGGGCCGAGGTCGGAACGATGCCGACCGCCGGTGAGCACGGTGGCACCGGCCGCCACGGCGTCGTCCACGTGGCGCCGGGTCGCCTCGAGCTGCTCGGCGTTGGTGAGCGAGCCCATCCGGTAGCGGAAGTCGTAGGCCGCACCCATCGGCAGGGAGCGCACGGCCTCGACGAAGCGGGGTACGAAGCGGTCGTAGATCCGGTCGGCCACGTAGAGGCGCTCGGCGGAGATGCACAGCTGCCCACTCGACGAGAAGCAGGCCCGCACGCCGCCCTCCACCGCCCGGTCCAGGTCGGCGTCGTCGAGCACCAGCATGGCGTTCTTGCCGCCGAGCTCCAGGGAGCAGTCGATGAGTCGCCGCCCCGCAGCGGCGGCGACCACGCGGCCGCTCTCGGTCGAGCCGGTGAACATCAGGAAGTCGGCCTCGTCGAGCAGGGCGTCGCCGATCACGCCACCGCGTCCGAGCACGATCTGCCACAGGTCCTCGGGCAGGCCGGCCTCGTGGGCCAGTTGCAGGCCGTAGAGGGCGGTGAGCGCGGTCTGGTTGTCGGCCTTCTGGAGCACGGCGTTGCCCGCCAGCAGGGCTGGCACGGTGTCGCCCACCCCGAGGCTGAACGGGTAGTTCCACGGCGAGATCACGGTCACCACGCCCTTGGGGTGGTGGTGCTCGTGGGCGACGGTGAGGCCGGGGACGAGCCCGCGGCGGCGCCGGGGGCGCAACAGGGCGGGGGCACGGCGCGCGTAGTAGCGGCAGGTGACGGCGATGTCGGCCACCTCGAGGTAGGCGTCCCGGCGGGCCTTGCCGTTCTCGGCCTGGATCAGGTCCATGATCCGGCGCTGCTCGGCCAGGACCAGGTCGTGCAGGCGCAGGGCGACCGCCGCCCGCTGTCTCACCGGCGTGGCCGCCCAGCGTCGCTGGGCCTGGCGGGCGCGCTCGGCGGCGGCGCGCACGTCGTCGGGACCGCACTGGGGCAGCTCGGCGAGCACCGTGCCGTCGAAGGGGGCACGGGTGACCACCCCCGGGGCGTCCCCGGAGGCTGGCACGAGCCGGGTGAGCTCGCCGACGAGCCCCGGGGTCAGGCCGGGAGGGAGGCCGAGGGGGCCGGTGCGTGGGGGCGTCGGTCGGGTCGTGACGGTCATCGCGTTGCCTCCGCTCGGTCGTGCGCCGGCTCATGGTAGGACCGGCAGCGGGGTGGACCCGCGGCCGTCGCTGGCTGTGCCCGCCGGTCACCGTCGCCACGGTGCCGCCCGAGAACCCGCCCGGCGCGCACTGAACCGTTCACCGATTCCGCCGTTCTCCGGTGGTTTCGACGAACAGTTCGGCGCGGATGGCCCCGCGACTGCGCGTGCGCCGCTGCTTATCCGGTGAACCTCGGGGAGGTGGTAGCGGGCCGCGGTTGCGATGTGGTGGTCGTGGTCGGCGCCGGTTCGGTCACCTCGAACGACGTGAAACCCGTCGCGACACCCACATTCCCTGAGTAGCAATTGACGGCAATCTCATGACTGAATGGCCGTCGTACGTCCGGGACGACGATGACGGGCCTTGCCGTACCGGCGGCGTCCAGTGCCGTCTCCACGACGAGCGGCGGGGCCTCGAACGTGCGGAACTCGACCTCCGCTCGGGTCGCCGGCGCACCGTCCACGTCGCGACAGTCGATCGACACGACCACCTCGGTGTCCGGCGGACCAGATGTCGGGCCGATCGAGAAGGCCAGCAACGGCGGAGGTGAGGTCACCGGCGGCTCATCGGTGACCGTGAACGTGAACTCCTCGGTCTGAGCGCAGTGGACGCGCAGCAGCTTGTCACCAGGCGCCGTGTCGATTGGGACCACCAACTGGTACCGGGAGAGTCCCGAGGGCCCGCTGGGTGCCTCTGCAGCCCCACCTTCGCCGGCGTCTTGAAGGAACGCACGCACCTGGGGAACCGGGTGTCCTTCGAACACGCAGGTGCTCTCGATGATGATCGCGGTGCCGGGTGGGCCCGACAGGGTGCTCAACGTGACATCCGAGATCGTGCCACCTGCCTGGGCCGGCGCGGCCCCGGCGAGCGCAATCGCCGCTACCAGTACGGCGGTGGCCGTGACCGTTCGCAAGGTCGTGTTCACAGGAACCTCCCGGGGGTGTCAATGGAACCGCTGGTGAATCGGCCCACGAACGGGTTGCGGTCGAGTGCCGTGCCGAACCCGGTCACGTAGGTGACGGTGCCGGTGCTGCATCCGTTGCGCAGGTGCCAGGTGCCTTCCCGGTAGATGCCGATCCGGTCCGCTGACGCTCCCGGCCAGCGGCCGACGACCGGCAGATCGGTGACGCCACCACCGAAGCTGCAGTAGACGTTCGCCGAGCTGCCCCAGGTGTTGGCCAGGTGCCAGTTGGTCTGGGTCAGCCAGGGTCGGAACACCCCGGGGCGGTCCGTGCCGTTGCCGTCGTAGTCGTGTACGAACGGGCGGTCGCCGGTCCCGCCGAAGTAGCTGATGGCCTCGGTCGTGCCATCGAGGTGGTCGTTGCGGTGCCACTGGCCCAGGCCGTCGACCAGCCGGTAGATGCCGATCGTGTCCACACCGTCGCCGTCCCAGTCGCCCGCCAACGGGATGTCACCCGGGCCACCACCCCAGGTGAAGTTGCCGACGTCCTGGTAGCCGTTCCAGTAGTTGGAGACGAACCACTGGCCGGTCGCTTGGCGGAACACCGCCGGGGTGTCGATGCCATCGCCGTTCCAGTCGCCCACGATGCCGATGTCCGAGGACGCCCCGCCCCAGGTGAGCGAGATCTCGACCTGGTTGTCGAGGTCGTCGCTCACCGACCACAGACCGTTGTACGGCCCCGCCCGCCGATAGTTGGCGCTGACGGGGTTCAACTGGTCGATCGTCAAGGCGTTGTTCGCCGACGAGCTCCCCGACGGAACCCACGGGCGGTTGAGGAACCCGATGCCCGGGTTCGAGTACTGGAGCTGCAGCGGGCAGTCGTTCGGTGGTAGGCCGCAGTACCCGGGTGTCGCCACCATCACCGTGCTGCCCCCTCCGGCCACCCGATGGCCCCGGCTGTACGAGTACGCACCCAGATGCTCCTCGGAGTTGCCGTCGTCCGGGGAGTGACCCGCCCCCAGGTTGTGACCGACCTCGTGCGCCAACGAGTAGTGCTGAACCGTGCCTTGCACGGTCCAGACGTTCAGCGCCCACTGATCCAGCGGCGCGGGCTTTCGTTGGGGAACGTATGCGATTCCCAACGCGCCGTTTGCATCATTGTTAGGCACGACAAGGCTGACGACGTCGGCTCGGAAGAAGTCCCGGAGAGACTTGGCAGACTTCAGCGAACCGGAACCCCCCAACCCCTGCTTCAGCTTGTCTCGGTCACCGCCTAGGGTCGCAAGCTGGTTGTAGTTGATGTACTCGCGGGCGGTGATGTTGACCCGGGTGCCCATGCCGCTGTTCGCCAGCGCCGCGTTCATCATGGTCGCCTGGTAGCCGATCACCTCGAGGATGTTCGATGGTGAGCCGTTGGCGTACAGCACCAGGATGTCGATCACCGGCGGGTCGCTGGCCCCGTCGAGCCCCGCCAGCGTCGCCATCGGCGGCCGTCCCCCGGCCAACGCGGTGGTCGCGGTCCCGGCCCGACCGCGCTGCACCGCACCGCCGGCCTCCACCCCATCCAGGCCAGCGGGCGGCGCATCGTCGAACCCACCCGGATCCTCGCCAGGCACCACCGGATCCTCGTCATGGGTGCCGGGCCCGTGTCCGTGCACGTCATCGACCTGGCGCACCTCGAGCAGCACGTGCCCACCATCGCCGGCCTGACGCACCTGGAGATGGTGACCGGCCCAGGTGATCCCACCGAACACCGCCCGATCGCTCGCATAGAACCCGGCCGTCACGACCGCGCCGTCCAGCTCGCCCGGACCGATCCAGCTGACCCCCGGAACCGACGCCTCGGTGACCGGGTGCGGCATGTCGACCGTCACCTCCACCGGCACCAGATCCACCACCTGCCCGTCGAACAACTCCAGCGACACGGCGCGCCCACGCACCGCCACCCGCTCACCGGGAACACCCGCCCCCAGCGCCGACCGCACCTCCGCGTCGCCACCCAGCAGGGACCGGCGGAACCCCACGGCAGTGTCACGGATCGGCCTCGCCCGCACCACCGGCTCACCCCACTCCCGGCGAGCCACCCCGGTGCTGTCCGGGCCCACCGCCACCAGCAGGCGCTCAGCCCCTACGGGGGGGCAACCGTCTGACCCGCCGACACCGCCGGCGGCCCGAGCAGCAGCACCGCCACAGCAACCCGGACCACCATCCGCCCGAACCTGACCATCACCCGACCTCCCTGTCGCTGCGCGCCATACGATCACCAGGCACCAACCGCAAACGATCGCGACACCCGAAGTGTTTTGAGTCCGCCCGATACTTCTCGGTGCGCTACTTCCAGCGCCTCGCCGACAACGGCGTCGTGGCACCGGTCGGCTCCAGAGGCAACCTCCGCCCGCGCCGCACCACCACCCAGCACATCCCCGCTCAGGTCGGCACCGCCGCCAACACGCCGCGACCATCGAAGACGATCCTCGCCCCCAGCTCGTTCAGGAGACGTCGGGGAGCCGCAGGTTCGGGTCGGCACCGACGTCGAGCGGGGACGGCCCTTCGGAACGCAGCCGCCACCACGCGGCGGCCGCCACCATCGCCGCGTTGTCGGTGCACATCGAGTGGCTGGGCAGGAACGCGTGCAGCCCCTCCTCCTCGCAGGCGTCGAGCACACGCTCGCGCAACTGCGAGTTCGCGGCCACGCCGCCGGCCAGGGCCAGCCCTCTGGCCCCCACCTCCCGGGCCGCTCGGCGAGCCTTGGCGACCAGCACGTCGACCACCGCCTCCTGAAAGGAGGCGGCCACGTCCGCGGTGCTCACCTCGGGGTGCTTGCGGACGTGGTTGACCACCGCGGTCTTGAGCCCGCTGAAGGAGAAATCGTAGCCCTCGTCCCGCATCGCACGGGGGAAGGCGATCGCATCGGGCGCGCCCTGCATGGCCAGGTGATCGATCGCCGGGCCCCCGGGGTAGCCCAACCCCAGGAACCGGGCGACCTTGTCGAACGCCTCTCCGGCCGCATCGTCGATGGTGGAACCGAGCACCCGGTAGCGGCCGTGATCCTCCATCAGCACCAGCATCGTGTGCCCGCCCGACACCAGCAGGACCACCACCGGCAGCTCGAGCTCCGGCTCCTCGAGCAGCGCGGCGTACAGGTGGGCCTCGAGATGGTTCACGGCCACGAACGGCACGCCCCACACCAGCGCGAGGGCCTTGGCGGCGCTCACCCCGACCAGCAGCGAACCGATGAGACCCGGGCCTACCGTCGCTCCCACCGCATCGAGGTGGTCATCGGTGATGCCCGCCTCGACCAGCGCGCCGGCGATGACGGGGACCAGCAGCTCCACGTGGGCCCGGCTGGCGATCTCGGGCACCACGCCTCCGAAACGGGCGTGCAGGTCGACCTGGCTCGACACCACCGACGAGAGGACCTCTCGGGCGTCGACCACGACCGCTGCCGCGGTGTCGTCACAGGAGGTCTCGATTCCGAGGATGCGTAGGCCCTCGCGATCCGCATACTCGCTCACCATCCGACCTCCTCGATCTCGGTCCCGGTGGGCAGGCCGGCCTCGATCGCCGCCAGCCGCTGCGCGTAGTCGGCAGACCGCACGTCACTCGCCCACATGACCAGCGCGTCCTCCCCGAGGTCGCTGTAGTAGTTGGCCCGGATTCCCGCGGGCACGAAGCCGAAGCGCCGGTACAGCTGGATCGCCGGCTCGTTCGACGCCCGCACCTCCAACGTCAGGGCCTGCGCGCCCCGCTCGATGGCCTTGCGGGCCAGCACGAGCAGCATCCGGGTGGCGATCCGGCGGCCCTGCCAACGGGGATCCACCGAGATCGTGGTCACGTGGGCATCGTCACCGGCGAGCAGCGCGCCTGCGTAGCCAACCACCTCCGGCCCGACCTTGGCGACCAGGTAGATGCGACAATCGCGGGCCGCCAGCTCACTCATGAACAACCCGAGCGACCAGCCTCGGTGCGCCACCTGGTTCTCGATCCGCAACACCGACCGCAGGTGGCGGCGCCGCATGGGCATGATCCGCACCTCGAGCGCCGCGGGATCAGCACCGTTCGCTTCCGGCACGCTCACCCGCTCACCCGTTCCTCGTGGACCAGTTCGCCTCGGCATCGGGCTTGCGCAGGTACAGCGGCGCCAGTTCCCAGGGCTGCACGAAGTCCTCACGCAGAGCCCTCGGGTGTGCGAGTTGCACCAGCGACGTCGCCGACGGGTACGCCAGCCCCTCGTCGACCAGCTCGACCCGGGCCATCCCCTCGAACACTTCGCGGTACCGCAACGCCCCGTCGCCCACGAGCAGGCACTCTTCACCGCTGGCCATGATCTCCGAGGCAAGGTCGTCGGCCGTGCCGACCTGGTAGTCGGTGAGGCGCTGCATCCCGCCGGGGACCTGCCGGTAGAACGCGTGGAACAGCTCACCCCGCCGGGCATCGATCGTGGCGACGATGAGGCGGGGGGTGAACCGAACGGGGAAGGCCACCAGGTCCAGGCTCGTGACCCCGATCATCGGCACCCGCAGGGCATGAGCCATGGCCTTGGCCGCAGCGATGCCCACCCGCAAGCCGGTGAACAGGCCGGGACCCAGGTCGACGGCGACCACGCTCACCTCGGCGAGCTCGATGCGCGCTTGCCGGCAGGTGAACTCGATCGAGGGTGCGAGGATCTCGGTGTGCTGGCGGCCCCGCGCCGACTGGGTGGACGCCAACACCCCCTCGTGTCCCCCGACCGCCACGCTCACCTGCGGGGTGGCGGTGTCGATGCCCAGGATCAGCACGGCGCCGCCCCCTCGCCGCCCGAGTCGCCCTCGAGCACCCACCGGCGCACGGCGGCAGCGAGGGCGCGGCTGCGGCCCGACCACCGCGCCCCGACCGGGGTCAGCTCGAAGACCCGGTCGTCATCACCCTCGCCGAAGCGGATGCGGATCTGCAGGTAGTCCGCCGGCAAGGCCGGGATGATGGCGTCGCCCCATTCCACGAGGATCACACCCCCCTCGTCGAGGAGCTCGGGCAGGCCGATGTCGAGGACCTCGGCGAGCTGCTCGAGCCGGTACACGTCGAGGTGGTCGAGCGGCAGGCGCCCCCGGTAGCGGCGGTGAAGGGTGAAGGTGGGGCTGGTGATGCTCTCCTCCACGCCGAGCGCCCGCCCGAAGCCCTGTGCGAACGCCGTCTTGCCGGCTCCGAGGTCACCGGCGAGGAGGATGAGGTCGCCGGCTCGGGTCAGCTCGGCGACAGACGCCGCCAGCGCCTTGGTCTCCTCGGGGCTGTGGGTGGCGGCGACGATCACGAGAGCACGGTCCCGCGCTCGGCGAGCGCTTGCTTCGCCCGGACCAGGTCGGCACGCATCTGGGCGAGGGGGGCTCCCCCACCCCGTAGCGCGTAGGCCGGATGCAAGGTCGGGATCAGCACACCGTCACGGAAGGGGAAGGAGCGGCCCCGCAGCCTGGTGACCCCTTCGGTGGTGCCGAGCAGGAGCTGGGCGGCGAACTTGCCCAGGGTGACGACGACCTGGGGCCGGATCAGGTCGATCTGGCGCTCGAGGTACGGCCGGCAGGCGGCGATCTCGTCCGGTTGGGGGTCGCGGTTGCCGGGTGGGCGGCACTTCACCACGTTCGCGATGTAGACCCGATCGCGGGTGACGCCGAGCTCCTCCTCCAGGAGCTGATCGAGCAGCTTCCCCGACCGACCGACGAACGGGAGCCCCTGCCGATCCTCCTCGGCGCCCGGCCCCTCGCCCACGAACATCAACGGCGCCTCGGGGTCGCCCATCCCGAAGACCACCTGCGTCCGCCCGAGCCCCGCCAGCTTGCACGCCGTGCACGACAGCGCCTCGTAGCGGAGGGTTTCGAAGGCGGTGGGCACGGCCGATCAGGCTACTGCTGCTTCGGCGATCCCGAGTCAGGCCAGCGTGCGGATGGCGCGCTCTACCGCGAGGACCGCCAGGGTGCGGATGAGCTCGGTCGAAGCTGCGACCGCCCCGGTCGCGGCCACGACCACGGCATCGCCGTCGACCAGGGTGTGGGGCGGGAACACGGCTCGGGCAATCCCGTCCTGAGCACCGCCCGCGACGACGGAGCATGCGTGCTTGTCGAGGGCGGCGTTGGTGGCCACGACGCCGATCACCGTGTTCCCGAAGCTGCCTTCGCCGACGTCGGCGAATCGGTGGTCGAGTCGGGTGCTCAGCATCCCGTCGTCGGCCTCGCCGAACGCGTTGACCGCGATCAAGGCCGAGACGACGACCTCACCCTCTCGCACCGTGGCCGTGACCAGTCCTCCGGGCCTTGCGTGGTCCCGCCCCCGCCACGTGCCCATCGTCGCGCCGGTGCCCGCGCCGACCGCACCCACCTCGATCGTCCCCGACCTCGCCTGCTCGCACGCCGCGTACCCCTCCTCCGGGCCGGGACGCACGGAAGGGTCGCCGACGAGCAGGTCGAACAGCGACAGGCCGACCACGATCGGCACCGGCCCCCCGCCGGTGGGGAAGCCACGACCGCGGGCCTCCAGCCAGCGCATGACGCCGTCGGCGGCTGCCAGCCCGAAGGCCGAACCGCCCGACAGCACCACGGCGTCGATCCGATCCACCAGCCGCTCCGGTTCCAGCAGGGCGAACTCGCGGGTGGCGGGAGCGCCGCCGCGCACCTCACCCGACGCGACGGTACCCGGCGGGAAGAGCACGACCGTGCAGCCGGTGCGGGCCACCGGGTCGGTCCAGTGCCCGACCTCGACGCCCTCCACGTCCGTGATCACGGCCCCACGCTAGGAGCCGCGCCGAGCGGTCCGCTCAACGCCCGCCCGATGCCGGGCACGCCAGCCCCCGGTAGTGCCGCTGGACCCGTGGGCCGATGCCGCAGACGATCTCGTAGGCGATCGTGTCGAGGGGCCCAGCCCAGTCCTCGGCGGTGACGCGCTCGCCACCCTGCTCACCGATCAGCACCACCTCGTCGCCGACCACCACGTGGTCGTCACCGCAGTCCACCATGAGCTGGTCCATCGTCACCACCCCCACGATCGGGCGGCGCCGACCACCGATCAGCACCCATCCGCCGACGGACCCGAGGCGGCGGGGGACACCGTCCGCGTAGCCGATGGGCACGGTGGCGACGTTGGTGTCCCGGGTGAAGCGATGGGTGAGGCCGTAGGACACGCCCTCACCGGCCCGCACCCGCTTCACCATCGACACCTCGGAGACCAACGACATCGCGGGGCGCAGATCAAGCTTCCCGGCCAACGCAGCCGACGGGGCGATGCCGTAGACGGCGATGCCGGTGCGAACCAGGTCGAACCGGGCTCGTGGGCGATCGATGGTCGCCGCCGAGTTCGCGGCGTGCAGCATCCGCGGGCGCAGACCCGAGGCCTCGAGCTCGGCGACCACCCCCTCGAAGCGGTCGAGTTGTTCGTCGGTGAAAGGGTGCCCGGGCTCGTCGGCGACGGCGCAGTGGGTCCACACCGCTTCCAGCTCGAGCATCGGGTGACGGGCGATCTCCTTGACCAACCCGACCACGTCCGCCGGCGACGCTCCCACCCGGTTCATGCCGGTGTCGACCTTGAGATGGGTCACGGCCCGGACCCCGAGCCGCTCCGCCGCCGAGGCCAACCCTTCGATGCCCTCACGGGTGTACACGGTCGTGCGCAGCTCGTACCGCACCGCGGCTTCGAGATCGGCGGCGCGGGGCTGTGAGAGGAGCAGGATCGGCACGTCGATCCCCGCTTTGCGCAGCACCGCTCCCTCCTCCACGAGCGCCACCCCCAGCCACGAGGCGCCGGCGCCGAGTGCTGCCTCGCTGACGGCGATCGCGCCGTGCCCGTAGCCGTCGGCCTTCACCACCGCGCAGAGCTGCGCCGGTGCGGCGAGCTCGGCGAGCACGGTGACGTTGTGCGCGATCGCACCTAGGTCGATCTCGGCGCGGGTGGCTCGCATCGGGTCAGGAGGAGCGGTCGCGATCGCCGATGCCGGCCACGACTGCCCGGACGATGTCACCTCTGGCGATGATGCCGACCAGCGCACCTTCGTCGTCGACCACCGGCAAGCGGGACACGTCGTGGTCGTGCATCAGGGTCGCGGCATCCTCGATGGTGTCATCGGGTTTGCAGGTGATCGGCTTCGCGGTCATCACCTCACCCACCGTCGCCCCGAGCGCCTTCTCGATCGACTCGTCGAGCTTGCGCTCGCTGAACGGCATGGTGACGTTCACGCCGAGGAAGTTGACGATCGTGGGGAAGTGGAGTCGAGCCTCCTCCACGATGAGATCACCCGTCGACAGCATGCCCACGACATGCCCGACACCGTCCACCACGGGGCCGGCATCCACGCCACGACCGACCAGCCGCCCCATCGCGTCCTGCACGTTCTCGTCGGGGGTGAAGGAGACGACGTCGGTGGTCATCACCTCGCGCACGGGCATGTCGCGCAGCATGCGACTCCTCCTGGCTCGATCGGATCGCTCAGTCGGCGGCGTACCGCCCGAGCACCTCCGGCAGGTGCTCGACGAGGTCGCTGGCCACGAGACCTCGCCGCCAGCCTAGGTCTCCGGCCTCACCGTGGATGAATGCGGCCGCGGCCGCGGCGCGGAACGGATCGAGCCCCGTGGCGCACAGCGCGCCGATCACCCCGGCGAGCACGTCGCCCGTGCCGAGGGTGGCGAGGCGGGCGTCGCCGGTGGCGCTGAGCAGCACCCGACCGTCCGGCGCGGCCACGATCGTCGCCGGCCCCTTGAGCAGGACCACCGCGCCCAGGCGCGCCGCGAGTGCCCGGGCGGAGCCGATGCGGTCGGGACCAGGAGGTGCGCCGTCCAGGCGGGCGAACTCACCATCGTGGGGGGTGAACACCGTCGAGGGGCCGGCCGCCTCGGCGGCCGACGAGCCGAGCAGGGTGATCGCGTCGGCGTCCACGACCACGGGTACGTCCCGCTGGGCCACCACGGCCCGTACGTCGTCACGGTGCCCGTCGTCCAACCCCAGCCCGTTGCCGAGCACCAGCGCCCGGAACCGGCGGTGATCGGCCAGCACCACCGACGACCACCCTCGGGCGGGCAGCTCGGCGCCCACGACCTCGAGGGGCTTCGCCGCCGGGACCCCACCAGGGGAAGCCCACCGTACGTAGCCCGCACCGGCTCGCAACGCGGCGCTCGCGGCCAGGGCGGCGGCTCCTTCCATCCCCGGGCTCCCACCGATCACGCACACCGCCGATCGCCACTTGTGGGTGCTCGGGTCGCGCCGAGGCACCCACGACGCGAGGTCTGCTGATTCCACCAGCTGCGCCGACGCCGAGGACGTGTCGAGCCCGATGTCCGCCAGCTCGACCGCTCCTGCGTAGGAAGCCCCGGGCTCGAGCACCAGTCCGGGCTTGAGGGCCGCGAAGGTAACGGTGCGATCGGCACGCAACACCCGCTCGGAGGCTTCCCCGGTCAGACCGGAGACCCCCGAGGGAATGTCGACCGCCAGCACCTGCTGCCCGGGCACCACGGCAGGCGCCCGGTAGGCGCCCCGGAAGCCGGTGCCGAACGCGGCGTCGATCACCAGGTCACAGGCGGGAAGGTGCGTCGGGGCCGTGAGGGCGTCGAGGACCGAGACCCGCACCCCCCGGGCCCGGAGCAGGCGAGCGGCCTCCCGGCCGTCGTTGCCGTTGTTGCCCGTGCCCGCCAGGACCACCACCCGGCGGCCGTAGGTGCCGCCGAGCAGCTCGAGGGCGGCGCGGGCCACCGCCCAGCCGGCCCGACCGATGAGCACCTCCACCGGCTCGGGCGCCTCCCGGTCGATGGCGGCCATCTCCTCGGGGGTGACGACGGGGATCACGGCGATCCCTCCCCCAGCGCCATCACGATGGCCTGGGCCAGGTGGTCGGTGTGGGTGAGGGTCAACAGCCAGCGCTCCACGCCCCGGCCCGCGGCCAGCTCGGCGGCCTGCCCGTGCAGGAGCAACGAGGGTTTCCCCGACTCGGCTCGCAGTACCTCGATGTCCCGGAAGGCCATCCCGCCGATGCCGAGACCCATCGCCTTGAGCACGGCCTCCTTGGCCGCGAAGCGCACCGCGAACCGCTCCACCGGATCGCCGCGGCGCAGCGCGTACGCCTGCTCGCCGGGGGTGAAGAGCCGGTCGACGATCGACGGCGTGCGTTCGAGCGTCGCCCGGAACCGATCGAGCTCGACCAGGTCAGTGCCGATGCCGATCACGGACACGTGGCCCTGCTCCGCGAGGTCACGACCGCCAGCGCTCGGCCAGGTCGTACACGGGGTCGGTCATGAGCTCGACCAGCGGGATGTCGGTCAGCATGTCGTCACGGAAGGTCGGCTCCGTCTCCGTGACGGCGTCGCGCAGGGCCTGGTACCGACCGCGGTAGCCCTGCAGCACGGCTCGGAGCGTGGGCAACGGGAGCGACTCCACCAGCCGGACGTGCAGGAGCGTCAGGCCGGTCGGTTGGTTGTCCTTGACCTCCGGCACGATCACGACCGTGCGGCCGTCGCTACGGCCGCGGGCCAGCAGCACCATGCGCTCGGTGGCCACCCGGCGCTTGGTGCCCCGCAGGGCGGGGTTGTCGTCGGTGCGGCTGCGCAGCTCGCGCCCGAGCCCGCCCCGATCGACGACCACGATGGTCGCCGCGTCGTCGCCGTCGTCGACCCGACCGCTGATCGAGTAGCGGGTGTAGCCGAGCACCTCGTCGACCAGCGGCTCCAGCGCCGCCAGCGTGCGCAGGTTGCTGTAGCTGAGCCGGTCGCGTGGCGCACCGGCGTTCAGGACGCTTCGCACGAGCGGCACCTGCAACAGGGTCTCATCGGATCGGCTGATGCCCACGGTCACCGTCTTCGCCTGATGCTTGATGGCATCGATCGGGCGGGTGAGCTCGTCGATCGCCCGGGTCAACGCGGCGAGCAGGTCCTCGATGACCACGCTCGGCGTGCCCACCTTCCCGTACTCGGCCTGGTAGGCCTCCAGGGGGACCGTGCCGAGCGCGAACCGCAGCAGCGAGGCGAGCCGTACCCCGGTGCTGGCCTCGAGGTGGCCGTCGTAGTCCCCGGCCCGCAGCCCGTCGTAGAAACGCCCGGCTAGCGGCTCGAGCGCGGGGGCGATGGACTCGAGCAGGCTGGCCGGATCGGTTCCCGCGGAGGAGAGGGTCGTCTCGATCACGGCTCGGGCCTCCCGCAGCGGCCTCGCTTGCGCGTCGATCGCCAGGGCGGCCTCGTAGCCGAACAGGTGCCCGGCCATGGCCGATAGCACGAACGCCAGGCCGGGATGGGTCTGCGGCACGAGGATCGCGTGCAACGCGGCACCGAAGCGCTCGTCGCCTTCGCTGGCGATCACCACCGGCGCCGCCTTGTGGGCCCGGAAGATGGCGACTTCCTTGGCCACGTCATCCGCGGTGGAGCCATTGAGGCCGGCGGCGCACACGACGATCAGCGGCTCGGAGGAGAGGTCGATGTGCTTCTTGTCCTCGGTGGCGTCACAGGCGATCGACTTGTAGCAGAGCTCGGAGAGCTTGATCCGCACCTCGTACGCGGCGATGCGGTTCACGCCGTTGCCGACGATGGCCCAGTACCTCCGGCTGGGAGCGAGCTGCTGCGCGGCGAGAGCGATCGCCGGACGTAGCTCGAGCGTGCGCTCCATGGCTTCGGGCAGGGCGCGCAGCGCCCGGAGCAGCTCCTGACGGTCGGGTTGCGGGGGAAGGCCGAGCTCGTCGGCGATGGCGACGGCCAGGAGGAAGCAGGCCGCGATCTGGGAGTAGAAGGCCTTGGTCGACGCCACGCTCATCTCGACGTCGCGACCGTCGGAGGTGTAGAGCACCCCGTCGGCCTTGTCGGTGAGGTCGCTGTTGCGCCGGTTGACGATGGCGATCACCGACGCGCCACGAGCCCGCACCAGGTCGACCGTGCGGTTCGTGTCCGTGGTGGTGCCCGACTGGCTGATGGCCACGACCAGCGTGTCGGACATGTCGTTGCGCAGGTCGAAGCCCGACAGCTCGGTGGCCAGCAGCGGCGCGACCTGCAGCGGTGCATCGGGAGCCACGACGGCGAGCGCAGCCGCGAGGCTGTGGCCCGCACCCGCGGCGGTTCCCTGCCCGACGACCAGCACCCGCCGGATCACCCGGTCACGGAGCTTGCGGCGGATGTCGGCGGGCAGCGCGTCGTCGCTCAGCCGCACCCCGAGGCCGGGCTCGCCGCCGTCCGGGTGGGTCTCGACGAGCTTGCCTCGCAAGGTCTTGCGGAACGACGACGGGGACTCGGAGATCTCCTTCAGCAGGTAGTGCGGGAAGGCACCCCGGTCGATGTCCCGGGTGGTGATCTGGGCCACCGACAGCTCCGCGGGATCCACCGGCAGAGGCGTGCCGTCGTAGGACCAGCGCTCGATGCCCTCCAGTGCCCCCGCGAGCGCGCCCCGGAGCCGGATGACCTGTCCGCGCGACGCCGGGTTGCCGGGGTCGGCCGGGCTCTCCCCGTCCATCCGGAGGTACGTGTCGGTCTCTTCCACCACCCCGTACGGCTCGCTCGCCACGATGAAGGCGTCCTCGGCCAGCCCGACGTAGAGGGCCTGGCCGCTGCCCCGCAACGCCAGCAGGAGATCGCGCGGAGCGATCGCTGCCTGGGCTGCGATGGCGACCGATCCCTCGAGACGGTTGACGGTGGAGCGGAACGCCTCCACCAGGTCGACCTGGCGGGCCAGCTGGCGGGAGACCAGTGTGGGGATCACCTTCGCATCGGTGGTGATCTCCGGCGCGATACGCAGCCCGTCAGCCGCCTTGAGGTCGGCGAAGTTGTCGACGTCACCGTTCAGCACACCCGTCACGTACGGGCCGCTCTCGCCATCGACCTCGTCGGAGCTGAGGGGATGCGCGTTGGGCTGGGAGATGATGCCGACGCTCGCCCACCGCGTGTGCCCCATCACCACCGCCTCGGCAGTGGGCGAGTCGAGGGCCCGGCGAAGCAGGTCATCGGCCCGTAGCGACTGGCGCAGGGCACGGGTGTTGTCGCCGAGCTCGCCAATCTCGGCCGCGGCCTTGTAGACGAAGCCCAGAAGCTCGCCGGAGACCCGGACCGCACCGGCGGCGAACAGCGGGTCGGCAGCCCGCTGCTCGATGGCGGCCCGTACCGCGGGCGACGACAGGTCGAGCCCATGACCACGGACCAGCACGTGCACCCCGGCCGAGTCACGACCACGGACCTCGAGGCGATCCAGCGCGGAGAGTGCCTGCTGGATCGACGTGTACACCGCCAACGCGGCCAGCCCCGCGTCCGGGCCGGCAAGGTCGTCGACGGCTCGCGCCGTACGGAGCCGATCCCGCTCCACGGCCCAGCACGCGTCCTTCAGGCGAATCAGCGCCGCACTCGCGGCGTCGACCTCCGCTGGTGAGCGGCCTACGGCCCGGCCCTCGTCGAGCGCCGCTTCGATCCTGCCGATCTGGGCGCTGACCCCCGACATCATGAGGTCGAGGTGACCGAGCAGGTTCCGATCCCGGATCAGCGCCATCACGCCGGGCACGCCCCGCAGCATGCGGTCAGCCGCCTGCATCCGCTCGGCGGCCTCGTCGAGCGAGCCCGCCGGCCCGCCCCGAACGACGTCGTCGAGGATGGCGGGGACCGGATCGAGCAGCTCGGTCAGCTCGGCAGCGGAAGGGGGCGTCCGCTCGCCGACGCGGCGGACGACGGCGATGATCCCGCACATAGAGGCGCCAGTCTACGTCCGGGCCGTCCGCTCGACCGCGGCGACGAGGCGCCGCGCGGCCTCCTCTGCCACGCCTCGGTCGTCGGCCTCCACCATCACCCGTACCAGCGGCTCGGTACCGCTCGGCCGGACCAGCACCCGCCCACGTTCACCCAGTGCCGCCTCGACGGCGGCGACCTCGTCGGCGACCGCCTCGATGATCGCCGGGTCGCGCCGGGCCACCCGCACGTTGCGCAGGACCTGCGGCAGGGTGGTCATGACCTCCGCCGCCAGGCTCGAGAGCGGCCGGCGGGCACGCGCGACCACGTCGAGCAGGTGGACACCGGTCAGGATCCCGTCACCGGTGGTGGCCAGATCGCGGAAGATGACGTGGCCCGACTGCTCGCCGCCGAGCGCGAAGCCCCCGGCCTCGAGCGCCTCCAGCACGTAACGGTCACCGACCTGGGTCTCGACCACCTCGATGCCGTGCTCGCGCATGGCGAGGCGCAAGCCCAGGTTCGACATCACGGTGACCACGACCGTGTCGTGGCGGAGCCGCCCCCGCTCACGCAGGTCGATGGCGCACAGGGCGATGAGGTGGTCACCGTCGACCAGCTCCCCCAGCTCATCGACCGCCAGAACCCGATCGGCATCGCCGTCGAAGGCCAGCCCGGCGTCGGCGCCGGCGGCGATCACGGCCTTGCGGAGGTCCTCCGGATGGGTCGATCCACACCCCGCGTTGATGTTGCGCCCGTCGGGTCGTGCGTGGATCACCGTCACCGAAGCGCCGAGCCGCTCGAACACCCGCGGTGCGAGCCCGGAGGCGGCGCCGTTCGCGCAGTCGAGGACCACCGACAGCCCCTCGAGGGTCCGACCTTCCAGCGCGTTCACAAGGGTCAGCTCGTAGCGCTCGAGATCCTCCGTACCCTCGCGAAGCGGCGGTGCCTGTCCCCTGGCGGGCTCAGGTGAGCTGGCGAGGATGCGGTCGAGCTCTCCTTCGAGGAGCTCTTCCTCGGCGTCACTGAGCTTGAGTCCGCCAGCAGCGAAGAACTTGACCCCGTTGTCGTGGTACGGGTTGTGGGAGGCGGAGATCATCGCCGCGGGTACCAGGCGCGCGGCTGCGATCCAGGCCACCGCAGGCGTGGGTGCGATGCCGACCAGCTCCACCCCGACCGCCTCGGCGGCGAGCCCTTCCACGAGCGCCTGCTCGATGCGCGAACCGGAGATCCGCGGGTCGCGCCCGATCACGAAACGACGGTCGGTGGCACCGCGAAGCTCGCCCGCCAGCACCCGGCCGGCCGCACGCCCGAGGGCCCGAACGAGATCGTCGTTCAGCTCGTCGGCATGGCCCCGAACGCCATCGGTCCCGAAGCGCAGGGTCATGCCCGCAGGTCAGCGCTTGGAGTACTGCGGTGCCTTGCGAGCCTTCTTGAGGCCGTACTTCTTGCTCTCCTTCTCGCGGGCATCGCGAGTGAGGAAGCCGGCACGCTTCAGCTCGGTGCGCAGATCAGGATCGAGCCCGGCGAGCGCCCGAGCGATGCCGAGACGCAGCGCGCCCGCCTGCCCCGACACTCCTCCGCCGGTGATGGTCGCGTCGACGTCGTAGACCTCGGCGGTGTTGGTCAGCCGGAGCGGCTCGGACAGGATCATCCGGTGGGTCTCCGAGGGGAAGAACTCGGTGACCGGCCGGTCGTTGACCGTGATCTGCCCCGACCCCGTACGCACCCGCACGCGGGCAACCGCTCGCTTGCGCCGGCCGGTCGACTGGATGAGTGGTTTGGGCATGCTCGTCGACTCCGTTGCTAACTGGTTCAGCGAGCCCGTGCGTGCTCGAGAGCGAGAGGCCGGGGCTGCTGCGCGGCGTGCGGATGGGTGGGGCCGGCATAGACCTTGAGCTTGCGAAGCATCTGGCGGCCGAGGCGAGTCTTCGGGAGCATGCCGCGCACCGCTCGTCGTACCGCTTCCTCCGGGCGCTTGGCGAGCAGCTCGCCGTAGCTCTGCGACCGCAGCCCACCCGGGTAGCCCGAGTGCCGGTGGACGAGCACCTTGTCGGCCTTGTTGGAGGTCAGCACGACCTTGTCCGCGTTCACGACGATTACGTGATCACCGGTGTCGAGGTGCGGGGCGAAGGTGGGCTTGTGCTTGCCCCGGAGGATCCGTGCCACCTCGCTGGCGACCCGTCCGAGGACCAGGCCCTCCGCGTCGATGACGTGCCAAGACCGCTCGATCTCGCTGGCTTTCGGGGAGTACGTGCGCACGCGCCGGCACCTTCTGGTCTGGAACGACAGGATCGTCGGGACGGACTCGTCTGCCTCGCGCACCGCAGGTGCTCCCGAGGCGACCTACAACGATAGGAGGGCGGCCGACGCCGAGCAACTCGGGTGCCGGAGGCCCGGCGACCTCAGTCCGGGTAGCGGAGGTGCACCGCCGCCTCGGGTAGACAGATCTGCACCGTGATCGTCTCCTCCAGGTAGAGCGACACCGTGTCCCGGTCGTGGGACAGGTAGCCGATCGAGAAGTCCTGACCGGTGACGATCTTGAAGTCCCCACCGCGGATGCTCATCACGACAGCACCGTCGACCGCCTGGGCACGCACCACGGGCCCACCCAGGATCAGGCGCAGGTGCTCGAGGACGGGGTAGCCCCCCATCTCCGACTCCTCGATGACCCCCGTGTAGCAGCGGGGGCCAAGCGCAATGGCGAACGGCCCATCGACGCCCACGTCCTGCAGTCGGGCCATGGCCTGGGCGACGTAGCGCGGATACCGCTCGTAATCGGTGGTGATCGGCACCGGCTCCAGCGGTGTGGCCCCCACCAGGCCCTGGACACCTCCTGCCGGGAAGCCGTGGAAGACCAGCTCGTCCTCGGCGAGCGCGGCCCGTTTCGCGGCCTCGCGCACGCTATCGAGGTCCGCGTCGCACGAGCCCCGATCGATCGCTTCGAGCTCGCGACGCGAAACCTCGAAGGTCGTGCGCAGCTCCAGCATCGGCTGGGATCGCCGGGCGCCCGCGCTGACCGCACCGCCTTGGAGGCTGCCGAGGGCATCGACCCGCCCGGTCGGTTCCCCTATGTGGTCCCAGCCCTTCGGTCCCTCGAAATCGAGCAGCCGTCGACCGGCGAGGAAGTGCTTGAGGGTGGTCGCCGCCTCCCGGTCGATCTCCTCCCACGCCCGCTCGGAGATCGGCGCGACCTCACGCAACAGGTGGTTCATCGAACGCTCACTCCCCTTTCAGGCTTCCGATGCCGAGGCTGCCGTCAGGAGGCGGTCCTCCGCCAGGCCCAGGGCTCGCGGCCTGCCCACCGCTCTCGCCGTGCTCGCCGCTCTGGCCGTGCTCGGCCTGCTGCTCGCGCTCGGTGATCGATCCTTCGGTGAACAGGTAGGTGCGGAGATGACGGTCGAGGACCGGGTCGTGACGGCGCAGCCACTCGAGGGTCATCGCCGCGTGCTCCTTCTCCTCGTCCCGGTTGTGCCCGAGCACTGCCGCCAGCGACTCGTCGCTCGTGGCCCGCACCCGCTGGTCGTACCAGTCGACCGCCTCGAGCTCCTCCATGATCGACACGATCGCCCGGTGACGATCGCGCACGTCCTCGTCGAGCAGCTCGACGGGCTCGTGATATCCCTCGCTCGACATGTGGCTCGCTCGCCTCTCTCTCGCCATCGCACGGACGGTGCTCGGCCGGGATGACCAGCGAGCAACCTCGCTCGAGCCTACCCAGGATGAGTCAGTACGTGACCCTCCAGAGACACAGGCCCTGCGGCGGCGCGACCGGGCCGGCGAGCGAACGGTCGCGCCCCCTGAGGATGCCTGCGACCTCCCCGGCACGCTTCCGACCCAACCCCACGTCGACGAGGGTGCCGACGATGCTGCGCACCATCTGGTGACAGAACGCGGTGGCCTCGATGGTGAACCGCAGGACGCCGTCGCCCTCGTCGTCCCAGCGCGCGTCGATGACCCGGCGGACGAGCGACGGGCCAGGATCGCCGTCGTCCTCGGTGCCGATCATCCGGTCCTTCGGCCGCCGGCAGAACGAGCTGAAGTCGTGCTCGCCGATCAGCGGGTCGCAACCGAGCCGCATCGCGGCGACATCGAGGGGCTGATCGACCCACCAGGAGGTGGCGGCGAGGAAGGGATCGGGCACCGGACGGTTCACGATCGTGTAGCGGTACGTGCGCGAGCGAGCCGAGAACCGGGCGTCGAAGTCGGGCGGCGCCACCGCGGCCTCCCGAACCACGATGGTGCCACCGCAGAGCTTGTTGATCGACCGTTGCAGGGCCCCCAGGTCGAGACCCGCGGCCGGAGCGTCGAAGGAGACGACCTGCCCCCAGGCGTGCACGCCCCGATCCGTGCGACCCGCGCCCGTCAGTTCGACCGGATGCCGCAGGACCCGCTCGATGGTGCGTTGCAGGGTGCCCGCCACGGTTGCTACGCCGGGATTGGCGGCGAACCCGTGGTAGGGCGACCCGTCGTAGGCCACGACGAGCCGCACGCGCACCAGATCCGGGTCGTCATCGCCAGGTTGGTGCTCGACCCCCGTGCCGAGGTCGTCGTCGAAGAGGGTCATGTCCTGCCGCTCCCGCCCCGAGGACCGATCGGCAGGCAGGGATGGCCCCCGGGTCGTCAGACCAGCTCGATGCGCGCCATCGGCGCGTTGTCACCGTGGCGTGGACCGAGCTTGAGGATCCGGGTGTAGCCGCCGGGGCGCTCCGTGTAGCGCGGGGCGATGTCATCGAACAGCTTCGACGCCATCTCCTTGTCGCGCAGGAACGCCACCACCTGGCGGTGATTGTGCAGACCACCCTTCTTGGCCTTGGTGATGAGCTTCTCCGCGATCGGGCGGAGGGCCTTGGCCTTGGCCTCGGTGGTGACGATCGCCTCCGCGGCGAACAGCGACGCGGCCAGGTTGGCCATCATGGCCTTCTGGTGCGCGGCGTCACCGCCGAAGCGGCGTGACTTGCGTGGCGTGGCTGGCATCGCAGTTCCGTTCCCGTCAGTCCCGGTGCTTGAGCGACAGGCCCCGCTCGTCGAGCTTCTGGATCACCTCGTCGAGCGACTTCTGGCCGAAGTTCGTGATGGCGAGCAGGTCGTCCTCGGTCTTCTCCAGCAGCTCGCCGATGGTGTTGACCTGCGCTCGCTTGAGGCAGTTGCGGGGCCGCTCGGAGAGGTCGAGGTCCTCGATGGGCAGCTCGAGGTCGGGCGAACCGGCGGCGGTCACGCCGACCTCACCGAGCTCGAGACCTTGGGGCTCCTCGCTCATCTCCGCCACGAGCTGGACCAGGGACTGCAGGGTGGCACCCGCAGAGGCCAGCGCGTCGCGGGGAGTGATGGACCCGTCAGTCTCGATGTCGAGCACCAGCCGGTCGTACTCGGTGGATTGCTCCACCCGGGTGGGCTCGACCGCGAACGTCACCCGCCGCACCGGCGAGAAGATGGAATCGACCGGGATCACACCGATGGTGTTCGAGGTCTTGTTCCGCTCGGCCGACACGTACCCCACGCCCTTCTCGACGGTGATGTCGATGGCCAGCCGCCCGTTCTCGTTGATCGTGGCGATGGGCAGCTCGGGGTTGAGGATCTCCACGTCTGCGTTCGGCGTGATGTCCGCGGCGGTGACGTCGGCCGGGCCGCGCACGTCGAGGCGCAGCGTGACCGGTTCGTCGGAGAACACCCGCAGGACCAGGTCCTTCAGGTTGAGGATGATGTCCGTGACATCTTCCGTGACGCCCTTGATGGTGTCGAACTCGTGGAGCGCGTCGTCGAAGCGGACCTGGGTCACCGCCGCGCCGGGGATCGACGACAGCAGCGTACGACGGAGCGAGTTGCCGATGGTGTGGCCGAAGCCCGGCTCGAGGGGGCCGATGGCGAAGAGCTGACGGTTGCCTTCCGGCTCACCGAGCGCTTCGACCTTGGGACGCTGCATGACCAGCATGTGCTTCTACCTCTACCTCTGTGGTGGCGATGTGGACTCGGCCGGGGCCTACTTCGAATAGAGCTCGACGATGAGCTGCTCGCGCACCGGGACGTCGATCTGCTCCCGGCGGGGCAGGTCGAGCACCGTGACCGCGAACCCGTCGTCGCTCGACTCCAACCAGGCCGGAGGGGTGCGATCGAGCACGTCGCGGTTCCACTGCACGACCACCATCTGACGGGCCTTGTCGCGCAGCGTGATGAGGTCGCCCTTGCGGACCCGGTAGCTCGGGATCGTCACCCGCTTGCCGTTGACCGAGACGTGCCCGTGACCGACGAACTGGCGGGCCTGGGGGCGGGTCGCCGCCCAGCCGGCGCGGTAGACGACGTTGTCGAGGCGCAGCTCGAGGAAGCGGAGCATGTTCTCGCCGGTGACGCCTTCCTTGCGGTTGGCTTCCTCGTAGAGGTTGCGGAACTGCTTCTCCGAGAGGCCGTAGGTGAAGCGGGCCTTCTGCTTCTCCTGGAGCTGGAGGAGGTACTCCGACACGTTGCCCCGGCGGCGGGTCCTCCCGTGCTCGCCCGGAGGGTACGGGCGCTTCTCGAGCGCGACCGTCTCACCCTTGGTGCCCCAGATGTTGGTGCCCAGGCGGCGGGAGACCCGTGCCTTCGGACCGGTGTAGCGCGCCACGTCAGACCCTCCGCCGCTTCGGGGGACGGCAACCGTTGTGCGGCACCGGCGTCACATCCTTGATGCCGGTGACCTCGATGCCCGCGTTCTGGATGGACCGGATGGCGGTTTCGCGGCCCGACCCCGGACCCTTCACCAGCACGTCGACCTTGCGCACGCCGTGCTCCATCGCCCGGCGGGCACAGGCCTCGGCCGCCATCTGCGCGGCGTACGGGGTGCTCTTGCGGGAGCCCTTGAAGCCCACGTTGCCAGCGCTGGCCCACGCCAGGACGTTGCCTTCCTGATCGGTGATGCTGACGATCGTGTTGTTGAACGAGCTCTTGATGTGCGCCACCCCGTAGGCGACGTTCTTGCGTTCCTTGCGGCGGGGGCGGCGCCCGCCCGAGCTTGGCTTGGCCATGGTTCCTCCCCTGCCTACTTCTTGGCCTTCTTCTTGCCGGCGACGGTCTTCTTCGGCCCCTTCCGAGTACGGGCGTTGGTCTGGGTGCGCTGGCCTCGCACCGGCAGGCCTCGGCGATGCCGGAGGCCCTGGTAGCAGCCGATCTCCATCTTGCGCTTGATGTCCTGATCGACCTCGCGGCGCAGGTCGCCCTCCACCTTGACGTTCTGGTCGATGAAGGTACGGATGCGGGCCACCTCCTCGTCGGTGAGGTTGTGGACCCGGGTGTCGGGGCTGATGCCAGTGGCCTCGCAGATCTGCTGCGAGGTACGCCGGCCGATGCCGTAGATGTAGGTCAGCGAGACCTCGAGCCGTTTTTCGCGGGGGATGTCGACGCCTGCGATCCGGGCCATCGCTCAGCCCTGCCGCTGCTTGTGGCGCGGGTTCTCGCAGATGACCTGCACCCGCCCGTGACGGCGGATCACCTTGCACTTCTCGCAGATCTTCTTGACGCTCGGTCGCACTTTCATCTCTCGCCTGATTCCTCGTTTCGGTGGCTCAGGTTCACCGGGTCGGACATCCCCCGGCGGGTCCGGGCCTCTGTCCGGACTCTCACTTGTCGGCTGGTCGGTGGGTCGGCGGTCACTTGTAGCGGTAGGTGATGCGCCCGCGGGTGAGGTCGTAGGGGGTCAGCTCCACCTGGACGCGATCGCCGGGAAGGATCCGGATGTAGTGCATGCGCATCTTCCCGGAGATGTGGGCCAGCACCGTGTGGCCATTGTCGAGCTCCACCCGGAACATGGCGTTGGGGAGCGGCTCGACAACCGTCCCTTCGAGGACGATCGCGTCTTCCTTGGGCTTGGCCAGTGTGGGTCCTCCTGCAGGGCGGTGGATGGTCGGAGCGCGCGAAGGCGCCTCAGAGCCGAACGAAAACCCTAGCGTCAGGGCCCCAGCACCTCCAACTCCGCTCGCCGTGGGCCCGGCCGCGGGCGCGGGAGCCTTCAAGGCAGGGTGAGGATCTCCGGGCCATGATCGGTGATGGCGATGGTGTGCTCGGCGTGGGCGGCGAGCGATCCGTCGGCGGTGGTCACCGTCCACCCGTCCCGGGCCAGCTTCGTCTCGGGCCTGCCGGCGGTGACCATGGGCTCCACGGCGAAGACGTTGCCCACCCGGAGCTTCGGCCCGGTGCCCCTCCTGCCGTAGTTGGGCACCTCGGGCTTTTCGTGCATGGCCGTGCCGATGGCATGGCCGACGTAGTCGCGCACCACCGAGAAGCCGGCCCGCTCCACCACGGTTTGCACTGCGTGGCCGATGTCGCCGATACGGTTGCCGTCCATCATCTGCTCGATGCCGGCGCGCAGCGACTCCTCCGTGACGTCGATCAGTCGCTGGGCCTCCTGACTGATCGCCCCCACCCCGGTGGTGAACGCCGCGTCGCCGTGCCAGCCCTGCACGACCGCCCCGCAGTCGATCGAGACGATGTCGCCCTCCCGGAGCCGCTGGTCGCCCGGGATGCCGTGGACCACGGTGTCGTTCACCGACGCGCAGATGACCCCCGGGAACGGGGGATATCCGTAGCCGAGGAAGTTCGACCTGGCCCCACGCCGCTCGATCACCTCCCGGGCGATCTCGTCGAGCCGGCGAGTGGTCACCCCCGGCTTGATGGCCTCCCGGATGCAGGCATGCATCTCCGCCACCACCCGGCCCGCCTTGCGCATGATCGCGATCTCGCTCGCTGAGCGCCGCACCCCTTCCGCTCCGGCTCAGCGGCGCTCGGCGAGCCGGGCCTCGACCGCCGCGATCAGCCGCTCGGCCACTTCATCAGGGGTGCCGACCCCGTCGACGGTGACCAGGAGCCCCTTGGTGTCGAACCAGTGCACGGCCGGGATGGTCTCCGCCTGATAGGTGGCGAGCCGGGCGGCGACCGCGTCGGAGGTGTCATCGGGTCGCTGCACCACCTCCCCACCGCAGGTGTCGCAGGTCCAGTTCGTCGACGGCGGCTCGGCGACGGAGTAGATGCGGCCACATCCCTTGCACACCCGGCGGCTCGAGATGCGTTCGATCACGACCTCTTCCGGCACCTCGAGGTTGACCGCCACGTCCACCTCGGTGATGCCGAGGAGCGCCTCGGCCTGGCCGAGCGTGCGGGGGAAGCCGTCGAGGAGGAAGCCGTGCTCGAGAACGTCCGGCTGCGCCAGGCGCTCCTCGACCACCCCGAGCATCACCTCGTCGGGGAGCAGCCGGCCGGCATCCATGTAGCCCTTGGCCTCGAGCCCGATGGGCGTGCCGGCGGCTGCGGCTTCGCGCAGCATGTCACCGGTGGAGATGTGCGGCGCGTCGAAGTGCGCTGCGAGGCGAGCCGACTGCGTGCCCTTCCCGGCCCCCTGTCGGCCGAAGACGACGAGGCGCACCACTATTTCAGGAAGCCTTCGTAGTTGCGCATCATGAGCTGGCTGTCGATCTGCTTCATGGTCTCCAGCGCCACGCCCACCGCTATGAGGATCGAGATGCCCGAGAACGACACCGTGCTGCCGGGCAGGAAGGAGGTGAGCAGCAACGACGGCACGAGCGCCACCGCTGCGATGAACAGGGCACCCGGCAGGGTGATGCGCGACAGGATCTTGGCCAAGTACCGCTCGGTCTGGGGGCCGGGCCGGATGCCGGGGATGAACCCACCCTGCTTGCGCAACGTGTCGGCCTGCTTCACAGGGTCGAAGGTGATGGCGGTGTAGAAGTACGCGAAGCCGATGATCAGCAGGCCGAAGATCAGCACGTGCAGCGGGGCGTTGGGCTTCACCAGGTGGTCGCTGATGAACTGCTGCACGGTCTGACCCCAGCTCCCCTGTTCGGAGGGCAGCAGCCCCGCGATGAGCTGCGGGAGGTAGAGCACGGAGCTGGCGAAGATGATGGGGATGACGCCTGACTGGTTGACCTTCAGCGGGATGTAGGTGCTCTGACCGCCGTACATGCGGCGACCGACGACCCGCTTGGCGAACTGCACCGGGATGCGGCGCTGTCCCTGCTCGACGAACACGATGGCTACCAGGAGCACCATGAAGGCGGCGATCGTGACCACCAGTGCACCCCAGCCGCCGTTGGCCTTGATCTGCCCACCCTGGGAGGGCAGCGTCGAGACCACCGAGGCGAAGATGAGCAACGACATGCCGTTGCCGATCCCCCGCTGGGTGATGAGCTCACCCATCCACATCAACAGCGCAGTGCCCGCGGTCAGGGTGAGCACGATGAGCATCACCCGCGGCGGACCGAAGTCGGGGATGAGGTCGAGACCGGTGGTGTTCTGTACCCGACCGAAACCCCCACCGCCGTTGTGGAAAAGGTAGCTGAACCCGGTGGCCTGCATGGCGGCGATGCCCATGGTCACGTAGCGGGTCCATTGCGTGATCTTCCGTTGCCCGACCGCGCCCTGGTTCTGCCACTGCTCGAGCTTCGGGATCACCACCGCCAGGATCTGCATGATGATCGAGGCGGTGATGTAAGGCATGATGCCGAGCGCGAACAGCGACATCTGGGTCAGCGCGCCGCCCGAGAAGAGCTGCAGGAACGACAGCACGCCACCCTCCTCGGCTTGCTGCCGCAAGGTCCGCATGGCGCTGACGTCGATCCCCGGCACCGGCAGGTAGGCGCCGATGCGGTAGAGGAGGATCATGAGCAAGGTGAAGAGGATCTTGTTGCGCAGATCCTCGACCTTGAACAGGTTCTTCAGGTTGGCGAGCACGATGTCGTTCTCCCGGAACCGGCGACCGGCCAGCCCCTAGCGGTTCGTGAGGTGGTTGCCCTTCGCCGGCGGGCGGCGGTCGCCCCACGGCAGCGGGATGCGCTCAACGCTACCTCCTGCCCCGGTGATGGCCGCTTCCGCCGATCTGGAGAAGGCGTGCGCCTTCACCTGGACAGCCCGGTTGAGCTGGCCCCGGCCGAGGACCTTCACCAGCGCGCCCTTGTGGATCAGGCCCCGCTCGTGCAGCACGTCAGGATCGACCTGGTCCAGGCCCGACTCCTCGATGGTGTCGAGGTTGACGGCCTGGTACTCGACCCGGAACGGGTTCTTGAAGCCCTTCAGCTTGGGCACCCGCATGTGCAGCGGCAGCTGACCGCCTTCGAAGCCGACGGGGATCGTGTCGCGGGCCCCCTGGCCCTTCGTCCCGCGGCCCGCGGTCTTGCCGCCCTTGCCGGCGATGCCCCGGCCGACCCGCTTGCGGCGCCGGTTGGAGCCCGGTGCGGGCTTGAGGTCGTGGATCTTCACGTTGCATCTCCTGCGGTCTCGGCGACCTCCTCGACCTGCACCAGATGGGGGACCCGGGCGATCATCCCCCGGATCTCGGGCCGGTCCGGGAGGACGTGGCTCTTGCCGATGCGACCGAGGCCCAGCGCGCGCAGGGTGCCGCGGTGCTTGGGCTTGGTGCCGATCGACGACTTGACCTGGGTGACCTTGAGCGCCATCACGACACCTCGTCAGGCACGTGGGGACCCCGCTGGGTCTCCTTGTACGCGTTCAGCAGGCCCGCGGGGACGAACTCCTCGGGGCTCAGCCCCCGGAGGCGAGCGATCTCGTCGGGGCGCTTGAGTGCCCGGAGACCGGCGATCGTCGCCCGAGCCACGTTGATGTGGTTCGACGAGCCGAGGGACTTGCAGAGCACGTCGTGGATGCCGGCTTCCTCCAGGATGGCGCGGGCGGCCCCACCGGCGATCACCCCGGTACCGGGAGCAGCCGGCTGGATGAGCACCCGCCCGGCGCCCATCTCGCCGATCACGGGATGGGTGATCGTCGTGCCCGCCAGCGGGACGGCGAAGAGGTTCTTGCGGGCCTCCTCGGTGCCCTTCTGGATCGCCAGAGGCACCTCCTTGGCCTTGCCGTAACCCAGGCCGACGCGACCGGCGCCGTCGCCCACCACGACCAGCGCGGTGAACGAGAACCGGCGGCCGCCCTTGACCACCTTGGCGACCCGGTTGATGTTGATGACTCGGGACTCGCGCAGCGGCGGCGCCTCGGCATCGTTGTACGCGGGGGTGTTGAGGGCCATCAGAACTCCAGTCCGGCTTCTCGAGCGGCATCCGCGACGGCGGCGACGCGCCCGTGGTAGAGGAACCCGCCTCGATCGAAGACCACCTTGTCGACCCCGGCGGCCTTGGCTCGCTCGGCCACCAGCCGGCCGACGGCCGCCGCAGCCACCTTGTTCCCGGTGCCGGCGCCGCGCAGCTCGGGCTCGAGCGTCGACGCAGCCGCGAGCGTGCGCCCGGCGACATCGTCGATCACCTGGGCGCTGATGTGGCGGTTCGAGCGGAACACGGCGAGGCGCGGCCGGGCCGCGGTTCCCCGCACCTGCTTGCGCACCCGGCGGTGACGACGGATGCGCGCTTCGCGCTTCTGCTTGGCGCTCGTGCTCATCACTTCGCAGCCTTTCCGGCCTTGCGCAAGATGCGCTCGTCGCGGTACTTGACGCCCTTGCCCTTGTAGGGCTCGGGCTTGCGGATGGCGCGGATGTTCGCAGCCACCTGGCCGACCGTCTCCTTGTCGATGCCGTGTACCACCACATGGGTCGGCGTCGGCACCTCGAAGGTGACTCCGTCGGGGGCCTCGACGCTGACGGGATGACTGAAGCCGAGCGCGAGCTCGAGCGTCGTCGGCCCCTTCGCCGTGGCCCGGTAGCCGACCCCGACGATGTCGAGGTCCTTGCGGAACCCATCGGTCACGCCCACGACCATGTTGTTCACCAGCGAACGGGTGAGACCGTGCAGCGCACGGTTCTGCCGCTCGTCGTCGGGCCGCTCCACGATGAGCTGGCCGTCGTCCTGGCGAACCGTGATCGTGGGTGGCAGGTCGCGCTCGAGTGTGCCCTTCGGCCCCTTCACGGTGATGTGCCCACCCTCGATGACGACATCGACACCGTTCGGCAGTGGGATGGGGGAACGTCCGACTCGTGACATCTCTCGCCTACCAGACGTAGCAGAGGACCTCGCCGCCCATGCGGCGCTTGCGCGCCTCACGGTCGGTCATCAGGCCCTGACTCGTGGACAGGACGGCCACACCGAGCCCCCCGAGCACCCGGGGGATCTTGTCGGCTTTGGTGTAGACCCGCAGCCCCGGCTTGGACACCCGGCGCACCCCGGAGATCACCCGCTCGCGCTCGGGTGAGTACTTCATGAACACCGTCAGCGTGCTGCCCGGCCGGTCCGGGTTGCTGTCGATCCGGTAGCCGCTGATGTAGCCCTCCTTCTCGAGGACCGCGGCCAGCGCCTCCTTCAGCTTCGAGGACGGCATGCGAACCTCGTCGTGCATCGCCACGTTCGCATTGCGGATGCGGGTGAGCATGTCGGCGATCGGGTCGGTCATCGTCATCGCGCCATACCTCCCCTCACCAGCTCGCCTTCTTGAGGCCCGGGATCTCGCCTTGGTGGGCGAGCTCACGAAGGCACACACGACACAGCTTGAACTTCCGGTACACCGAATGCGGCCGTCCGCACCGCTGGCAACGTGTGTAGGCGCGCACCTTGAACTTGGGGGTGCGCTTCGCCTTCTCGATCAGTGCCTTCTTCGCCATGGCTTACTGCTGCCCTTCACGCTTGAACGGGAAGCCGAGCGCCTCGAGCAGAGCGCGACCCTCGGCATCGGTACGGGCGGTGGTGACGATCGTGATGTCCATGCCCCTGGTCGTATCGACGGTGTCGTAATCGATCTCGGGGAAGATCAACTGCTCGGTCACGCCGAAGGTGTAGTTGCCGTGACCGTCGAAGGAGGTGCGCGGCAAGCCCCGGAAGTCGCGGATGCGGGGCACCGCGATGCTGACCAGGCGGTCGAAGAACTCCCACATCCGGTCGCCGCGCAAGGTGACCTTGACCCCGATGGCATTGCCCTCACGCAGCTTGAAGCCGGCGATCGACTTCTTGGCCTTCGTGACCACCGGCTTCTGACCGGTGATGACCTCGAGGTCGCGTACGGCGCCCTCGATAAGCGACTGTTGCTGCAACGCCTTGCCGACGCCCATGTTGAGGACGATCTTCTCGAGGCGCGGGACCTCCATGATGTTCCGGAGACCGAGCTGCTCCTTGAGTCTCGGCCGCAGCTCCTCGTTGTAACGACGCTTGTAGCGCGGCATCTCCGTGACCACCGTGCTCATCAGAGATCACCTCCGCACTTGCGGCAGATCCGGACCTTCGTACCGTCGCCTTCGAAGCGGTAGCCCACGCGGGTCGGCTTGCCACAGGCCGCGCAGAGGATCGCCACGCTCGACACGTGAATGGGCATCTCCTTGTCGATGATCCCGCCCTGCTGGATGGCACGCGTGGGCTTCTGGTGCTTCTTCGCGACGTTGACCCCGTCGACGATCACCCGGTCCTCGGCGGGGAAGGCGAACGTCACCGTGCCCTCCTTGCCGCGGTCCTTGCCCTGCAGCACGACCACCCGATCGCCCTTGCGGATCTTCATCACAGGACCTCCGGCGCGAGCGAGACGATGCGCATGAACTTCTTGTCCCGCAGCTCCCGACCCACCGGCCCGAAGATGCGGGTGCCCCGAGGCTGCATCTGGTCGTTGATGAGCACGGCGGCGTTCTCGTCGAAGCGGATGTACGAGCCGTCGGGGCGCCGCTTCTCCTTCTTGACCCGGACGACGACGCACTTGACGACGTCGCCCTTCTTCACCGCCGCGCCGGGGATGGCGTCCTTGACCGTGGCCACGAAGACGTCGCCGATGGACGCGTAGCGGCGCTTGGAGCCGCCGAGCACCTTGATGCAGAGCACTTCCTTGGCCCCGCTGTTGTCGGCGACGCGCAGTCGGGATTCCTGCTGGATCATCGGGCCCGCTCCAGTACCTCGACCAGGCGCCAGCGCTTGAGCTTGGAGAGCGGACGGGTCTCCGCCACCCGGACCCGGTCGCCGACGTTGAGGTCGTTCGCCTCGTCGTGGACGTACAGGCGGGAGGTGCGTTGCACCGTCTTGGGATAGCGGGGATGACGCTTGCGATCGACGACCTCGACGACCACCGTCTTGTCCATCTTGTTCGAGACGACCAGTCCCTCGCGGACCTTGCGCGGATTGGGCCGCGTCGTCGATTGCGTCCCGGTGTCGACCATCAGGCCTTCTCCTCGTGTCGCGCCAGCGCCTCTGCGGCGGCGATCTCCCGTGCCCGCAGTTCGGTCATGATCCTGGCCACGTCCTTCTTCACCTGTCCCAGGCGGGCGTGGTTCTCGAGCTGGCCCGTGACGTGCTGGAAGCGGAGGTTGAACAGCTCCTGCTTCGTCTCGGCCAGGCGTTCGAGCAGCTCGCCGTCGTTGAGGTCCCGTAGGGCAGTGGCTCGGGCATCGGCCATCAGAGCGCCTCCTCCCGTGCGATGAATCGAGCCTTGATGGGCAGCTTCTGGATCGCCCGTTCGATCGCGGCCCGGGCGATCTGCGGATCGCTGTAGGAAAGCTCGAAGAGCACCCGGCCGGGCTTGACCACAGCCACCCACTTCTCGGGGTTCCCCTTGCCCGACCCCATACGGGTCTCCGCAGGCTTCTGCGTGATGGGCTTGTCAGGGAAGACGTTGATCCAGACCTTGCCGCCTCGGCGGACGTGACGCGTCATCGCGATACGAGCAGCCTCGATCTGGCGAGCGGTGATCCAGCCCGGCTCCAGGGCCTGGATGCCGTAGTCGCCGAAGGTGATGGTGGTGCCACCCTTGGCCTGGCCCTTGAGCCGGCCCCGCTGGTGCTTGCGGTGCTTGACCTTCCTCGGCATCAACATGATCAATCACCGTCCCCGGGGCGGAAGTGTGGGGTCTCGTGGTGCTCGCGCACCGAGCGCTCGATCTCCTCCTCCTCGGCGAGGAGCCGCTCCAGCTCGGGGTCGGCCTCCTTGATGAGCGGCGCAGCTTCCTCGGCCTCGACCTCCTCCGGGAAGGGAGCCTCGCCGGCCGGCTTGCGCCGGGCGGCGGCCGACGAGGACACGACCTTGCGCGGGCGGGCCTGCCCGGACGTCTCGCCGACGGCCATCGCCGCCTCGCGGGTGATCTTGTCCTCCAGGACGCTGCGGTAGGGGAGGATGTCGCCCTTGTAGATCCAGACCTTGACCCCGATGCGGCCGTAGGTGGTCTTGGCCTCGCGGAACCCGTAGTCGATGTCGGCCCGCAGCGTGTGGAGCGGCACACGGCCCTCCCGGTACCACTCCGTGCGGGCCATCTCCGATCCGCCGAGCCGTCCCGAGCACTGGACCCTGATGCCGAGCGCTCCGGCCTTCTGCGCGTTCTGCACCGCGCGCTTCATCGCCCGGCGGAACGCGACGCGCCCGGCCAGCTGATCGGCGACACCCTGGGCGATCAGCGCGGCGTCGAGCTCGGGCTGCTTGATCTCCTGGATGTTGAGCTGGATCTTGTTGTTGCCGGTGATCTTCGCCAAACCGGCCCGGAGTCGATCGGCCTCCGCTCCACGGCGCCCGATCACGATGCCCGGTCGAGCAGTGTGGACGTCGACCCGGAGCCGGTCACGGGTGCGCTCCACCTCGATGCGGCTGATCGCGGCGTGCGGGAGCTGCGTCATGAGGTAGTCGCGGATCTTCCAGTCCTCGATGACGAACCCCGCGTAGTCACCGCGGTCGGCGAACCAGCGCGACTTCCAGTCGGTGGTGATGCCGAGGCGGAACCCGTATGGGTTGACCTTCTGGCCCATCAGTCCTCTTCCTTCCCGTTCCCCTCGGCTACCTCAACGGCCTCCTCGCCGGTCGGCTCCGCCTCGTGCGCGGCCGTCACCTCGGCGCCGACCTCGGCCCCCTCCACTTCGGGGGGCGGAGCGACCTCCTGGGCGTGCTCGTGCTCGTCGTGATCATGGTCGTGCTCTTCCTCCGCGGCGCGCTTGTCGGCCTTGGCCTGGCGGCTGCGCGCCACCCGCTCGCGGCGCGCCTCGGCTGCAGCCCGGTTGCCACGCGCCCGCCCGCTCGTCGCCTCGCGCTCGCGCAACGCCTGGAGCTCCTCCGCGGAGAGGCGGCTCACGATGACCGTGATGTGGGATGTGCGCTTGCGGATGCGACCGGCCCGTCCGCGGGCCCGGGGGCGGAAGCGCTTGAGGGTCGGCCCCTCGTCGGCGAAGCACGCGGACACGTACAGCTCGTCGGCCGGGATGCCATTGTTGTGCTCCGCGTTGGCGATCGCCGACTCCAGGGTCTTGAGGATCAGCCTCGCCGCGTCGCGCTCGGAGAACTCGAGGATCTCGAGGGCCCGGCCGACGTGCTGGCCGCGGATGAGGTCGAGCACCTGGCGAGCCTTGTACGGCGAGACCCGGATGTAGCGAGCCTGGGCGCGCACACCCGGTCGTTCGTTCGTCTTGACGCCGAAGGCCATCAGCGGCGCCCCTTCTTCTCTTGGCCGGCGTGGTACTTGAACGTCCGGGTCGGGGCGAACTCGCCGAGCTTGTGACCGACCATCGACTCGGTGATGTACACGGGAACGTGCTTACGCCCGTCGTGCACCGCGATGGTGTGGCCCACCATCTCGGGGATGATCGTCGAGCGGCGCGACCACGTCTTGATGACGCGCTTCTCGCCCTTCTCGTTGAGATCATCGACCTTCTTCAGCAGGTGGTCGTCGACGAACGGGCCCTTCTTGAGGCTGCGAGGCATGACGGACTCCCCTTACCGCCGCGACCCGCGGGTACGGCGGCGACGGACGATGAGCTTCTGCGACGGCTTGTTCTTGTTTCGGGTGCGACCCTCTGGCTTGCCCCATGGCGAGACCGGGTGCCGGCCGCCGGAGGTCTTGCCCTCGCCACCGCCGTGCGGGTGGTCAACCGGGTTCATGGCTACGCCTCGGGTCTGGGGGCGGACCCCCTTCCACCGATTCCGGCCGGCCTTGCCCACCTTGACGAGCTCCGCCTCGGCATTGCCGACCTCCCCGACCGTCGCCCGGCAATCGATCGGCACGCGGCGCATCTCGGTGCTCGGCAGGCGCAGGGTGGCGTGCTCGCCCTCCTTGGCCACGAGCTGCACGCTGGTGCCGGCGCTGCGGGCCATCCGCCCACCACCACCGGGCTTGAGCTCGACGTTGTGCACGGTGGTACCCACCGGGATGTAGCGCAACGGCAGCGCATTGCCCGGACGGATCTCCGACCCCTGCCCGCTCTGGAGCACGTCGCCCACGGTCACGTCCTTCGGGGCGAGGATGTAGGCCTTCTCACCGTCGTAGTAGTGGAGAAGCAGGATGCGGCAGTTCCGGTTGGGGTCGTACTCGATCGCCGCCACCTTCGCCGGCACCCCGTCCTTGGTGCGCCGGAAGTCGACGATGCGGTACCGCTGCTTGTGACCGCCGCCGCGATGGCGGGCGGTCTTGCGCCCGTAGCTGTTCCGCCCGCCAGTCTTGGTCTTGGGCGCGAGCAAGGTGCGCTCCGGCTTCTTCTTCGTGATGTCGGAGAAGTCGGAGACCGTCTGGAACCGGCGGCCCGGGCTGGTCGGCTTGCGCTTGCGAAGTGCCATGTCCCCTAACCCTCGAACAGGTCGATGCGGTCACCCTCGGCGAGAGTGACGAAAGCCCGCTTCGTGTCGGATCGCTTGCCGAAGGTCCAGCTGCGCCGGTTGCGCTTGCGCTTGCCACGACGGTTCAGCGTGTTCACCTTGACCACTCGTACATCGAAGATCGCCTCCACGGCGTCGGAGATCTCCGGCTTGCTCGCCTCCGGGTGCACCCGGAACGTGTAGACGTTCCGCTCCAGCAGCGCGTAGGACTTCTCGCTGACGATCGGCTCGATGATCACGTCGCGCGGGTCTTTCACTTCTGATCCTCCGTCTCACCCGCGGTCTGGTTGAACGAGAACGTGCCCTTGCCTGGCATCCCGGACTCCTCCGGAGCCGGCGATGTCCCGCCGACTGCACCCTGCGGTTCGCTCCCACCGGCCGCGCCGCTCTCGGTCCTGGCCGCCTTCGCCCGCAACCGCTCCTCCCGCTCGGCTCGATCGAGCGCTGCCTTGAAGCGCGGATCGGTCTTGTCGCTCACGCTCTTCACCCGCTCCGTCGGGTCGAGCAGCTCCGAGCGGTCCTCGGGATCAGGCGTGGGGCGGCTCGGCAAGTCGGTCGCCATGTTCATCCATCCCCTCCCGGGAGGGTGGCACGGGTGAACACGACGTAGTCGTTCGCAAGCACGTCGTACGCGTTCAGCTCACGGGCCTCGATGACCTGCACGTGGGGCAGGTTCCGGAAGCTCTTCGCCGCCAGGACGTCGCGGTCGGTGTCACCGAGAACGACCAGCACCCGGCCGTCGAGGCCCAGGGCTCGCAGCGCATCGGCAGCCTCGCGGGTGCGGGGCACCTCGAAGGCCCACTCGTCGACCACGATCACCTTGCCGTCGGCGGCGCGATCGGACAGGGCGGAGCGGAGCGCGAGGCGGATCATCTTCTTCGGTGTGCGCTGTGCGTACGTGCGGGGCTTCGGGCCGAGGGCCACCCCGCCGCCCTTCCACTGGGGAGCGCGGATCGAACCCTGCCGTGCCCGCCCGGTGCCCTTCTGCTTCCAGGGCTTCGCTCCACCACCCCGGACCTCGGCCCGGGTCTTGGTGCTCTGGGTGCCGGCTCGACGGGCGGCGAGCTGCGCCGTGACCACCTGGTGCATCACCGGCACGTTGGGCTCGATGCCGAACACCTCCTCGGCCAGCTCGACCGATCCGGCCTCGGCACCGATCTGTGTCCTGACCTTCAGCGTGGGCATCACGCACCGCCCTTCGCGGTCGACTTGACGGCGTCCCGCACGATCACCGTCCCACCCTTCGGCCCGGGCACCGCCCCCCGAACCAGCAGCAGCCCACGCTCCGCATCGGCCTCGACCACCCGGAGGTTCAAGGTGGTGGTCTTGCGGCCACCCATCCGACCGGCCATGCGGGTCCCCCGGAAGACGCGCGCCGGGGTGGCACAGGCCCCGATCGAGCCGGGGGCGCGATGGATCCGGTGGGCACCGTGCGAGGCCTTCTGGCCGGCGAAGCCGTGCCGCTTCATCACCCCCGCGAAGCCCTTGCCCCTGCTCACGGCGGTGACGTCCACCAGCTCGCCGGCCTCGAGGACGTCGACGGCGATCTCCTGGCCGACCTCGTAGCCGCTCACGTCATCGAGCCGCAGCTCGACGAGTGCCCGGCCGGGGCTGACCCCCGCCTTGTCGAAGTGACCGCGCTCGGGCCGGTTGAGCTTGCGCGGGTCCCGCTCGCCGAAGGTCACCTGGAGCGCGCTGTACCCGTCCCGCTCGGGAGTCTTGACCTGCACCACCCGCAGCGGCGTGACCCGCAGCACGGTGACGGGCACGACGCGGTTGTCGTCGTCCCACACCTGTGTCATGCCGACCTTCTCGCCGACAACTGCCTTGTTCGCCATGGCGGCAACGATCTTTCTCTGCTCACGCGAACGCTCCGCTCGGGGAGACCCCGGCGGAGCGCCTGGTTCGGTTGTGCTGTGGGGTACCCGCCCCGGGCCGGGACGGGCCGTCACAGACGTCAGTTCGAACGACGGACCGGAACGTGCACGGGAACGGGCCCGGCACACGGAGCTGCCAGGATAGCGCCGGCCGCTCGGCCGGTCCAAGCCGGCCTGCGGGGGCAGGCCCGGATCGGAGAACGGGCCGACGAGTCCTAGGCCTGCTGGATCTTGATCTCGATGTCGACGCCCGCCGGCAGGTCGAGCCGTTGGAGCGAATCGACCGTCTTGGGTGAGGGGTCGAGGATGTCGAGGAGGCGCTTGTGGATCCGCATCTCGAAGTGCTCGCGGCTGTCCTTGTCCTTGTGCGGGCTGCGGATCACCGTGTAGCGGTGCTTCTCGGTGGGAAGCGGAACCGGCCCCCGCACGGTCGCGTTGGTGCGCACGACCGTCTCGACGATCTTCTTCGTCGACTGGTCGATGATCTCGTGGTCGTAGGCCTTCAGCCTGATTCGGATCTTCTGCTTGTCGGCCATCGCGGCTACCGGCTCGCTTCCGTGTTCGCTACTTGATGATCTTCGTGACCCGACCCGCGCCCACCGTGCGACCACCCTCACGGATCGCGAAACGCAAGCCCTCCTCCATCGCGATCGGATGAATCAACTCCACCCGC